>JBEPVR010000009.1:0-27921 GCA_041690915.1 Alphaproteobacteria bacterium
CCCCCTCAAAAACACAACAAATCTCTAGGAGTTCAAAAAATCATGGGGTAGTGAGCCGTAACGCTAAAGAATGACGATGTAATTGAGTGTTTGCCAGAGGATGGAACTAAGTTTGATGTAAATAAAAACTATACTCTTAAAATAAGCGGGGGCGATCATCCTCGAAGTTGTGAAATGAAAGATGATATGGAAGGTAGAAATATTCGTTAAGATAAACCAGAGTTGTGTTTAAGGGGTGCCTTTACCTGAACCTCACGTAAGGTTTGTCAAGCCCCCGAAAGTAGATGCAATCTTAGCCTCATCGTTAAATAGGCCTAAAACGTGTCTATTAGGCCAAATAGTGGTGCTTGTTTTAGAGAGAGGGCTCATAGAGGCTGTTTCCCACCGCTACAACTGAACAAGAGGACGATAATGAGCGGCTACTTTTCTTTTTTGTCCTTAGGCAAAGGAGCTTTTCGATGAATATTCCGATGCCGTGTAATTTCTTTAACTTTCTTATCTTCCCAATCCTGGCTCAAAAATGAAACACGATGGAATATGAAAGGAACGACTCCCATGCGATAAGCTCTAAAAATTAACGCAACCCCCCATACGACGATAACATACTTGGGCCAAAAGGTTCCCGTTCTATCAAACGTAAGCCAGATCAAAATTAAAATGAAGTTTACTGTTCCAAAATAGATAACATCTAAATAGAAGCGTTTTAAAATCTTAACTTTCTTACGGATTTCATCTTCTCGTAACATGTAATAGCTCCACTGGTATCATAATAATATAATACTAAAAAGCAATTTATAAATAGTTAATATAATATACTATATTTACATTTTACAAAACAAAACTTTAGCCGCACCCGAAATTCGCTCTGTCACAGGGGTAAGAAAAGACGGCAGAAGAAAGGGTTCATTTTTTGCCATTTCTATAACAACGATGGCTTCCTTTGCAATCCAACCTTGCGCGAAAAGTTGTGATAAAGTGGGAAACAATAAATTCTGGTGATAAGGAGGATCCAAAAATATGAGGTCGAAAGGAACAGATGGAGTTATTTGAAGTCGAGAAGCATCTTGCTCTAGAACACAAGAGCAAGAAAGATTAAAAGCTTTTACATTGTCATATAAAATGGGAAGGGTCGCCCTCTCATTTTCAATAAATGTAACGGATCTAGCCCCCCTTGAAAGAGCCTCGAGCCCTAAGGCGCCCGTACCCGCAAAGACATCTAAGACGACTTTATCGCTCAAAACTTTAGAACCAAAAGCAGGATTATGGAGGAGAATATTGAAAATGGTTTCCCGCGTTCGATCAGAGGTCGGGCGCGTTCTTTTATAAGAAGGAGCAAAAAGTTTTTTGCCTCGATATTTTCCCGCAACAATCCTCATGAAATCATTCTACCTTAAAAGACCCTCTGTTTTCTACTTTTTCTAATTTTTAGGCCAAAAAATTGTAAATTTTTAAAAAAGCTAAAATTATCCTCTCTCTTCAAAATTTCTCATTTCATCACCATATAAAAGTTGCCGTAAGCAATCTTGCGATTTAGGGTATAAGGATGGTTAAGTCTTTTTTACATCATAGCGATGAGGAGAAGCCCCAAGAGCTCGTTGCTGCTCTTGATTTGGGAACTAATACTTGTCGTCTGCTCATTGCTGCCGTAACAGCTGAAGGACCTAAGGTCATTGATTCTTTTGTGAGAGTGATTCGACTGGGGGATCAGCTTGCGACCAAAGGCCATATTTCTGCGGAAGCGATGAGAAGAGCTCTTGATGCCCTTACCATTTGCGCTAAAAAAATAAAGGCTCAAAATGTGACGCGTAAGCGTTTAATCGCAACTGCAGCTTGCCGCGAAGCCTCCAATCGTGATGCTTTTTTAGAAAAGATCCGCTTTAATACGGGTCTAGAGCTTGAGGTTGTTTCACCGGCCGAAGAAGCGCGACTGGCGATTGTGGCCTGTGCGGATTTGCTTGACTCCAGTACCCGTTATGCGATTGCTTTTGATATTGGGGGAGGAAGCACGGAAGTTATGTGGATGGAGCTTTTTCCTCATAAGTTGCCTGAAATTATTGAATGGACATCTCTTCCTTTAGGCGTTGTCACTGTTGCCGAGACTTTACGATATGAACCCTCTCCTGTTCGTTTTCTCCAAAAAATCCGCAAAGCCGTAGCTAAGGAAATGAAGGTCCTTTGTGATAAGGCTCATATTTATCCTCAACTTAGGAAGAAGAATATTCAACTCATTGGAACCAGTGGAACTGTAACAACGTTAGCAGCTATTCATATGAACTTGGATCGATACGATCGAATGCGTGTGAGCGGGCTTCAGCTAACACCTGAAATTATTAAGAAAACGATTTCTTCTCTCTATGCCATGACGCCTGAAGGACGGTTACTCCATCCCTGTATTGGCCCTATGAGGGCGGACTTAGTGATGGGAGGCGTCGCAATCTTTGAAGGTATATATGATGTTTTTCCTATTAACCCCGTACGGGTGGCAGATCGAGGCGTACGAGAAGGTATCCTCATGGATTTGATCCAGCCATGATAAAAAAATCATCTTCAGGGCGCCCTTTAGTCGTGCGTTTAAAGACATCACGAGGAAGAACAACGTCCTCTCAGAGATGGCTCGCCCGTCAATTGAATGACCCTTATATACAAAAAGCCAAAGTAGAAGGCTATCGCTCTAGAGCCGCTTATAAGCTTATTGAAATTGATGAAAAGTTTAAAGTATTGAAGGCAGGTGCCCGTATTATTGACTTAGGGGCTGCTCCTGGAGGATGGACTCAAGTTATTCTTGAGCGCATTGGACCTAAAGGACGGGTCGTTGGAGTTGATTTAACACCTATAGAACCTCTCTTAGGTGCTCATTTCATTTGTGGAGATTTTTGCGATTCTCTCATGATTGAACAACTCAAAACAGCTCTCGCGGGGTCGGCTCAGGTGGTTTTAAGTGATATGGCAGCCCCCAGCACAGGTCATTCCTCAACAGACCACCTCCGTATCATGGCTTTGGCAGAAGAGGCTTTTGCTTTTGCTTTAGATATTTTAGAAATAGGAGGCGATTTTGTTGTTAAAGTGTTGCGCGGAGGAACAGAAAAAGAGTTATTAGGACTCTTGAAGAAACATTTTGAAAAAGTAACCCACTATAAACCTCCAGCCAGTCGAGCAGATTCGGCAGAGATGTATGTTGTTGCTAAAGGATTTCGCCCATGAAAGACGCGAGTCGCCTTGAAAGTACCCTTGATATTTTAGCCTTCCATGGAGCAGACAAAAAGCCCCTAGATCAAGTGGTGCACGGGTATTTTAAAACGCGCCGCTACATCGGTGCAAAAGACCGTCAAGCCATTGCGGCCTTTGTCTATGGCGTTATGCGCCATAGAGCTTCTTGTGATTGGTGGGCGCTTGAGCGGGGATTATCCCCTCTCCTTATGGGAGTTCGTGATGCGGCTCGCATTCGTTTACTGGCCTATTTATGGCTCTTTGAAAAAGTGGCCCGAGATAAAATCGGGATTTTATTCTCAGGAGAGAAATACGCTCCTTCTCGACTTTCTGATAAAGAACGCGCAATTTTTGAGGAGCTGCCCGATCTTAAAACCCTCCCCCCCTGGGTTGAGGGGGAATTTCCCGAATGGCTCTTTTCTTTCCTCAAACGACGATTTGGAGAGAATTTAAAAAAGGAAATGCAGGCCTTTTTAAAACAAGCTCCTCTTGACTTAAGGGTGAATACATTGAAAGCAACGCGAGAGGAAGCGCTTGCGAGCCTTAAACAAACAGGCCTTGTCGTGACCCCCACAAAGCTTTGTCCTTGGGGATTGCGGATCGAAGGGCGCGAGAACATCACCCAAACCAAAGCCTTCCAAGATGGCCTTGTGGAAGTGCAAGATGAGGGATCGCAACTCATTGTACATCTTATGGATATTCAACCAGGTCAATCTGTTTTGGACTTATGTGCGGGAGCTGGTGGAAAAACATTGGCCCTTGCAGCGCTTCTTCAAAACAAGGGGCGCGTTGTGGCAACGGATACGGCTGCATGGCGTCTCAAGCGAACGAAGGAACGACTTAAAAGAGCGGGTGCCTTTAATGTGGAATTACGAGAAATCACGGGCGTTAATGACAAATGGCTCAAACGTCAAAAAGAGCGCTTTGATCGCGTCCTTGTGGATGCTCCTTGTTCTGGAAGCGGGACTTGGCGACGTAATCCCGATCAAAAGTGGAATGTGACGCTGCAAGATATTCAAGAGTTATCCGAACTTCAAAAAAATCTTTTGGAGGGCGCTGCCTCTCTCGTTAAACCTGGGGGGGCTCTTGTCTACGCCACATGTTCTCTTTTAGGGGAGGAGAATGAGGATGTAGCCCATACATTTCTGGAAAAGAATAAGGATTTTACTCTTGTTTCTTGTGGCCTTAATGAGACTCTTTTTTTGTCACTGTCTCCACTTCAAAACAGCACCGACGGATTTTTTGCAGCAAAATTTGAAAAGAGCGCTCCATGAAGCCCCTTCTTCTCCACGGCACCTGCGTTGAAATCAAAGGAAAAGCCGTCTTAATCACCGGTGCTCCCGGGGTTGGAAAGTCTTCGCTAGCCCTTCAACTCATGGATCGGGGAGCTCTTCTTATTGCCGATGATCAAACTCTTATTACTTTGGAAGAGGGAGTTCTTATCACCTCCTCCCCCCCTGCGCTCAAAGGGCTTATGGAAGTAAGAGGAGTTGGGATTTGCCCTTTTCCGTATCAAGAAAAAGCTCCTTTGGCACTTTGTGTAGAAATATACGAAGATAGGGAACTGGAGAGATTACCAGAAGAAGTCACTGTTGAGTATTTAGGAATTAAAGTAGGCTACTTACTCCTTAAAAAAGCTGATCCCTTAGGAGCGATTAAGACAGAGTTGAAGGCTAATAAAAAATATTAAATTGTTTAGCTTTGACAGCGGGGTTGATGAAGTAGGAGAAAAAACATGCTTAAACTTACGGTAACAGGCTGCACGGGACGGATGGGACAGCTTGTCCTTAAAGAAATCAATCAAAACCCTGATGTTGAAATGGGGGGGGCTTTAACACGTCCTGGAAATCTTTTTGTGGGACAAGATGTAGGAACTCTTATAGGAGAATCCCCTCTTAATTTATTTATTACAGATTCTCCAGCTCACGCTTTTAAGGGGGCTGATGGGGTGATTGACTTTAGCCACCCGGAAGCCTTCGATAGAAATCTTGCGGAAGCTCTCGAGCAACAAAAAGCCTATGTTGTTTGCCTTACAGGACTCAGCGAGGCTCAAAAAGCGAACCTTGAGAAAGCCTCTCAAAACATTCCCCTCCTCATTGCTCCTAATACGAGTCTTGGCATTGCCTTGCTAAAAAAATTGTCCGTCTTGGCCGCTGAAAAGCTTGGCCCTTCCTATGACGTCAGTCTCCTAGAAAGGCATCATCGTCATAAATCAGATGCGCCATCGGGGACATCACTTTCGATTGCCGAAGCTCTTTCAACCGTTGAATATTTGAAAAAGAATGTGCCCCCCTACCCTTCCCTTTCCCCGCGCCCTGGTAACACCATCGAATGTGCCGTTCTACGGGGGGGAAGTATCCCTGGGGATCATTCTGTTATTTTTGCGGGAGAAAATGATGTGATCACCCTTGAACACCGTGCGTTAAATCGTGCTCTCTTTGCGCAAGGGGCTCTTAAAGCGGCGCAATGGCTTTTGAGTAAGCCTCCTGGTCTTTACACCATGGATGACGTTGTAAATATCTTGCTGTAATTCAATGCTTTCCCCCATGAGGATTCCAAGGATTATCGACAATAACTGTCACTGAAGCTTCTTGCCCGGAAGACGTAAAAAAATCTTGTAAATTCTTTCGATGAGCGGGTTTTGCATTAATTGTAAGAGGAAGAGCATTGGCTGATTTCTGAGGCTTCTCTCCTTCTAAATACTTAACATCGAGAACTAACTTATTTCCTTGGAGAGACGTGTTCTGAATAATAAAAGAAGCTTCAAGGTAATTTTTTTCTTTATTCCAGCAGGTAAGAATTGCATTTGGGTTGGAGGTTGCAAAACTCTTTTTATCCTTTGACGTCGGATTCCATAAATTAACAAAGTCATTTGCAGAAAGCCTTTGTAAAGCTGTATTTTCTTTTTCATTCTTAAGATTAAGGGTGGGATCATAAAATACAATTTGACGAAGGTCTGGAGAAAATTTAAAATTGTTTGCATTGATCAGAATATCAAATTTTGAGGCTTCTGCATGAGCTTCTGTAAGGGATAGGAGGGCACAAAAAAATAATATTACAATCTTTTTCATACTTTTCCTCTTTATAAAAAATACATGTTTTGGTATAAAGAGAATACAATAAATATATTAAAAAATAATTAACAGTGGGGAAATATTATAAATGATGAAGTTTTTATTTGTTTTTTCTTTCTTAATTCTACCTTCAACCTATGCTTCATCCCTTGAGGATTTAAAAAAACAGACAAAAGAACCCTTATATTTTAGTATTCCTCTCCAATCTTACGAGATTGTTGGAAAGGATAAAATCAATCTTAAAGTTCGGCTTGCTCCTTACGCCATAACCGTGATGACAGACAGGCCTTATCGAAAAAAAACATCGATCAAATCGGATGAATTTATTAATTATATTAAGAGTGAGCAGCAAAAAGACCTGGTTTTTACATTAACCATTCAAAAAAAGGGCCAGCCCTTCCTTATCAATTTTCAAAAGCAAACCGTCCTTTTTTCTTCTGAGACAAATGACGTTGTGTTTGAAGGTATCCACATCCCGAAAAACGTGTCCGATCAATTAAAAGACGTAAAGAATATTAAAGGAACGAACGCTGTTCTCATCGTAGAAGGATAAAGAAGAGTTATGAAGTTTTTACAAAAAGTCCTCCATTTAACTTTAATTTTTGGAATCCTCTTAGCCCCCATGGACTTGTCATGGGCGATGGAAGAGGAAGGGGAGAATGATAACGGTTTCTTAACGCCTTCTATACAGAAGAAGGATACAAAGGGGAAGGATACAAAGGGGAAGGAGAAAGCGAGCACAAATCGCAGTAATTGTTTAAATAGCGCAACTGACGATGATAGCGAAACTGACGATGATATTGTTGAAGGCTACTTAACAGATGTTTCCCCTTCTTGCTTAATACAAGCTTTTAAACAGACTCTTGAAGACACCATGGGTTCAGCAGCAGCTGAAATCGCATGCGAAAAGCTTTTCTCTGAAACACGTAGTAAAAGACAAGGAGGTAGGAATAGATTTGTCACTACCGCTTCCGCTACCCGTTATGTAGAACCATTAACCTCTATAGAAGTAAGTTTTAAAAAGTCCTTAAGAGAAATAGGGATTATCGATCGGATGCCTGCGTTAGTTTTTGTGTACGACAAGAATGAGCAGGAACAAGAACCACCACCCCCTTTATCTGACACACTTGTTAAGGAGGCAATCACTAAACGCAAACAAACGGGTAAGCAAGCAGGATCACCTGATTTTTGGGGAAAAACCAATACATTTTTTACAGTATTAGATCAAGAATTTTGGCTAAAGTCTCTGCACACCCCATGGAAAACAAAAACTGTTCAAATATTTTCAGCACTCTGGGGATTTGGCCCCTCTAGCGCGTTAACAGCGATGACAATGTTTGAAGTAGGATATTACTTTGATTTCCAAGATATTGATTCTGTGGCCAATACTGTTATTAGTTGGTTAACGATTACTCTTTCCCCCCCTCTCGTCCGTCAATTATATGAAAGAGGAAAAAAAATCTCTCAAACAATATTTTGTGAAGAGGCTTTTCCCCCAGGTAAAGAAGATTCTAGGCCTCACGTTTACAAACATAATTGGCTCCATACACTCACAAAAGTAGGTGTTGGCGTATGTTCTTTTTTTAACGCTGCAGTCTTTGTGGGCTTTTTTGTCTTAGATGTTGAGGATGTAGAAGACCCGCCCATTAGTAAAGGTGACATCGCATTTACCAGTATAACAGGTCTTTGCTTATTAGCATCCTTATGGGAACTTTTTTATAGCAACTACACCGTCTGGGTCGATCGTGAATTTAGAGATCGTTATGAAGAGGGGACAAACATTCAACTTAGAAGACGGATTTTATTAGATAAAATCAATGAAGTTCACCATGTTGTTAATCAAGCTTGTTCTACAGACTTTATAAATACTCTCTTTGGGCTCATTGTGGGAACAATTAAAGAATTGAAAGAGAAAGAACCTTCTTTGAATCTTCTTTCTGATGATTCTAGTAAGGCTATAGCTGTTACAAGTTTACTTTTTAAGAATGTTAATAGAATTTCTTCCCATCCTACACATAAAAAAGATATGCCGCAGAACGATGATAATAGTGAGGAGCTCTCATTAAGAGATGTAACTGCTGAGAATGACGAACTGCAAACATTAGTCGCAAAGGCACAAAACTTTCAAGCTGACCTTGATGACACACGAAAACCTTCTTGGTGGCAACGTGGCTTAGGCTTTGTGGGCGAATTAGTCGTAGGAGCACGCATTTATACTCAATATCTTATAGCGAATCATGTAACTAACCTTATTCTTGGGGCCTGTAACCTCGACGAAAGTATCGCAACACCTATAGCTATTGTGACCAGCGTCGTCCTAACTGCGATCAAAACTGGCTCTGAATATAGTATCATCAAAAAATGGTTTCAATCTCTACCCTCTCTTTTTTCATTAAAGCAAGATATGGTAGGGGTACGTAAAATAGGGAAAGGGGTCTCTTTAATTAACGGGAGCGTAATAGCTTTATTAGAGCTTGTCATTGCTGAATTTGCTTATCCAGACCTCAGCCTCACGGGTAAGATCTTTCTTTTTGGAGCCAATGCAGTTGGGACGGGGGCTGTTTTTGATAGATTTCTTAGTGAAAAGAGTGACAATGGGATTACAGGGATCCTTACCTTGGATTGCTTTCAAAAGATCCAGAGTCCTCGCTTAAGAAGAGTCTTCATCAATTATTGGATACAACAACTGGAAGAGATAGTAGAAAATCTTGATGGTGAAACCATTCAAGTTATTTATAGTAAAACACAAAATGCAGCATAAAAACTGGGTCGACCCGCCCACTTTGTGGGCTCGTAATGACGGGTTAAGGAGATCGTCAGTGCGGCCCCAGCAAAAAGCGGGGGGAAGCCCTCGAGTTAAATAGCTATAAAGGCCCCCTATGACACCCCTCATGACTCCTTCAGAAATTGACCGCTTTTTTGAAAAGCTTTCCGCGCTCGACCCCAACCCTCAGGGAGAGCTTTACTCAACAAATTCATTCACTCTTTTGATTGCTGTTGTTCTCTCTGCTCAAGCCACCGATAAAGGGGTTAATAAAGCCACAAAAGAGCTTTTTAAGATAGCTGATGCGCCTCAGAAAATGCTGGCGTTGGGAGAAGACAGTCTTAAACGTTATATCAATACGATAGGTCTTTATAATGCGAAAGCGCGTCATATTATGGCTCTCTGTCAAAAACTCATCACTGAATTTAAGGGAGAAGTCCCGGACAACAGAGAAGCCCTCGAGTCTTTACCGGGGGTGGGACGTAAAACAGCGAATGTGGTTCTTAATGCGGCTTTTCACGAGCCTGTTATCGCTGTGGATACCCATATCTTCCGCGTCTCGAATCGCACAGGTCTTGCCAGCGGGAAAAATCCCTTGGCGGTGGAGAAAGGATTAACGAAGCGTATCCCCGCCCGTTGGCTTAAGAACGCCCACCACTGGCTTGTGCTCCATGGCCGATACATTTGTAAAGCCCGCAAACCTCTCTGCCCTACCTGCCCCGTTCATGAAGAATGTCATTACCTTCATAAAACACAGGCGATGAGATGACCCTTAAGGAATGGCACGCCTTTATCGAAGAAGCTCTTTCAAAAGGGGGGTTTAACAATGCGCGTCAAGAAGCCAAATGGCTTTTAGCAGCGGTTTTGGAGCGCGATAATTCTTTTGTAACCCTTAATCCTACTTATACTCCCTCCCCTTCTAAGGAAATCAAAATTCAAGAATGGCTTCAAAGGCGCCTTACGGAAGAACCCCTTTCTCGCCTTAAAGGTGTACGTGAGTTTTGGAGTCTGCCCTTTTATTTGAATGAGCACACACTCGACCCTCGTCCTGAAACAGAAGGAATAGTGGAAGGCGTTTTGCAGTGGGTGGGTTCCCGCACCTCGGATCCCTGGCGTCTTTTAGATTTAGGAACAGGTTCAGGATGTCTTTTGATTACTCTCCTCCATGAACTTAAACACGCAACGGGTGTAGGGGTGGATATCAATGAAGGAGCACTTACCCTCGCGCAGACCAATGCGACCCTTCATTGGGTTGAACAGCGCGCGACTTTTCGTCAA
Organism: Alphaproteobacteria bacterium; assembly: GCA_041690915.1. Lineage (GTDB taxonomy): Bacteria > Pseudomonadota > Alphaproteobacteria > UBA9655 > UBA9655 > UBA9655. The sequence goes on from JBEPVR010000009.1 coordinate 10,324, forward strand.
GGAAATTGGGGAGAAAATCTAGAGGGTCCTTTTGATATTATCGTCAGCAATCCTCCCTATATTCCTCTTAGCGAAAGAGAAACACTTGAAAAAGGTGTCCGCCATTTCGACCCTCCTCAAGCTCTCTTTGGAGGAGAGGATGGGCTTGAGTGCTATCGTCTTCTGTCCCATGATATAAAGCCTCTTCTCGCTCCCACAGGAATCGCCGTCCTTGAAATGGGGGCGGGTCAACGGAAGGATATCGAAAAAATTTTTCAAAGCGCGGGTTTTCAAAAATCCTTTGTTCTGAAAGACCTGGCGGGGATTGAACGGGTGTTGATTGTCGCTATGTAGAGTTATTTATTTCAATCATATACATACACTGTATCTCTTACAGACCCCCTGCATTCCGAGGAGCAGAGATACACCCCTAGGGGACTCAACACCGCGCCGAGCCTCACGTAAAGTTAATTAACAATACACGCTTGAATCTCGTGTTTTTGTCTTGCTGCAGATTCTTGTCTTCGTTTTTTAGCCTCAGCTTCTTTTTTTCTTATCATCTCCTGTTTTAACCAATAAGGTTGATGCCTCTCTAAATTTTGTTCAAATTCTGTTAGTACAGAAAAATATTGTGTTTTATATGAAGGATGCCCGTATTGAACATATTTTCTCATTAACTCTAGTCCATACTTAGGATCTTTTGGTAATCCTTTTTTTCCCTTCATAAAATTCATAGCTAACTTTGCTAAATGAGCAAGGGCGTATCGTTCAATAAGAATTATTTTATGAGGCTTACTATCATTATATTGGATGAGTTGAGTCAGATTATTAATAGCGCGAGATTCTTCTTTGTTACAAACATCAAGTACATAGCTTATTTTACCCTTATCTCCTTCTGCAACAGCATATAAGTCTTGGTCTACGTTGCCAAGAGCCGTATTCTTTAAAGGGCATTCATTCCGTAATTTACGTACTGATGTCCCTAATTGTTCTAACTCACTATTCCTCCCCCCTTGAAAGAGTGCCTTCCATTGTCGCCCAGCAGAACCTTAAAAGCCTCGAGAAGTAAGGCGTGCACATGCAAGAGTTTTTGCATCACAAAATGAAAAAATATGTTGAATTATTTCCTGAGGAAGGACTTCAATCCCCTCAACATTCAAGCCTGTCAAGTGAGAGGAGATGAGAGTCGAAACAGGTTGGTTGTCGTCGTCTCCTCGTTCCATTGTTAAAGCTTCATGACTTACAGATAAGAACAAAGCAATTAAAAAAACTGATAAATATTTAAAAAAAACATACTTTTAACCCTTCTTTGATATAATAAACTCAATAATCCTCCCTTTCTCCACCCCAAGCCTTTTTGCGCCAATCGAAAATATAAGCGCACATTATAAAAGGCTTAGTGGTCAATACTGTTGCAAATATAGATGAAACCTAAGGTTACTTATTCCACTCCCAGTGCTTTTCGCTGTAAAGACGTAATCTCATTAATTCCCAAACGGGCCAAATTCATCATTTCAAAAAGGGCGGCCTCTTCAAAAGGCTTATCTTCGGCTGTAGTTTGAATTTCGATAATAGCACCCGCATCTGTGAGGACAAAATTTGCATCTACTTGGGCCGTACTGTCTTCTGCATAATCTAAATCAAGGACAGAGACACCTCCCACAATTCCACAAGAGACAGCTGCAACTTGATGGCTTAGGGGGATAGCTCCCAACTTTCCACTTTGAACCAGCTTCTGGAGGGCCCGATAAAGAGCCACATATGCCCCTGAAATAGCCGCCGTTCGCGTTCCGCCGTCGGCTTGCAGCACATCACAATCAATGATAATTTGCCGCTCTCCCAGCATTTTTAAATCAACAACCGATCGCAAAGCTCGTCCGATAAGGCGCTGGATTTCTTGAGTTCTTCCTGTTTGTTTCCCCCGAGCCGCCTCTCGATCCATACGGTTGTGGGTTGAGCGGGGGAGCATGCCATACTCAGCTGTCACCCATCCTGTCCCTTTGTTACGAAGAAAAGGGGGTACTTTTTCTTCAAGGGACGCTGTACATAACACATGGGTATCCCCAAATTTAGCAAGGCACGATCCCTCGGCGTGCTTAGCAAACCCTTCTTCAAATGAAATAGCACGGAGTTGATCAGGACGACGATCGGAAGATCTCATAAAAACTCTCTTTCAAAAGATTGACGTAGGCTTCAGTCATTACTACATTCTAGATAAAGTGGAAAGAGATATGACAAAACTACAAGAACTAGACAAACGATCTCGCGAGGTTTTTCGCCACATTGTTGATGCTTATGTTGAAACAGGCGAACCGGTTGGCTCGAAAACACTTTCCAGCCGGTTGGGAATGTCCTTATCCCCTGCAAGTATTCGCAATGTAATGGCCGATTTAGAAACAGCGGGACTTCTTTATGCTCCCCATACCTCGGCAGGACGCCTTCCGACGGAAGCTGGGCTTCGTCTTTTTGTTCATGGTATTTTAGAAATTGGGGCTCTTAACCCGGAAGAACAAAAAGAAATAGAACACCATTGTAATGCAACCAATAAGAATTTTTCAAATATTTTGGAAGACGCCACAAAAGCTCTTTGCGGTCTCAGTCGGTGTGCAGGGATTGTCCTAGCTCCCAAATCCGAAAGCATCTTTAAGCATGTCGAATTCGTCAACTTAAGTCCGGGTCGTGTCCTTGTGGTTCTTATCACAGAAGACGGACTTGTAGAAAACCGAATTATTGAAACACCTGTTGGAATTCTCCCTTCAAGTCTTACGGAGGCCGGAAATTATTTAAATAATCGCCTTGCTGGGAAAACGCTTAAAGAAGCTAAAACCAAAATTTTGGGAGAACTTGAAGATAATCGAGCTCAACTTGATCTTCTCTCTTCAAAAGTGGTGGAAGAAGGCCTTGCCGTATGGGCGGGGAAGGGAACTTCCACGTCCCTTATTATTCGCGGACAATCCAATCTTCTTCAAGACGTTCGTCATGTGGAAGAATTAGATCGCCTTCGAATCCTTTTTGACGCCCTTGATAAACAAGCAGAACTTTTAGAACTTTTGGATGCCTCAATTGAAGCCGATGGGGTGCAAATTTTTATTGGTTCTGATAATACTCTTTTTCAACTTTCCGGCTGTTCTCTTATTGTCTCACCCTATTCAACAGACAATGGACGAATAGTGGGAGCCATTGGAGTGATTGGTCCTGCAAGATTAAATTACAGTCGCATCATTCCTATGGTAGACTACACAGCAAAACTCATTAGCAAAACGATAGGTTAGTAAATGACAGATAAAGAAACCATCCCTTTAGAAAATGAAAGTCTTCCTTCTGAAGAGAATACTCCTCCTGCCGCCTCTAGAGAAGAAGAACTTTCAGCCGAAGTCGATAAGCTTAAAGACCAACTTTTAAGAACTTTGGCCGAGTTGGAAAACTATCGCAAGCGCGCCGAACGAGAACGAGAAGAAACAGCAAAATTTGCAACGACTGGCTTTGCCAGAGAACTTTTAACCGTGGCTGATAACTTAAGACGCGCCTTAGAAAGTGTTCCTGAGGATCATGAGCACCCTGAAAAACTCTTAAAAAGCCTTATGGAAGGCGTAGAGATTACAGAAAAGGAACTTCTCCTTGCCTTTAAAAAACATGGAATTGAAAAAATTGACCCTTTAGGAACATCTTTTGATCATCATCTCCATCAAGCCATGTTTGAAGTGGATACGTCTGATCAACCGGCAGGAACGATCGTTCATGTCCTTCAACCCGGCTATCAATTAAATGGTAGACTCTTACGTCCCGCTCTAGTAGGTGTTGCTAAAGAAAAAAATTTAGATACTCCATTGCAACCCTCTGACCCCATGCCTACATAAATAAAATAGACCAATTTTAAATTTCACTGCAGAAAAGAAAGAGGTATAATATGAGCAAAGTGATTGGAATTGACCTTGGTACCACAAACTCTTGTGTGGCTATCATGGAAGGAAAAGAAGCCCGTGTGATTGAAAACGCCGAGGGTGGCCGAACAACCCCCTCTATGGTTGCCTTCTCAAATACGGGCGAACGTCTTGTTGGACAAGCTGCAAAACGGCAAGCTGTCACAAACCCCGAAAACACCCTTTTTGCTATTAAACGTCTTATTGGGCGACGATTCGATGACCCGATGACGAAGAAAGATATGGAGCTGGTCCCCTATAAAATTGTAGAAGGACCCAATGGAGACGCTTGGGTTGAAGTCGAGGGCAAAAAGTATAGCCCTAGTGAAGTCAGTGCCTTTATCCTTCAAAAAATGAAAGAAACAGCTGAAAACTTTTTAGGCGAGAAAGTCACCCAAGCTGTTATTACAGTTCCTGCCTATTTTAATGATTCTCAACGGCAAGCGACAAAAGACGCTGGAAAAATTGCGGGTCTTGAAGTTTTGCGCATCATCAATGAGCCTACAGCCGCAGCCCTTGCCTATGGTCTGGATAAAAAAGAAGGAGAGGTGATTGCTGTTTATGACTTAGGAGGAGGAACCTTTGACGTTTCGATTCTTGAGATCGGCGATGGCGTTTTTGAAGTTAAATCAACAAATGGCGATACCTTTTTAGGAGGGGAAGACTTTGACCAACGCATCATAGACTATTTGGCTGATGAATTTAAAAAGGAACAAGGCATTGATCTTCGAAAAGATAAGCTTGCCCTTCAACGGCTTAAAGAAGCAGGAGAAAAAGCTAAAATCGAACTTTCAAGCGCTGTCCAAACAGATGTGAACCTTCCCTTCATTACTGCTGATGCCTCGGGACCTAAGCATTTGAATGTAAAACTCACCCGCGCCAAATTAGAAAGTCTTGTTGAAGACTTGGTTCAAAGAACAGTTAAACCCTGTAAAGCAGCCCTTGAAGATGCAGGCCTGACAGCGGGTCATATTGATGAAATCATTTTGGTAGGGGGAATGACCCGTATGCCAAAAATCATTGAGACAGTGAAAAAATTCTTTGGCAAAGACCCGCATAGAGGCGTCAATCCAGATGAGGTTGTTGCATTAGGAGCTGCCATTCAAGGGGGCGTTTTGCGCGGAGATGTGAAAGATGTTCTTCTTCTTGATGTCACACCCCTCTCCCTGGGTATTGAAACGTTGGGAGGCATTTTCACTCGTCTTATTGATCGTAACACAACGATTCCCACAAAAAAGAGCCAAGTTTTTTCAACAGCCGATGACAACCAAACAGCTGTTACCATCCGTGTTTTCCAAGGAGAACGTGAAATGGCAGCTGACAATAAAATCCTAGGCCAATTTGATTTGATGGGAATTCCACCTGCGCCTCGAGGAACTCCTCAAATTGAGGTAACCTTTGATATTGATGCCAATGGGATCGTTCATGTTTTTGCAAAAGACAAAGCAACGGGGAAAGAGCAGCAAATTCGAATTGAAGCTTCAGGTGGTCTCGCAGAACACGATATCGATAAAATGATCAAAGAGGCTGAAGCTCATTCGAGCGAAGATAAAAAGCGACGTGAGCTTGTGGAAGTTCGCAACCATGCTGAAGCCCTTCTCCACACCACGGAAAAGACCCTCAAAGAACATGGGGATAAAATTGGGGGCACAGATCGTGAAAAAGTTGAAGCGGCCGTGAAAGAACTTCGTGAAGCGCTTGATTCTCCTGAGAAATCTGTGATCCAGGAAAAAATGGAAGCTCTCACTCAATCCTCCATGGCTTTAGGAGAGGCACTTTACAAAGCTTCTCAAGAAGATACATCATCTGAAATTGCTGATGAGTCTGCAGAAACCAACAAAGAAGACGTGGTTGATGTTGACTTTGAGGAAGTTGATGATAATAAAAAGGAATAAAAGTAAACAAGTGCCTGCTGGGATATTCCAGCAGGCCTCTATTGGTTGATTCATGGCAAAACAAGATTATTATGACCTTTTAGGGGTTTCTCGATCTGCAAAAGCAGATGAGATTAAAAAAGCATACCGCAAGCTTGCAATGAAATATCATCCTGATAAAAATCAGGGCGATAAAGAGTCTGAAAAAAAGTTTAAAGAAATCAGTGAAGCATACGATATCCTAAAGGATAATCAAAAACGTGCGGCTTATGATCAAATGGGCCATGCCGCTTTTGAAGGCGGTATGGGCGGTGGATCTCGTGGAGGAGGATTCAGTCCTGGTGGATTTGACTTTGAAGCCTCAGGCTTTGGAAATATTTTTGATGATATGTTTAGTGAGTTCATGGGGGGCAGAACACGCCAAGCCGACACGTCTTCACGTGGGGCGGACCTTCGCTATAACATGGAAATCACCTTAGAAGACGCATTTAAAGGTCTTAAAAAAAACATAAAAATCTCTACAAATGGGACATGTGAAACATGTCAGGGGTCCGGCGCTAAAGAAGGCACAAAGCCCGAAACGTGCCCTACATGTCATGGTCAAGGAAAAGTTCAGGCTCGCCAAGGCTTTTTTACCATTGAAAGAACCTGCTCTCACTGCCATGGTCTCGGGCAAATCATTAAGGATCCTTGTAAGACCTGCCATGGTTCAGGAAGAGTTCGGAAAGAAAAAGTCATTTCCGTATCCATTCCTGCAGGCATTGAGGACGGAGCCCGCATTCGCTTAACCGGTGAGGGAGAAGCCGGGTTGAGGGGAGGCTCGTCAGGCGACCTCTATATTTTCCTTCACATCAAACCTCATAAATTTTTCCACCGAGATGGCTCTAACATTTACTGCCAAGTTCCCGTTTCAATGACTACTGCTGCTTTGGGAGGAGAGATTGAGGTCCCCGCCATTGATGGCCATAAAGCACGCGTCAAAATTCCAGAAGGTACACAATCAGGAAAACAGTTTCGTTTGAAGAATAAAGGAATGTCCATTTTAAAATCCTCTTCAAGAGGAGATATGTATATCCAAACCCTTGTTGAAACGCCCGTTAATCTCACAAAGCGGCAAAAAGAACTTTTAGAAGAGTTCGCAACTCTTGAGAAAAAATCTCACTCTAGTCCTCTTTCCGAAGGTTTTTTTGCGAAGATTAAGGATCTGTGGGGGGATAAGAAAGAATAGAAAAGTCAGCTCCCAGCCCGTTTCCGCACTCCCACATAAAAGGCTCCAGAGCCCCCATCTTGGGGTTGAGCGGGATGATGAAAGCCCGTGATAAGGGAGCGCAAGCGTGCCTCTTCCAACCACCCTGGCATTTGATGACGGAAGGTTTTTTCCGCGCTCAAGGCCCCCTTTCCCGTGATCACAAGCACATATTTAAATCCTCTTTCTTGAGACCTTTTCATAAATTGTTCTAAGGCGTCATACCCTTTTTCCAGTGTCATTCCATGCATATCTAAACGAGCATCAATCTTGACATGGCGGAGTTCTTTGCGACCAAAGATTTGAAGAGGTGCGATAGGGGGAACTCTTTTTACGCTCTTTTTTGGAGAAGGTTTGGGAGAAAGAGGTAATTGAGGCACGATTGGCTCCTCTGGTTCGGGAAGCTTTCTGGAAAAAGGCTTTACATCTTTCACATAGCTCTGCCAAAGGCGAATTTCCTCAGGGCTTAGTTTGTCTTTCATGAAGCTTCGCTCTGGAGCTTTTTAAGAGCATCCTCGCACACGCCCATGGCTTTCCATTGACAATCTGCACAAACACGGTGAAAGGATTCTAACGTCATTTTTTCTTTAAGACATTCTTTTCCCTCTCTCCAGCTCAAGACATTTCCAGGATAAATTCCTAAGACTTGGCTATGGCGCGCATCCAAGCTTTGAATTTTTTCTTCTGAGATACACTCGCCCTCCTTGTGATGAGGACAAGCCTTACAAACGGAATCTGTATTTACTACGACCTCAATGGGAAGCTCTTCATTGTCTTGAAGAGCTTCCACAATTTGAGTGTAGTTTTTGATAAATCCAGGCGAGTACCCCTTCCCCTGAAACCCAAGGGTACAGAGGAAGTGGTGAGGCCGAAAGGAAAGTTTCATCTGTATTTATAGTGACGCAGAATTTGCAGTGTTGTACACAAAAGCCCGGCTTTCACAATGCCGGGAAGGATAAAGGGAACAACCCCAAGCATGATAGCATCTGAAAAGCCTATAAATTGAGAGAGCCATGACACACCCAAGGAAAATACAATGATGGTCCCTATGAAGCATAAGAGCACGTCAGAAACCCATGAATTCAGAAAGAGTTTCTCTTTAAGAGTTGCCATAAGATAAGCCGAGGTGACACACCCTACAATATAGCCCGCTGTAGGGCCGCATAGGCGATCCAATCCTCCGGAAAAGCCTGCCAGTACAGGAAATCCCGCTGCTGCTAGCCCAATCCATACCAAGTGAGATTCCAGAGCCCGACGCGGAGTGTAGGTTAAACCAATCAGCATTACCCCTACTGTAAGCAAGTTGATTGGGACGGGCTTCAGAGGGATTTCAACTTGTGATGCCGCAAATAGAAGGGCAACGCCTCCGAAAACGACCATAAGCTCATTTAAAGTCGTAATCTTTGATTTAATAGTCGAAAGAATTTGCATCTCTCTTCTCCTTTATATGATGTTTCCCAGTCCTTGCTCAAATGCATGACTGGTCTGCCATCCTGCCACAGGTTTTTTATGACATCAACCCTGCTGGAAATATAGTCCATTTACCATGATGGTTCTTCACCAACGATATAACCCAACAACGCGTCTAAAATCTGCGGAACGCCTTGACGACTAATGGCAGAAAGAATAAACACTTCTTTCTTCGTGGCTTTTTTTAGAGCTTTCGATTTGTCTGCCACCATATCTTCTGTGAGCGCATCGCATTTATTTAAAGCCAAAACTTCGGGTTTTTCTGCAAGCCCTTGACCATAAAGTTCCAGCTCACGGCGTATTGTCGTATAGGCTGCAACAACATCTTCTCCTGTTCCATCAATAAGATGTAAAATGGCTTTACACCGTTCCACATGGCCTAAAAATCGAGTCCCGAGCCCAATCCCTTTATGAGCTCCTTCAATAAGACCAGGAACGTCAGCGATCACAAATTCTTTATCATGGATATAAACGACGCCTAAATTAGGAACTAATGTCGTAAAAGGATAATCGGCAATTTTAGGTTTTGCTCTTGAAACCACAGATAAGAAAGTGGACTTTCCTGCATTGGGCAGACCGACTAATCCTACATCTGCAATAAGTTTAAGACGCAGCCAAACCCACATTTCTTCTCCTGGCCACCCAGGAGTTGATTTGCGAGGAGCTCTGTTTGTGGATGATTTATAATGTTCATTCCCAAAACCACCATCCCCCCCTTTTAAAAAAGTCAGACGTTGGCCATCTTCGGTAAAATCTGCCAAAAGCGTTTCTTTATCTTCAGCAAGAATTTGGGTCCCCACAGGAACCTTTACAACAAGCTCTTTACCAGAGGGACCGGTCCGGCTCTCTCCCATGCCGTGCCCTCCCCTTTCAGCTTTAAAATGCTGATGATAGCGAAAGTCTATCAGCGTATTCAGGTTGGAGACAGCCTCAAAAACAATGCTTCCTCCCTTACCGCCATTTCCGCCATCAGGCCCCCCAAATTCAATAAATTTTTCCCGCCGAAAGCCCACGCATCCCGCACCCCCGTCCCCACTTTTAAGAAATATTTTGGCTTCATCGAGGAATTTCATGGGAAATGTTAACCTTTCAACGTCGTGGGGAGTTCCAAAGGAGCCGAGGCAATCCAGAAAATCAATATTTAAAGTCGCAATGGCAGAACTGACATTGCGCCCGAATTAGTACATTCTACACTTTAATAAAAACCTTAAAAAAGGGAAAAAATCTCTTCCCTTTTTATAATAGAAATTATTTATATTTACTGGCCATTATTTACAATAGACACGAATGTTTTCCCATTTGCCCCACGGGAAAACTGCACGTGCCCTTCTGCAAGAGCAAAGAGAGTATGATCTCGCCCAATGCCTACTTTGTCTCCTGGGTAATACTTCGTCCCACGTTGGCGAATAAGAATGTTTCCTGGGATGACAGCTTCACCACCAAACTTCTTCACCCCCAAACGACGCCCGGCGGAATCACGACCGTTACGGGAACTTCCTCCGGCTTTCTTTTGTGCCATCTCTTAAGTCTCCTTATTCTTTAGACGATTTCTTAGCTTTTGGAGCCGCTTTCTTTGCAGGGGCCTTAGTCGCTTCAGTTTGTGGAGCTACTTCTTTCGCAAGGGGCTTCTCCGCTTTGCCCTTAACAATTTCAGGTGAAGGTTTTGCAGGAGAATCATTCGCAGGAGAAGGTTTTGCTCGTGGAGATTCGCCTTCCGCTAAAATATCTGTAATCCGAATAACCGTCAGAGACTGACGATGCCCATTCTTACGTCGATAATTATGCCGACGCTTCTTTTTAAAAATAATGATTTTGTCATCTCGGATTTGATCCAAAACCGTCCCACAAACCTTTGCGTTGGTGACTAAAGGTGCTCCCACTTTTATAGAGTCCCCCCGTCCCATCATTAAGACGTCTGAAAATTCGATTGTGTCCCCTGAAGCACCGGCTAACTTCTCAACCCTAATAATATCATTTGCAGCAACTTTGTACTGTTTTCCACCGGTTTTAATGATTGCAAACATGCGATTCTCTCACTTATTTCATAAGCCATTCATGGCAAAAGCACCTGAAAGCTGTGTCCAAATACGCCTCTTCACTACCTTTTCCTCCTCGTTCTGTCAAGGCATATAATGATAATTTCAACTCAAGAAAGAGAGCCTTCTTATTTTTCTTTCTCACACTTACGAGATGTCTTATTAAAAATATTCCCTAAAGCACAGAACGTACATTCTTGTGTTTTTGCCTGATAATAATGATTCGCAAAACATTTTCCAAGTACATCGGGAATCCCCACACACTTTTGATTCTTGTCGTATTTAAGTCCATGTGCACAATAAATGCACTCTTTAGAACGATCATCGAAACGATAGTTAGCCTCTCCACACATCTGCAGATTAACCTCAGAGGGGGATACCCCTTTCTGCGCATAAGCCGCAGTTATCATTACGAGAAAAAAAAGTGTAAATTTTAGCATAGCCTCCCCACTGTAATTATTGATAACAATGCTTATGGTCAGGCGAAAGCATATACCCTTCAGAACAGTATATACATAGGTTCTGTCCATCGTCAAATTGTACATCTTTCCCTCGCGGGCATGGATCACTAAGCAAAGGAACTCCGATACATCTTTTATTTTGTGGAGAAAACGTGTCCAATTGAGTCCCGTCTGGACAATACCAACAATGGTGCAACTTAGAATGAAGGCTCCCCCCGTCTGGACAGGGAGAAACACGAAAACCAAACATCCCGCCTTGGGCAAAAAGTGAAGAAGTCGTTAGAAATAAAAATAAAAAACTTCGAACAGCCATGAATTTTTCCTTCTCTTAAAATTTGAATGATAAAAATATTTATTAAAAGTCACAATTTTTAATGCTTTTTGGAAGGTACACCTTACAAATTTTCTGAGGTGTCTCTTTAATTCTTAATTCCAAAATTTGAGTATTAATCTCTCTAAGTAAAGGACTTGCCTTTTGCGTAGCAAAAACATAGAGATCTCGTTTTAATTCAAAGGGACTAACATTTAACCTGGCCTTAGGATTGTCCTTAAGATAGGTCTCTGCAGTTGAAAAATCTTCAAGGAAAGCTTCTATGTGACCTTCTTCAAGAGCCTTAATTCCCTCTTCCGATGACTCAAAAGGAATCACTCTCAGGCCCAAGGTTATTCCCGCCTTCAGAGGCTTAGATGTTTTAAGCGCCCCTACTTTTCCCTTCTCTAAATCTGCAAGACATTGAACAGGAGTTGCATATTTCACCAAAGTAACCGTCATAAAAGAAACAAAAGTTGCATTAAGAATCACAAGAATAAAATAAAAGACCCCTTTTTGAAAAAGAATTAATAGTCTTCCTGGAAAACTTTTAGGAACTTCTAAATGGCGCCCACTTAAAATATGGTTCCAAAAGAGACAAGAAACTCCTTTTCTATAACTCCGAGGGAAATTTTTCGTATGAGACCTTTCATAATACCATAAAAGATTTATGTATATTGCAAAAAACAAAACAAATATTCCAATAATCCCTCCTGCCGAAAAAAGAAACATTTTTATAAAAAAGAATATATTATGCATATACTCTAGGGGTGTAATTGCTACGATCTTATCAATAAAAAAGGGCAACGTAAAATCGGCTTCTTGATGACGATCGAGGGTGACAGAAAGGGAGCCCACGAGAACATCCAGTTCACCCTTTTTTAAAGAATCAAATGGCTTGTCAGAGTCCCTCGAGTATTCAACGAATGTATAAGACCGCCTCAAACCGTGGGCAATTTCCTTCCAAAGATCAATAGCAATCCCTGTGTATGCAGCTTCGTTCTTTATGACAAAAGGAGGATTCACAATAATCCCAACCTTTAAAGGTTCGTCGCAATATCCGGCTAATCCCGTAAAAAAAATGAGTATGAGTGAAAAAAGAAACCTCATTCCCCTCCCCTTTTTATTTTCTATAATTAAATCTAACACTTTTTAACAAAGGAAACATCCCCCCCCCTTGCATTTAGGGGAAGAGTTTTTTATATATAAATTATTAATTTAATAAAGAAGGACTTTTCATCTGACCCGATCATTACCCCCTCAAGCGCTTAAAGAGTTTATTGAGCGCTTCCTTGAGTCTAAAAAAGCTGAAAACATTGTTTCCGTAGATCTTCATGGTAAATCTTCAATAGCTGACTATCTTGTGATTGTTTCCGGAACATCCCAAAGACACGTGGGGTCAATGGCGGAACTTCTTCGGGAAGAACTTAAGAAAAGTGGGATTAAAAATATTCATATTGAAGGTCTCCCCCAAGCGGATTGGGCTTTGGTAGATGCAGGCGACGTCATCGTCCACATTTTTAAACCCGAGATAAGAGCCTTTTATAATCTTGAAAAAATGTGGGACCTCGAAATTTCAGAAAACGTTCCAAAGACCGCCCCTTTCTAAATGCAAATCACTCTTTCGGTTATTGGAAAGCTCAAAGATCCCGCTCTCAAATCTCTTTTTGAGGAATATAACAAGCGCCTTGAGTGGAAGATTGTCTTGCATGAATTCGAAGGAAAAGCCTCATCCCGCCACGAAGGAGATCTCCTCCTCAAATCTCTGTCACCCTCGCTTTTCATAATCACTCTTGATGAAAAGGGTGAAAATTTAAAAAGTGAAGAGTTTGCGATTCTCTTAAAAAATATACAAATCCACCATCAGGGCAAAGTAGCGTTTATCATTGGAGGTGCTGATGGTCTAAGCGAAGGTGTGAAGGCAAAGGCACAAAAGTCTCTCTCATTGGGTCGCATGACCTGGCCCCATCTTTTGGTACGCGTGATGCTCATGGAACAACTCTATCGCGTTCAGCAGATTCTGAAGGGACATCCCTATCACCGAGAGTAATTTGCTCTTTCTCATCCTCATTTTGAGAAACAGGAAAGCGTCCTTCTCTCAAAGCTTCATCACGAACCTTAATTTTCTCACGGGTTTTTTCCAACTCATCAAAATCTGCCGCCCGGGACTTTTTTTCATCTCTACCTCCTTCATAACGAGACTGACTCGCTTCTTCCCGTTCAGGGACAGAAAGAATATTCGGATAGCCTTCTTTTAAATATTCCGTATGACCACTGATCATTGATCCTATACATCCTGTAAGGAAAAACGGCATCATGATATAAAGATAGTTTTTATGCATAAAGGGAAGGATAAGAAGATTTTATGAAAAAGACAATCCCATCCTTAAAAAGTTTTTCAATTTCTAGAGTCCATATGGTTTTGGGAAAACTAATGGATAAACTTACTTTTTGGGTGTCATGTAAGGACCCGGCGAGGAAGACACTTAAAAAAGAATATTTTCAATAGCTTGCTCAAAAATTCTCTTTACGTTGACACCAATGCGCCTGCGCGGGGAGGATAAAAATGGACATAATCTAGATACTCACGTGAACGAAATAGGGGAAGTGCCCCTTTCCTTCTTCCTCTTCCCCTAAGGATTATGTTTCCCTCATATCATTATAAATGATAAAATTAACTGATGGCGAAAAAGAGAAAACTAATGAACTTAAATCTGCCTCCAAAAAATGTCGTGGACAAAGTTACTGACTTTCAACGCAAGTTAGTGGAAAATCATCCCTTCGCCAAAATTCGCCAACTTTTTTTTGGCTATCCTCTCAAAACGTCTCATCAAACAAAAGAACGAGTGGGTTTTTGGTTAGGTCTGCCCATCCTCGCCGTTGACACCCTTTCTTCTCTCGCCTATGCCACAGAAGAAATCCTCATTGCGCTTAGTCTTGGAGGGATGCAGCTCTTCCAATTCTCAATGCCCCTTGCAATTACCATTATCCTCTTATTGTGGACATTGGTTATTTCTTATTCTCAAGCGGTGCAAGCTTACCCCGAAGGAGGGGGAGTGTATGTTGTTGCTAAACATAATATCGGCCCCTTGGCTAGCATCCTTGGAGCTTCGGCTTTAGTTCTTGATTATATCCTCACAGTAGCCGTTTCAGTTACGGCCGGCATAAGAGCCTTAACTTCTGCCTATCCTCAATTGCTACCCCTAGCCACAGAGTTATCAGTGGCTGCTATTTTGATTTTGGGATGGCTTAATTTGCGAGGTGTTCGAGAGTCGGCTCATGTTATCCTCATTCCCGTTTATGCGTTTATTTTTATGGTATTCACTCTTGCTGTTTTTGGGATTTTCATCTCACCGCCAGAAGTTAAAACAATGATGCACTCCCAAGAGAATGAGGTTATTTGGTCCATTTTAACCCTTTTCATTATCTTGCGAGCCTTTGCTGGCGGATGTACTGCTATGACAGGTATCGAAGCCGTTGCCAATGCAGGTAGAGTCTTGAAAGAACCCACAAGTCGCATTGCTCAACATATCTTAATGGCTATCGGTGTCATTGGTTCGATTTCTTTCTTCTGCATTACCAAAATGGCGGCCAATTTTGGGCTTGTCCCTCTACAGACAGAAAGTATTATCAGTCAACTTAATCGTCATGTTTTTGGAGATGGCCTTGTTTACGTTGTGTTCCAATTTCTGACCGCTTGTATTCTTTTTTTAGCTGCTAACACTTCTTTTGCGGGCTTTCCTCAATTAGCAGCTCTGGTCGCAAAAGATCAATGGCTTCCGAAGCAATTGAGTGCATTAGGAGACCGTTTGGTTTTTTCTTATGGCATTCTTTGGCTTACTATTCTCTCGTCCCTCTTGGTTATTATCTTTAAAGGCAATACCCATGCTCTTATTCCTCTTTATGCCATTGGTGTCTTTAGCGCATTTACATTAAATCAAGTGGGGATGGCTCACTTTTGGTTTAAATCCCTTCAACAAAGTAGATTAAAAAGCGCTTATTGTTTTTCTTTAAAAACAATATTTTCTCATCCTCGCACCAAAATGTTTATTAATACTTTTGGTGCGATCTGCACCGCTTTAGCGCTTGTAGTTACCTCCACGACTAAATTTATTGAAGGGGGGTTCTTAATTTTTATAGCCATACCTGTGATAGTTGCCAGTTGTTATGCTATTCGAAATCACTACCAAGTCATTGAAAAAGAACTTCTCGTGACTCAGAAAGTGAAAAAAAAAGATATTCACCAACGCTTTTCTCATTCGACATATCGAACGATTGTTGTGCCTGTCTCTCGTCTTCATCGGGGTTCCTACAAGGCACTCGCGTTTGCGCGTGAAATTAGTACAAATGTTATTGCTCTTCTTGTTGATATTGATTCAGAACTTGTTGAAACAACTTGTAACCAAATTCAAGAACTGAAGTGGGACATCAAGGTGGTCGTTTTAGATTCTCCTTATCGCTCCATCATTCGCCCCATCGTCGAATATGTACTTTATCTTGATAAAACAGACAATCAACTGGTTACTATTGTATTGCCCGAAATTGTCCCAGCAAAATGGTGGCACAATTTTCTGCATAACAGCACGGCTAATGCAATCACAAAAGTGCTTGCTTGGTCAGAATATATTCCTAACCAAGCGCGTATCATTATTAATATACCTTTTCATGTAAAAAATTAACTATATTCCTTCGCTTATTTTAAAAAATTTACGGTAAATTAATAGTATTAATTTATTATTTTATTTATGCGCAATTGTTGCGCCTTAAAAATAGGAGAATAAATATGACGAATCCATACAATCCAGCAGGAACTCAATCACAAGCAAAAAATATTCAGGCAAGTGACATTAAAAGCCTTATTCAAGGACAGGGAAGAGCAAAAATTGGAGATAAAGAACTTGTCTTGAAAAGTCCAGCCTCCACAGATCCAAAACTTCAAGAAATTATTAAGGAGCCAGCTCTCTCTATAAAGCCCGTAAACGGCGCAGCTGCAAATGGGGAATGTGAATATGAGTTGAGTGCCAATGGAAAGTCACTAAAAATTAAAGTTGATTGCAGCAAATGCAATTAGCTTAAATATAGTCAGCTATGATAAAAAATTATAAATGAAATATTTATGATTCTTATCATAGCTGTCATTTCTGAAAATACTTTAATTGTCTTTTTATTTTGATTCCTTTCTTAATCATAATTGACGCCATGGCCTGAGAGCACGGGCGGAGATATATCTATACCCTTCCTGAATGAAAGAGTTTAAAAGGATCTAAAAAGGTTTTAACCTATTGGATATGAAGAAATTTCTGAATCAAGAGGAACGAGACGCTCTTAAAGTCCACCATCCCCAAGAAAAGAACCGTCGTGTTGCTGACAGGATTAAGGCCGTTCTGTTGTCAGATAAAGCCTGGACATATCGCCAAATCGCTGAGGCTTTCTGATCGCTGAGCAGACTATCAGCCGGCACGTCGACGAATATCGAGGAGCGTAAGAAGCTCAGGCTTGTTAGAGGAGGCTCTAAGGGCAAGCTTAATAAGACTGAAATAACACTTTCAGCTTGATCGGGTATAGATTAATTAAAAAATAATATTGAAAATACTTGAAATATAAATTTCTATAATTATATGCTTATTAAGTTCAATATAATATTGTGAGTGTCATGTATAGTAAAAAATTCATAAGTATATTACTTCTTATCACGTCCCTTTTTCTAAAAAATAGCGATGCCTTAGCTGTAAATTTTTTTGTTGATGACTATTCTCCAGGCCAAGCTCCTTATGGCTCTTATACTACTCCTAGGTTTATCCCCCCTACAGATTACATGCAAATGATTCATGGTAAAAATTTGCGTTCTACGATTGACGGTCGAGGAGTTAAAATCGTTGTTATAGACGACTCAGGGGGCAACCATTCGCAGACTGTATGTAATATTATTGGTGATAACTCAACGAGCATGGCTCCTAACTGCCAACTTATATCTCAGGACCTTAGCTACTCTGACCTTGTAACCTCAGAGGGAATAGCTTTTGACATACGAAAAGCTATTAAAGAAAAAGTAGATTTCATTAATATATCTTTGAGTTTTGAAACCGATCCTTGGACTTTTTATGATTCTAAAAATCCTACATCTAAATTAATGCGTAAAAGAGAAATACCTGTTTCTAATGAAATTTATGCAGCATGCTTGGAAGCTCGAGACAATGGAATTTGTATAATTAAATCAGCTGGAAATAAAGGCAAACCATTAGATCAAGATCTCACTACCCCATGATTTTTTGAACTCCTAGAGATTTGTTGTGTTTTTGAGG
>JBEPVR010000010.1:0-27071 GCA_041690915.1 Alphaproteobacteria bacterium
GGTCAAAGAACATCGTTTGAGTCCCGAAGAGTCCGATCGTCTGGCGGTGATTGAACACATTGTGAGCTTTTCTGAAGATGTTTTTGGAGATAAAAAGAAAGCTCATGCATGGTTACGCCGACCCAACCCTTCCTTTGAAAATCAAACGCCCTTAGATCTTTTGCAGAGTGAAATAGGCGCTCGTCTTGTTGAAACCATCCTTGGGCGTATTCAACATGGCATTTATTCTTAATGCACGTTTTTCGGATTTGCCAAGATGTTCACCAAGCTCTTGATGGAGAAGGAGCTCGGCTTTTTGGAGGAAGGTGGAATTCGCCAGGGCAACCTCTTGTTTATACATCAGAACATTTGTCCTTATGTATTTTGGAACAATTGGTGCACCTCGATCTTGATTTAATGCCTACGAATTGGGTGGTGATGACCATTCAAATCTCTCCTAGGATTTCAGGAAAAGAAATTCCCTCACAATCAATAAAAGAAAGAGAAGTCAGAAAAATAGGTGACGAGTGGCTCAAGGCAGGAGAGACTCTTTACCTCAAAGCGTCTTCTTTTGTTGTTCCTCAAGAAAATAATATTCTTATCAATCCTCTTCATGCTGATATGAACCACGTTAAAATTGAAAGTATTTCTCCTTTTCAATTCGATCAACGCCTCCTGAAATAAGAACTCTTCTCGACTCGCGATTCCTCTCTTGTGACAAAAGCGGTCTTGCTCTAAAAAAGAATAAGTTCATTATTTTAAATTTAGGATCATAACCATGTCCATTTTACCAGATACGTGGATTCGCGAACGCGCCCTTCAAGGTATGATTGAGCCTTTTGTTGAGCATCAGGAAAAACAAGGGGTTATTTCCTACGGACTTTCATCTTATGGCTATGATGCTCGGGTTTCGGATGAGTTTAAAATTTTTACAAATGTTGATAATGACGTTGTGGATCCAAAAAATTTCTCCCATACAAGCTTTGTGGATCGTCAAACCCCCATGTGTATCATTCCGCCCAATAGCTTCGTTTTAGCCAGAACAATAGAATATTTTCGTATTCCCCGTGATGTTCTTGTCATTTGTCTCGGCAAATCTACCTATGCTCGCTGTGGAATTATTGTCAATGTCACCCCTCTTGAACCAGAATGGGAAGGGCATGTCACTCTTGAATTTTCAAACACGACGCCTCTGCCTGCCAAAGTCTATGCGAATGAAGGTGCTTGCCAATTTCTTTTTTTAAAAGGAGAGTCTCTGTGTGAGACCTCTTATCGAGATCGCAATGGAAAATATATGGGACAAAAGGGCGTGACCCTCCCAAAAATTATCGAAGAGCCCTTAACAATGCAAGAGGTCGCAAATGGATAAAATAGCGATTCGAGGGGGGATTCCTCTTCAAGGCGATATTAAAATCAGCGGCGCTAAGAACGCCGCTCTTCCTTTAATGGCTGCGTGCCTTCTCACAGACCAGCCCCTTCATCTCGTCAATGTTCCTAAGCTGTCTGATATTGCAAGCATGTCCGAACTTTTATCCCAGCTAGGTGTTTCAATTGAGGGTGAGATTTCACCGGCGCATCAAACGATGCAACTTTGCGCAAAAGATCTTTTGAGTACAACGGCCCCTTATGATGTCGTCCGAAAAATGCGAGCCTCCATTCTTGTTTTGGGGCCTCTTGTGGCGCGCGCTGGGAAAGCTCACGTTTCTCTTCCGGGGGGATGTGCCATTGGAACACGCCCCGTCGACCTTCATCTGAAAGGGCTTGAGGCCTTAGGGGCTGAAATTACCCTGAAAGACGGATATGTGCATGCGCATGCTCCTCGAGGATTAAGAGGAGCTACCTTTACATTTCCTATGATTTCTGTGACAGGCACAGAAAATCTTCTGATGGCAGCTTGCCTTGCCAAAGGGCAAACGCGCCTTATCAACGTTGCCCGGGAACCTGAAGTTAATGATCTTGCTCATTGTTTGAATGCTATGGGAGCAAAAATTTCAGGAATGGGCACCGACACGCTTGTTATTGAAGGGGTGAATCAGCTTAATGGAGCAACCCATCACGTTATCGCAGACCGAATTGAAGTCGGAACCTATGCCATGGCAGCGGCTTTAACAGGAGGCAAAATTCGTCTCCTGGGGGCCTCTCTAAATCTTATTCCGACTGCAGCTTCTCTTTTGCAACAAGCAGGAGTTATTTTGGAAGATGAAGGTAACGCCCTTCTTGTCAAAGCTCCTCTTGGGGCTCTTCAAGGGGTTGATGTCATGACTGAACCATTTCCCGGCTTTGCGACCGATCTTCAGGCTCAATGGATGGCTCTCATGAGCGTGGCAGAAGGAGCTTCTATGATCACGGAAACCATTTTTGAAAACCGTTTTATGCATGTGCCAGAGCTCTGTCGGATGGGAGCCAACATCACCGTCCATGGATCCTCTGCTCTTGTTAGAGGCGTTAAGAAGCTCAAGGGGGCTCCTGTAATGGCAACCGACCTCAGAGCCTCTGTCTCTTTAATTTTAGCTGCGCTCGTGGCCGAAGGAGAGACGCTCGTGAGTCGGGTTTATCACTTGGATCGAGGATATGAACGGGTTGAAGAAAAATTAAGAGCCTGTGGGGCTGACATTCAGCGCGTGCAATAACATATAAGAGTTAAGACGGAAACATTGAGATAAAAAATAATGCCCTATACACCTTTACACCTGACGGCCGAAGATAGCGATGACCTTCAAGTCATCTCTGCCTGTCTTCAAGATGCCCTGATCCCTCTTTCAGGAATAGAATATAATCAAAAAGACGGCCACTTCCACTTGATGGCTAATCGTTTTTGTTGGGAGTGTGAACCCGAAAATCTCGATGGTAATTCATATTATGCTCGTGTTGCTGCGGGGATTGCCTTTCATTACGTGAAAGATGTTCACAAAAAAGGACTTGATCTTCAAAGCAAAAATGAGCTCATCAATCTTCTTACGATCCATCATAAAGAAAATGATTGTATTCATCTGATCTTTTCAGGAGGATCAGAAATTAAACTCATCGTCGATAAAATTTCTTGTCACCTTAAAGATATGGATGAGCCTTATCCGACGGGCAATCGTCCGAAGCATCTTTAAAAAAATGAAATTGACAATTTTTTCGACTGGTCTTATACTAGTCTAAATTAGGGGAGGGTCATTGTCATGATTGAAGTCAGCACTTATGAGGCCAAAACACACCTAGCAGAACTCTTAAGAAAGGTAAGGAGCGGGGAAAGAGTGTTGATTACAAAGCATAATATCCCTATTGCCATGATAACACCTACTTCTCCTCAAAGAAAAAGATCTATAAAAGAAACAGTTGAAGCTATTAAACGTTTTAGAAAAGGGAATATACTTCAAGATCTTGATATTAAAAAAATGATTGAAGAAGGTCGTCGGTGAATCGTTTTGTTCTCGATTGTACCGTTACTATGAGCTGGTGTTTTGAGGATGAAAAAAGCTCTGAAGGAGATAAAATCCTGGATTGTCTACAGCAGGAAGAAAGAGAAGGGATAGTGCCCTTATTATGGCGTCTTGAGGTTGTCACTGTCCTAAATGTTGCTGAAAGGCGTGGACGATTATCAACAGCACAATCTCTCCTTTTTCTTGATTTTCTCTTAGAACTCCCAATTATTATTGATGAGACACCTCAAGATTTTAAAGACATCCTTCTACTTTCAAAAACATACGACCTTAGTGCTTATGATGCAAGCTACCTCGGTCTTGCCATAAGAGCGCAAAGCCCGCTTGCCACTTTAGACAAAAAGCTTAAGAATGCTGCTAATGCCGCGTGTATTCCTCTTTTAAGCTTTTAAGTGCCCCTTTTAAATCATAAATCATTTCCCCTAGGGATCATCCTTAAAAAAATCTGCCCCTCGAATGAGACGCGGTTTTTTTGAAGAAGCTATTTTTTCCTTTTACCTAGCTGGTTTTGTATGCTTTCCTACTGGATTATGGTGGCCCCCACGCTTTTCTGTTGGATTAGGGGAACGACCAGGCTCTTTAGCTGAAGATGTATGAGGGTGTCCCATACACACAACAACTTGCTTGCCAGTCGTTTTATCTGGACCTAGCCAGGCATACTGTAACTTACTGGTCATTGAAACGATATATTCCTTCCCACTCTGAATGAGACCAACATCATGAATATCAGTTAAAAATCCAACATAATCATTGCTCTTGTAGGGAGAGTGATGGAACGTCAGCTTTCCATTCATAGTTGTAACGAATCCTGTTAACCTTTTTCCAGCATAGTTGTAACATTGGAAAGGAAACCCACTAGGAACTTGTGCGGTTTCGAGATAGTCAATGAGATAAGGAACGCCACCTCGTGCACTCGCGATCTGGCCCGGACCTCTTTCAACCGGTATTAAGCTCTTTATATTGTTCTTTGCTTCCGTAAGAGTCTGTTGTGCCAAAATAGCAACAGCTGAACCTATAAGGTATCCTTTTTTATTTAGAAGCCCGGTAAGTTGTGTTTGATATTTTTGAATTTGTGGTTGGGAGGTTTCTAAAAATTCCTTGAGCCCCTGAGGATAAGGTGGAACATCCTTTAGCTTCCCTGACTTAAGTTGTTTCATAAGCTCTTGAATATGAGCAGGTAGCTTTTCTGCCGGAGCTGCTGCAAAAGCCGTTCCTGATAAGCTCATCACGAGAGCGGCCGCCAAAATTTTTTTCATTTTATTCCTCCTTGGGTATTTTTATAAATGTATGATATAAGAAAATAATTAAGATTTAACTAAAAAGGGAGAGCTTTCATGCGAACCAAAAAATTATTCTTATGTTTTTTTATCTTTTTTTCCATAGGGCTGGAAAGAACCCGCGCTGCAGAACCCGTCATCTGTGATCCTATGCAAGCCATTGCGGTGAATGTCGAGGTTGTCATTGAGAATCCCGTTTTAATGGATTTACAAAAAAGGGGAATTCAACAAATGTCCCTGACTCCCGCTGTGAATCTTTGTTGGACAAAGGCATTTCCTGTGGTAAACGGAGCTAAGTTAACGCTTATAGATACTGCAGATCCCCTCTCCCTGAGCATGCAAGAAGGACTGTTGGTAACCTATAAAACCTGTGAAGGCGATATTGTTTATGCCTATTGCCAAATGCCAAACGAATGTTTGAAAGGAGAGTATCCAAGAGATGTGAGGCTTCATCTCACTCCCGTTCTCAGACAATGTGAGGTTGAGGTTTTGTGCATGCAGTGTAATTAAGAGCTCTCACGCCCATTTCTTCCGTTCGACTTGAAGTTGACGAAGCTTTCGGTGAAGAGCAGATCGTTCCATCCCAATAAAGTTTGCGGTGCGTGAAATATTACCAGCAAACTTCTGAACTTGGGCAAGAAGATATTCCCTCTCAAAATATTCTCTCGCTTCTCTCAAAGACATGGAGAGAAAATCAGGGTAATTCTGGGCAGTAAGAGAAGGAAGACCCTCCCCTCTCACTTCAGGAGGGAGTTCCTCAGGTGCAACTGCCACATCATTAGCCGCGAGAGAGATAATAAGTGCGCGTTCCACGACATTACGTAATTCCAAAACATTGCCGGGCCATTCATAGGTTTTCATTAAGGCAAGTGTCGATTCTGAAAACTCACGTTTGGGAATTCCTTCTTGGCATGATAGACGTTCTACAAAATAAGAAACAAGGTCGGGTATATCTTCAAGTCGTTCTTTTAAAGGAGGCAAATGAAGGGTGATAACATTCAGACGATAATACAAATCTTCGCGAAAAGATCCTGCCTGAATAGCTTCTTGTATGTCCTGCCTTGAAGAAGCAAATACGCGAACATCCGCAATGACTTTATGAGTGCCCCCCGCACGCTTAAAAGTTTGTTCATGCAAAAATCGAACCAGTTGAGCTTGGACATCAAGGGGAAGCTCCGTTACCTCATCTAAAAAAAGAGAACCCCCATGAGCTTGCTCTAGCACACCCAGTTTACGAGGAGAATGCTCTGTTGTTTCACTCCCAAAAAGCTGTTCTTCTATAGATTTTTCGGGATCTGTTCGACAATGGAGAACTAAAAAAGAACCTGAGGCGCGTTTGGAAGCGGCATGAATTTCACGTGCGGCCATCTCTTTCCCCACACCTGCAGGACCGATCATCAGAACACGGCTATTCGCAGGAGCTGCTTTTTCAATGGTCTTACGGACTCCTTGAATAGCAGAAGAGCTTCCTACCATTTTAGGAAGATTGACTTCTTTCTTAAGATAACGGTTTTCTCGACGCAAACCTGCAGCTTCTATAGCTCTCGACACAATCAGTAAAAGGCGATCCGTTTTAAAAGGCTTTTCGATAAAATCGTAAGCACCCAATTTAATGGCATTAACGGCGGTCTCTACCGTGCCGTGTCCACTAATCATGACAATCGGAAGATCAGAGTTTGTTTTTTTTATTAATTCTAGAATTTTCAAACCATCATATTTAGGATCACCAAGCCATACATCGAGAATCAAAAGGTTGGGTTGTCTGAGAGAAATCTCTTCAAGGGCTTTTTCTCCCGTCGAGGCCACACGACATGTAAACCCCTCATCATTAAGAATTCCAGCCACAAGGTCCCTTATGTCTGGCTCATCATCTACAATTAGAATATCTTGACTCATTCTTAACATCCCTTAGTTTAGGATTTGCTGGTACATATTGGGACGCGTAAACAAAATTTGTACAATAGCACCTCCTCCTGGATAGTCTTGGAAGCTCAAATTACCTCCATGATCTTCTATGATTTTTTTCACAATCGCAAGCCCCAGTCCCGTACCTTTTTCACGGAAGGTTACATAAGGTTCGGTTAAGCGCTCTCTTCCCTCTGAGGGAAACCCAATCCCATTATCGAGGACCCGCAATAAGACTTGCTGATCTAAAGCCTCCAGGCTTATCTCCAAATGACCATGAGGAGTCTGTTTTGCTCTTATAGCCTCACTTGCATTCTGGATAAGGTTGGTAAGGACTTGACCTATCTGCCCTCGATCACAAGGAAAAAACAAAGATTCCAAAGAAGAGAGAAACTCAATTTTGAGCTCAGCATGGCTATGCTGTTGCAAAAAAATTTCTTCTTTACAAATTTGAACCAAGTCTTCAGATTTAATATTAGGCGTGGGCATACGAGCGAACGATGAAAATTCTCCAACCATCTGCCCAATGTGCCCTACTTGTCGAATAATAGTGTCCACACAATTTTGAAACGTTTCAGGATCTTGAGAAATTTGCTTACTATATCGTCTTTTTAATCGCTCTGCTGAAAGCTGAATAGGCGTTAAAGGGTTTTTTATTTCATGAGCGATACGCCGGGCCATTTCCGCCCACGCCGCCTTTCTCTGGGCTGCTTCCAATTGGGTTATGTCATCAAATGTGACAACATATCCTGTAAGCTTCTTACGCATTTGATTAAGGGAAAGGCGAACAAGAAGTGTGTAGCCGTGTCCTCCCCGGTTAAGAACAACATGTTTTTCAACAAAATCAGATTTTTTTTCTTTAATTTCTTGGAAAAGAGGGGCCATTTCAGGAATGACTTTAACAAACTTTTTTCCTATTGCTTGCTTTAAATCTATACGAAGAAGCTCGCTCGCTGATTGGTTTGCTAAATGAATATTGCCTTTAGCATCTAAACCAATCACTCCGGCTGAAACCCCCGCTAATACAGCCTCGGTAAAACGTCGACGCTCATCAAGTTGTTCATTAGCAATCAACAACTCATCCCTTTGGGATTCCAATTGAGCTGTCATACGGTTAAAGGCAGATGTTAGAGAAGAAAGCTCGACCGTCTCATCTTCCTCAGCAATACGAACAGACAGATTACCCTTACACACTTCATCAGAGGCTTGAATCAAACGACCAATGGGGCGGGCCAATTTGTTAGCAAAAAGCAGCCCCCCTAATACAGCTGCTAGCAGCAATAAAAGAGCTATCCCCACAAAAATCCCTGCTAATTTTAATGCAATGGTTGATCCTTCGGATTCAAGGCGTTGATATTCTCGTGCTGCATTTGAAGCATTTTCAATACGGCTTAAAACAGTTGGCGAAACGCGTCGCCCCACTAACAAATAGGTATGGGTTGAAGGGTCTAAAGCAACAAGAGCTCTCACTCTGTCATTCTCTTCATTCGTGTGAATGACAGGACCTGTCTTAGCATATTCGAGGTCGCTGCCAGGAATCGCTTCAAAATCTAGCGCAAAAGAAAACTGAGAACGACCCAAGACTTTCATTTTATTATTAAAAATGATGGCTTCATCGAGAGTACGCAATTGTGTTTGATCCGTTAATTTTTGATCAAGAGCGTCTGGTTCACTAGATAAGTATTGCATTAAAGGAGCAAGCTCGACCGCCATAGCTTGAGCATTGGCACTAATGACTTTTTGATGCTCCCCTAAATAGGCGCCAGCAACTGCAATGGATTCCCCTATAGCTGTTTCTACCCTTTGGTTAAACCAACTTTGAATAACAATATTAAAGAAAATAGCGGAAAAACCTGCAATGAGAATTGTGGGTACAATGGCCAAAAGACTAAAGGTTGCAACGATGCGGCTATGCAGTTTGGATCCCGCTTGATCGCTTTTTCTTTCTGCCCATAATTCGGCTACGTATTTTGCCACAACGGCTGTAAGAGTCATTAAAAAAACAAAATCAATACTTAAAAGAACAACAAGAAAACTTCGACTCTTAAGGAAAGGTGGGGCTTTGGTAAGCATTACATAAGTTGCAAGAACGGAAAGAATCGAGCCCACAACTAAAAGAATAAGAAGTTTGCGGGCTATATGATGTCGGGTTCCCCATTCTTTTAGATTTTCAAAGGCTTGATAAAATGTCATCTCAAAGAGTCTCAAGAGAAATATGAAGGTCTAGTATCTTACGCCTGAGAGTATTTCGATTAATCCCTAAAAGTTTAGCCGCTTGAACTTGATTGCCGTTCAATCGTCTTAAGGTTTCTTCAATTAAAGCTCGCTCTATTTCCTTTTTCAAACAAAAATAAAGACCTTCCCCAGGTAAAAGATCGCCATGAAGATCAAAATAGTGCTTTAAATATCGCTCAATAACTTCCTGAAGTCCAAGACTATAAAGTTGCTGATTAAAGTCATTCATACTCATCTTTCTAAATTCATGCTATAAAATATTTCTACAAGACTCCTTACGTCTTCACTCGTACTCGCCTGGTTAATCGCAGCTCGAAACTCTGCAGAACCTGTCAATCCTTTACTATACCAACCAAGATGTTTTCGAGCCATCAAAAGCCCCGTATGTTCTCCATAGTGGATCAGCATATCCTCAAAATGTTCTAAAACAAGATTTCGTTGTTCCTCTAAAGGAGGATCAGGTAATTTTTCTCCGGTTTTAAGAAAATGACTAACCTGTTTCAAAAACCAAGGGCGGCCATACACCCCACGCCCAATCATGACGCCATCTGCTCCAGAGAGGGTTAAGAGTTGTTTAGCATCTTCAACAGTCACCACGTCTCCATTCCCTATAACCGGAAGTGTGATGGCTTCTTTGACCTTTCGAATAAAAGACCAGTCTGACTTACCATTGTAAAGCTGACAACGTGTTCTCCCATGGATGGTAATCATTTTAATGCCACAGTCTTCTGCAATTTTTGCAACACGAGGCGCATTACGATTTTGATCGTCCCACCCCGTTCGCATTTTAAGTGTAACAGGCACCTTTACAGCATTTACGGTCGCTTCAAGAATCTTGGCTGCATGTCCTTCATCACGCATAAGGGCTGATCCCGCATGACCATTCACAACTTTTTTCACCGGGCACCCCATGTTAATATCTATGAGAGTTGCACCTCGATCTACATTCAATTTGGCTGCTTCTGCCATAACTTTGGGTTCACATCCCGCAAGTTGAACCCCCATAGGATATTCTTCAGGCGTATGCATTGACATAAGTAAAGACTGACGCGTTTCACGTATCATTGCTTGACTGGCGATCATTTCAGAAATAACAAGAGCCGCTCCCTCCCGCTTGACGAGACGACGAAAAGGCATATCCGTAACTCCCGACATGGGGGCTAAAATAACTCCATCTTTCAACTCAACTGTACCGATCCGCAGCGACATAAACTTTTTTTCCTTAAACGTAGTGACACTATCTCTTTTTTCGAGAGTTTTTCAAGAACAATAAAAATGAAAATTAACAATTTAGGAAGAAAGTCTTAACGAAGATTTTAAAATTAAGTGATATTATAAATATAGATTATAAAGATCTTGAAAGAAAGTACTGATGAAAGAAAAATGTATTTGCAAAAGTAAACTTACTCAAAAGCAATTCTTTCTTCTTATGATCGTACCTTTATTAATAGGAATGATGATAACATTTACTTCTTTAGCCCACGCCGAATGGAATAAAAAAGACGATCCCCTTCTTCTCCACTCTCCCCAAAAACAAGGCTGGGCGCTCGTTGGTGAAGAAGATTTATTCCCTACTCTACCCAAATTACAAGATAAAACACTTAAAACAGCCTCCAGATAATTATTACTATAGATTATTCTAGGGCCAACGTCCCCCTTTTTCAAGAAGGAGGAGCCTCTTAAAATGCTATTTATTGAGGTTGTACCTATCATCAATCAATTTAATGAACTCCAGGCATGAGTTGAGGTACCTTGGTGGGGTTGAGAGGTTTTGGGAACTCAGATAAACTTTGGGATGAGTATTGTCTCAAAAAGTCGATCAATCTCGTATTTCTGCTCTTATAGAGGGGGGCTCCTCGCGCCTTTACTCCACTTCTGCGGGTGCCAAAACAGGAGCACTCGGCCAAGCCTGTTTCATGGGGGAAGAATTTTCATCATACATATGATATATGCGCCCATCTAAAGGGTGAGAAACACGCGGGGTAGTTAGTGTGTTTTGTGCATAAACTCCACTTATAAGAAGAAGCGAAACGCCTAAAATGGCTGGCAAAAGATAATTTTTCATTTATTCACCTTTTGTATTATTACTTATTATCATAATAATTAAAGTATCATATAAAAGTTAAAGAGTGTTTAAATGAAGATCTTTTAAAACAAAAAGAGGCGGGCAAGGCCTAAGAAGGTTGCAAAACCTAATAAATCTGTAGTCGTTGTTAAAAAAGGACCCGCGCTAAGAGCAGGGTCCATACCTACCTTATCAATTAAAATCGGCAGCACAACTCCCGAAGCTGCGGCCCAAACCATGTTAAAAATTAAAGCCCCTCCTAAAACGATCCCTAAAGCAGCGTCTGAAAACCAGAAAGCTGCGATCGAGCCCACTAAGCCACCAAACACAATGCCATTGATAAGCCCTACAAGAATCTCTTTCCAAATCGCTCGGCTCATGTTGACTCCTCCGAGCTCTCGTGTGGCAATCGCTCGTACGGTAACCGTGACCACTTGCATACCTGCATTTCCACTCATAGCTGCGTTAATGGGCATCAAAACAGCAAGAGCCACCATTTTCTCAATAGTGTGTTGAAATTGAGAAACCACCGTTGCCGCCAAAAGCGTACTAAAAAGAGAAATGACGAGCCAACGAATGCGGGAATAAGAGGTGCTTAAGAGGGGTTCAAAAAAGTCAGATTCTGTTACGCGCGAGAGAAGCATGATGTCTTCCTCAGCTTCCTCCTCAATCACATCGACAACATCATCAACCGTAATCATCCCTATAATACGCCCTTCTTCATCTACAACAGGTGCAGATACAAGACCATATTTTCGAAAAAGAAGAGCAACTTCCTCTTGATCCATGAGCGCAGGAATTCGTTTAATATCAACCTTCATAATATCTGCGATTTTTGTGGATGAGGGTTGCCTCAGCAACAAGCTTAGAGGGATTTCACCGATAGGCGTATGTTTTGGGTCAACTACAAAAAGATCGTAAAATTTTTCAGGAAGATTTTTTTCTTTCGTCATGTAATGGAACGTTTCAGCAACGGTCCAGAAACTAGGCACACAGACAATTTCTCGTTGCATTAAGCGTGCTGCACTATATTCCGGATAGGTGAGGACTTCTTCTAAAATAACCCTCTCTCCGCGAGGAATAGAGTCGAGAATTTCCTTTTGTTGTGCTTTTCCCAAATCTTCAATAAGGGCAACAGCATCATCGCTTTCAAGCCCTGTAATAGCTTGTGCTATTTCACGGGTTCCAAGTTGCTCAACAACTTCATCACGAACGGTTTCATTGAGGTGTGTCAGAATATCAGGATCAAAATGGGGGCATAAAATTTCAATGAAGCGATAACGTAAATGAGTGGAAAGATATTCAATGACAACAGCTATATCTGCTGCATGGAGTGACTTAATTAATTGCTTAACTCGTTTCTCTTTATTTTTCTCAAGAGCTTCCTCAAGCGCGCGAATTATGTCTTGAGAAACACCATAGAGAGTTTCCTTCTCCTCTCTTTCCTGTGTTTGAAGATGCTCCTTATCAATCATTATCTCTTAACCTAAAGCAGGAGAAACCCGCTTTTCCTCTTGTGCATCTACAACGGCAATAGCTGACATATTAAATATACCTCGTGTCGTCATAGAAGGAGTGAGAATATGAATAGGTTTTGTAGGGCCCAATA
Source organism: Alphaproteobacteria bacterium (assembly GCA_041690915.1). Taxonomy (GTDB): domain Bacteria; phylum Pseudomonadota; class Alphaproteobacteria; order UBA9655; family UBA9655; genus UBA9655. The sequence goes on from JBEPVR010000010.1 coordinate 12,499, forward strand.
AAATCGGACCTATCGGCTGCCCTTCGGCCAATACTTTAATCATATTAAAAGCAATATTTGCCGTGTCCAAATTTGGCATGATAAGAAGATTTGCTTGGCCTTTCAGAGTTGAACTTGGGAAAGTTTTTAGACGAATTATCTCATTAAGGGCCGAATCCGCATGCATTTCTCCCTCAATCTCTAATTCGGGAGCAATATGTTTGATTTTGGTAAAAGCTTGACGCATTTTTAAAGCAGAATCATCGTGATAGGTCCCAAAATTGGAATGAGATAAAAGAGCGAGCTTAGGAACAATTCCAAATTTACGCACTTGCTCAGCAGCCATAACGGCTATTTCTGCTAATTGAGAAGTTGTTGGATCTAAATTTACGTAGGGATCGCAAAAGAAAAAAGAGCCTTTTTCAAGCACCATAATACTCATCGCAGCAGCAACTTCTAACCCAGGCTGAAGACCAACGATTTCTAAGATAGATTCAAGATGATGCCTATAACGTCCCACAGGACCACAAAGCGCACAATCTGCCTCCCCAAAATGAACCATAAGACTTGCAATAACAGAAGCATTCGTCCGAAGAACAACTTTGGCATAATCAGGAGAAACGCCTTTGCGTTCCATTAAGCGATGATATTCGGTCCAATACTGATGATAACGGGGATCATTTTGCGGATCTATGAGTTCAAAATCTTGATCAATTTTCATTCGTAAATTCAGCCGCTTAATGCGAGCCTCTACAACTTTTCGCCGACCAATCAGGATAGGGTAAGCAATCCCCTCTTCAAGAACGCGTTGGGCAGCTTGCAAAACTCTTTCATCCTCACCTTCAGAATAAACAAGACGACGCGGCATGGCTTTCGCGCAGCTAAAAATCGGCTTCATAACAAGGCTTGATCGGTAAACAAATTCAGAAAGCTGTTGTTTATAAGCCTCCATATCTTGGATCGGACGGGTCGCCACACCCGTTTGCATAGCAGCTTGAGCGACTGCAGGGGGAAGCTCGATCACTAAGCGGGGGTCAAAAGGTTTTGGAATAATATACTTTGGTCCAAGCCTTAAGTCCTCATGAGCATAAATGGATGTAACCACGTCAGAGGGGTCTTTGAGCGTAAGATCTGCAAGCGCATGAACACATGCAAGCTTCATTTCTTCATTAATAGTGGTAGCGCCAACATCAAGAGCTCCTCGAAAAATGAAAGGAAAACAGAGAACATTATTAACTTGATTGGGGTAGTCCGAACGCCCCGTCGCTATAATGGCATCTGAACGAAACAATTTGACCTCTTCTGGCAGAATCTCTGGAGTGGGGTTTGCAAGAGCGAGGATGATGGGGTGATCAGCCATACTCGCTACATCCTCCCCTTTTAAAATTCCTCCAGCCGAAAGTCCTAAAAATATATCTGCTCCCTGGATAGCTTGCGCTAATGTGCGCGCCTTTTGTTCAGTCGCATATTTTTCCTTAAAAGGATCCATTTTTAGGGAGCGCCCTTGATAAATAACTCCTGCTTGGTCGGTTGCAATTATATTTTCTCGTTTAATTCCCAGGCGAACGAGAAGATCAAGACATGCAATAGCAGCAGCTCCGGCTCCAGACGTTACGAGCTTTACATCTTGTATATTTTTTTTCACAAGCTTTAAGGCGTTAAGGACGGCGGCTCCTACAATAATTGCAGTTCCATGCTGATCGTCATGAAAAACAGGAATTTTAAGCCGCTTTTTAAGCTCGTGTTCCACCTGAAAACACTCCGGTGCTTTGATATCTTCAAGATTAATCCCTCCAAAGGTGGGTTCAAGGCTTGCAATAATATCAATAAGTTTAACAGGGTCGGATTCATTGATCTCGATGTCAAAGACATCGATGCCTGCAAACTTTTTAAAAAGAACAGCTTTCCCTTCCATAACCGGCTTTGCCGCCAAGGGACCAATATTTCCAAGTCCTAAAACGGCTGTTCCATTGCTAATCACCGCCACAAGATTGGCACGACCCGTAAGAGTTGCAGCCTCTTGAGGATCTTTGTGAATCGCCTCGCTCACCGCAGCCACGCCAGGAGAATAAGCAAGAGCGAGATCTTCTTGAGTTGAAAGAGGTTTTGTGGCGACAATCTTTAGCTTACCAGAGGGTTTATAACGGTGATAATCGAGGGCTCGCTGATAAAGAGTTTCTTTCACACTGTTCTCCCTCTCTTGGAACACTCAATTCTACTCTATTTAGAGATAAATAGATATGGTGCGGTCGAGAAGACTCGAACTTCCACAGGGTTTCCCCCACAGCGACCTCAACGCTGCGCGTCTACCAATTCCGCCACGACCGCATGACTTTTGACTTCCACCTTTTAAGACTCGATGGTACACCTTGGGATAACAAATCTATCCACTTGCTGCAAGCGTCTTTACACGGAAATGAAAATGAGGACAAGCCCAAAGACTGTAAATATTTTTGAATGGAAATTTCAAGACGATTCTATAGAATATTTGGAGGCCTTAAAATGGATGGAAGATCGCGTTAAAGCCTTACAAAATAAAGAAGTTTCTGAATGCGCCTGGCTCTTAAAACATCCTCCCCTCTACACGGTTGGGACGAGCGGGCATGACAAAGATATTTTAGCGACTGCAAAACTTCCCATTTTTAGATCAGGCAGAGGTGGACAAGTGACTTACCATGGCCCGGGTCAACGCATTATTTATCTTGTGCTGGATTTAAAAACCCGCACTCAGGACATTCGTCAGTATGTTTTTGACCTGGAAGAATGGGTCATTCAAACTCTTAGGGTTTTGGGGGTAAAGGGGGAACGTCGAGCAGGCCGGGTTGGAATCTGGGTTCAAAAGAATGGCCACGATCATAAAATCGCAGCCCTCGGGGTTAGGCTTCAAAAGTGGGTAACGTCTCATGGCATTTCCTTAAACATAAATCCAGATTTAAGCGCTTATCAAGATATTATTCCCTGTGGCCTTCGTCAGTATGGTATCACGTCTTTGGCAGATTTAGGACTTTCAGTGACGCTTCAAGATGTGGATGACATTTTACGGAAAACCTGTCCTTTCGATCCATGTGCCTCATAGTCCACTTAATTAACCTCATTCAACTTCCTTTTTTCACGCCCTGTATCATCCATTGCTGCCTTCGGAAGCTATCAATAATCTGACTAATTTCATCAGCAGGCATCTTCATCACTTGAAGGATAGAGGTAGCGAGTTGAATTGTAGGTTCCACTGTTTCAGGAGCCACAAGAAGAGCCCCCGATTTCATGAGTTTCTCGTGATGCTTATGATCTTTAATCCGCACGCAAATAGGTAAATCAGGAAAATGACGTCGCAACATCATCACCGCCCGCACAGAAGGAGCGATTTCATTGAGAGTAATGACAACAACTTTTGCACGCTCTGCTCCTATCGCTTTAAGGACATCTCGACGCCTCGCATCTCCATAAAATACGGAATATCCTTTTTCTCTTCCTTCTGTCACGCGAGCCAAATCGAGATCTAGAGCCACAAAAGGAATCAAGCGAGAGGCTAAAATTTCTCCGAGCATTTGCCCTACACGCCCAAATCCCGCAATAATAATGTGGTTTTGAAGTTCCTTAAGTTCTTTAACTTCTTCAACTTCCTTCCTGGGATCCGTATGCGTTTCATGAACCTGTAATTTCCCTGCCCACCATTTCCCGAGTATAGCCAAAAGAGGGGTGAGACCCATTGAAAGAATGACGACTAAAAATAAAGTATCAGAAAAACCAGGGGGAAGAAATTTTTGGGAAATTACGGGAGAGAAAATCACAAAAACGAATTCTCCTCCCCCCGCAAGGAGGAGAGAAACCCTTATGCTGGTAGAAATCTTCAATCCATTGATTCTCGAAATTAAAAAAGTGAGAATTATTTTCAAGATCAGCATAAAGAAGAGAATGGTTAAAACCACGCCAAAAACCTTAATAAAAACACTGACATTAATAGCCATGCCAACGGACATGAAAAAGACTCCTAACAAAAGACCACGAAAAGGTTGAATATCCGCTTCAATTTGATGGCGATACTCCGTTTCAGCTAAAAGAATGCCCGCTAAAAATGCTCCTAATTCCCGAGAAAGACCGGCTATTTCTGTTATAAAAGCTGTCCCCAAAACAATTAAAAACGTCGTAGCCATAAAAAGTTCTGGATTTCCACCCGTCGCTACGGCTCGATAAAAAGGCCGAAATACAAATCGGCCCAGCCCTATAATAATGACTAACACAACTGCAGCCTTCAACGTTGCGTAGGAAAGCTCCAAAAAAATATTTGCCCCTTCTGTTCCTAAGGTTGTCGTTAAAATCAACAAAAGAACGACAGCCAGGTCTTGGAACAAGAGAACGGCAAAAGAAACCCGTCCAAACCGAGTTGCAAGCTCTTTTCGATCGTGCAAAACTTGAAGAACAACGGCTGTTGACGAAAGGGAAAGAGCGCCTCCTACCAAAAGGGCAGCCTCTTTTGGCAATCCTGCCCAAAGACCAATAAAGGTAAAAAAACTTCCTGTCACAATAACTTGAGTAATTCCAAGGCCAAGAATATAACTTTTCAAGGACTGAAGACGTTGAAGAGGAAGATCTAATCCTAAAGTAAAGAGAAGGAAAAGAACCCCAATTTCTCCCAAAAATTGTGTTTCCGTAGGGTCAGTGACAATCCTCAAAGCATGGGGGCCAACCAACATCCCTGCGGCCAAATACCCAAGCATTGGACTTGCTTTCATACGTCGGAATATAAAAACCACGGCAACAGCCGCTAAAAGAAACCCTAAGAGGTTGTATAAATAGGTTGTTTCAAGTTCCACGGCGTTATTGCTCTTTGTTTTATTTATAATAGGATCATAACACTGAAATGACTACATTGAAATGGCTGGGGGACCTGGATTCGAACCAGAGTTGCCCGGTTCAGAGCCGGGAGTTCTACCGCTAAACTATCCCCCAAAAGTCAGTGACATAGTATAGCAGAATGACAGTGTTGCAGTATAGTAGAATTCAGCCGTTTCTTTCTCTTTCTGGACCCTTGCTACGCTCTGCTTTAAGTCTTCCCTCAGCCTCAAGACGTTTTTGAATATCCTCCTTTCCATATTTTTGACTCTCGAGAATCATGTCAGAAAGAGCTTTTTCATTGAGACCATAGGAGGGACGAACCTCCACATGTTGGGTCAGGCCGGTTGTTTTTTCAAAAGCACTCACCGTCAAAAGTCCTTCTACATCAACAGCAAAATCAACTCGCACACGCGCAGCTCCCGCCGGCAAGGTCGGTAATCCGTAAAGATCGAACCGAGCCAAAGATCGACAATCTTGAACAAATTCCCGTTCTCCTTGGACGACATGAATCATCATGCCTCCCTGTCCATCTTGATAAGTTGTAAATTCTTGAGACGCTAATGCGGGGAGAGGGGTATTGCGGGGGATCACTTTTTCCACAAGCCCCCCCATCGTCTCAAGCCCCAAAGAAAGAGGCGTGACATCCAAAAGAAGCGTATCCGCTCCATATCTTAATCCATGAGCGGAAAGAGCAGCTCCTAAAGCCACTGCCTGGTCAGGATTAAGGCTACATAAAGGATCCTTTCCAAAAAAGGCCCCTACTTGTTGCCGCACAAAGGGCATACGGGTCATCCCTCCCACCAGCACCACCCCTGTAATTTCTTGGGGAGCCTGTCTCGCTTCTCGGAGAACATCTGCTGCAAGCTCTATGGTTCTTTTTACAAAAGGAGCAGCAAGAGTTTCAAGATCCCCCCGCGTCATTCCCTCAAAAGACTCCAACTCAGAAAGGTTTTCTTTAAACGTGCGAGCACGTTTCATATCCTTCAATTTGAGATATTCTGCCACCGCATGATCAATATCATCCCCTCCTAAATTCAAATCTCCTCCTGTCGCCAAGACTTGAAAGACACCTTCTTCCAACTTCAAAAGAGAAAGATCGAAGGTTCCCCCTCCCCAATCATAAATAGCATAAATTCCTTCAGCCCCGGTTTCTAGACCATAGGCCAATGCAGCAGCTGTCGGTTCATTGATAAGGCGCAAGACTTTAATACCAGCAAGAGCTGCCGCCTGTTTCGTCGCAACACGCGCCGCTTCGTCAAAATATGCGGGAACCGTAATCACAGCTCCTTCAAGTGGTCTCCCTAACTTTTTTTCAACTCCTTGGCGTATATGGGAAAGAATGTGGCTTGCAACCTCAACCGGTGTCAGACTGTGGGAACCTAACTGAAGGCGAAGACCTTCTCCCGAGATGATTTGGGGAAATTGAGAACAAATAGGATCTTCACGTCCTCGACCCATCAAACGTTTGGTAGAACAGAGCTTATCTCCCAAGGACTCGCCAATACTAAAATTTTCTTTCGTGAGACTCAAGATGGACGGGAGAAGAAACCCCTTCCCCTCAATGTCCAAAACGTGAGGCTTACCTTCTTGAACAAAAGAAACCACAGAATGGGTCGTGCCCAGATCAATCCCAACCACAACCCCTTCCACAGGGGCATGGGGCTCAAGAGTTTGTCCAGGCTCAACGAGTTGTAATAACATAATACTTATTCCAATTAGGTGTCCTGGGTCCCCGGACATTGTTTCAACATCTTCTGCACATATGTCAGACGATACAAAGCGACACGAGCCTTCTCATCGTTCTCTTTCTTAAAGGCTTCTTCAAGATCTTTAAAAAGGGCCTCTTCTTTACCGTACAATTCCGTCTTTAAGTTTTCTCCAGCGTCCAAGCGCTCATTCCACACCATCACTTCTTCCAAAAAGAGAGAATCATGGGAAAGAGGCTCTACCCCTTTCGCCTTCAGCAAAAAAGCAGCCCGCTGAAGAGGATTTTTGAGAAGAAGATAAGCTTGATTAAGAGCTGTGGATTTTTTTAACGCGTCTTCTTTTTCAGCTTGGCTTGCCATAGTGAATCGATCAGGATGACTTTTCTTTTGTGCCTCAAAATAACGTTTTTCAAGAACATCTGCATCTAAAGAATAACACTTCTCAAATCTTAAGACTTCAAAAGGATCAAACATGGAAAGATTCCCCACACCCACAGCGGCCCTTTTCATTTGGGTTTTGAAAGACAAAGCCAGACGACAGCTTGTCTTCGACATAATCCATTTGAGAACCCATGAGAAACATAACCGCTTTTGGGTCAATAAGCACCTTGAGACCATGAGCTTCAATGACCTCATCATAAGGCCCAACCTCATCTGCAAACTCAAGAGTATAGGAAAGACCTGAACATCCCTTGGATCGAAGACCAATACGGATGCCGCAAGATGGTTTCCCTCGGTTTTCCAGTAATGCTTTCACGCGTTGAGCGGCGGATTCCGTAAGGGTTAAAAGGGCTGAACTCATTAAGCCGCTCGATGCTTTTGTTTATAATCTTGAATAGCGGCCCGGATCGCATCTTCCGCTAACATCGAACAATGAAGTTTAACCGGTGGCAAAGACAAATGCTGAGCAATTTCCGTATTTTTAATAGTATTTGCCTCCTCCAGAGTTTTTCCTTTAATCCATTCCGTCGCAAGAGAACTTGAAGCAATAGCTGAACCACACCCAAAGGTCTTGAATTTTGCGTCCTCGATCACCCCTTGATCGTTGACTTTAATCTGCAGCTTCATCACATCTCCGCAAGCCGGTGCTCCCACAAGCCCCGTGCCCACAGATTCATCCTTTGCATCAAGGACGCCCACATTGCGGGGGTTTTCATAATGATCAATAACTTTTTGTGAATATGCCATGGTATTTTCCTTTTGTTAATGGGCAGCCCATTGAATTGATTTCAAATTAATGCCTGCGCGACTCATTTCCCACAAGGGGCTCATCTCTCGTAAGCGATGGACTTCTCTGATAATTTTCTCTGCAGCCATATCAACTTCTGCCTCTGTCGTAAATCGCCCAAAGCCAATCCTTAGGGATGTATGCGCCATTTCTTCTTCGACACCAAGAGCCCGTAAAACATAGGAAGGCTCGAGAGAAGCAGAGGTACAAGCTGATCCCGAAGAAACAGCCAATTCCTTAACTCCCATCATCAACCCTTCACCTTCGACGTGAGCAAAACTGATGTTAAGGTTTCCAGGAATGCGCTGCTCGAAATCTCCATTGAGGTAAACTTCCTCAAGCTCAGAAAGAATCGTATTATAAAACCGATCCCGCAGAGCACAAAGGCGTGCATGTTCTTCCCCCATTTCTGCTTGAGCCATAGCGCAAGCTGCCCCTATTCCCACACACAAAGGAGTGGAGAGGGTTCCCGAGCGCATCCCGCGTTCTTGACCTCCTCCCGTAATCAGGGCCGTCAAACGGACTCTCGGCTTACGCCTTACATAAAGAGCCCCAATTCCTTTGGGACCATAGAGTTTATGTCCAGAAATACTTAAAAGGTCGATGTTCATCATTTCCACATCCAAGGGAATTTTACCAACGGCTTGAGCTGCATCCGTATGAAAGAAAATGCCTTTTTCCCGACAAATTTTCCCAATCTCTGCAAGCGGTTGAATTACCCCAATTTCATTATTGACTGCCATAATCGAGACTAAGACTGTCCGATCCGTAAGGGCATCCTTTAAGCGATTTAAATCAATGATTCCATTAGGTTGAACGGGCAAATAAGTAATTTTGAAACCCGCTTGCTCTAAGTGGCGGCAGCTATCAAGGACACATTTGTGTTCAGTTACGCACGTAACGATATGGTCTTTTTGGGCCTTATAAAATTGAGCTACCCCTTTCAAAGCTAGGTTATTGGATTCTGTGGCCCCACTCGTAAAAATCACTTCTCGAGGATCAGCATGAATGATTTTTGCAACCTGCGCACGCGCCGTTTCAACAGCTTCTTCCGCTTGCCATCCATAAGCATGGCTACGAGAATGGGGATTTCCAAACTCTTCCGTAAAATAAGGCAACATAATTTCCAAAACTCGCGGATCACACGGGGTTGTGGATTGATAATCTAAATAAATAGGTCGTGTTACCATTAAGACGCCTCCTTAACCATTGGCTGAGCATAAATATTTTTCCACGCTTGAATAAAGGTATCCACTTCATCTTCTCGGGTTTTCCAGCCCATGCTAACGCGAATCGCGCATGCAGATTCCTCAGGGCTCACCCCCATCGCAGCAAGAACATGAGAGTTCTTCATTTTACCGGAAGAACACGCAGCCCCTGAGCTCACAGCAATTCCCTTGAGATCAAAAGCCATAAGCTGAAGCTCTGCCGATATGCTCCGCATCCCCAGGCAAAGAACATGAGCAACACGCGCGTCTTTCTTTCCATAAACAATTGCTTCTGACAAAGCCTCTTCAATTTTTTGTTGGAAACTCGAAAGTCGCTCTACCGCGGTAGGCTCTTCATACAAAGCTTCTGCCAGGGCAGCAGCAAACCCAAGAATGAGGGGCGCTGATAGTGTACCAGACCGCATCCCATATTCTTGTCCACCCCCAGGAATTAAGGGTTTAAGGTGCACATCCTCTTTTAAAAGCAAGGCTCCCACACCGCTGGGGCCTCCACACTTATGGGAAGACAGAGTCATCACGTCAACTCCCAGAGTCTCAAATGACAAGGGAATATGCCCCAAAGCCTGACTTGCATCCGTATGAACCTTCCATCCTTTAAGGTGAGCTAAACGAGTCGCTTCTTGAAGAGGTTGAATCACTCCCGTTTCATTGTTAACAAACATGAGGGAGAGAAGGCCTGGCTTATCAAAGGAGGAGAGAATTTTGTCTAAAATTTCAAGATCAATTTTTCCTTCGGAGGTCACAGGAATGTGATGAGCATTCGGAGCACTCTTAAGAACAGAATCATGTTCAATAGCAGAAACAAGCAGAGGAACTGGGCCAAAGCCTGAGAGAGCAAGAGCATTCGCTTCTGTTCCGCCGCTTGTAAAAATTAATCGTTTCGCTCCGACCCGTTGCAAAATGCTATGCCTTGCACCATCAATTAAAGACCTTAACTTCCGCCCCGCATAATGCACGGAGGAGGCATTCCCCACTTGATGAAGAGTCTCTATCAGAGCATTTTGAGCACATAGCCTTAAGGGGACCGATGCATTATAATCCAAATAAATCAGGTAAGCCGCCTTTCACACACATCAGCGAGAGAAATTCCGTTTAAATACTGATACATTTGTCGTCCCAGACCCGCCCACAAATCATGAGTCAAACACTTTCCTTTTATTCCCAAGCATCCCGTCGCTGACTCTTTCTTACACCGCGTTGTTTGCAAAGGCTCCCCAATGGCTTCTAAAATATCTGAAATACGAATGGTCTCTGCTTCACGTGCCAAGGTATACCCCCCCTGTTGACCACGCGTACTCGCCACAAACCCTTTTTGCCGCAGTTTCATAAAAAGCTGTTCCAAATAGGAAACCGGCAAGGCTTGCCTTCCTGCAATTTCCGTGAGTGCCAATGGCTTTCCTTTCCCATAACAGGCAAGATCCACAAGTGCCATCACGGCATAACGTCCTTTCGTGCCCAGCTTCATAGGTGCGTCCTTTGTTCTTTCATGTTAAGTTTTATGATTTCTGACTATTTTAGTCAAGTATGTTATTAAGACGCCAACTGAATTTCAAGCACGCTGAGCATTTGTGCTGAACTCGAAGATGGCCTCCAAGAGTGAAGCACTCCTCTAAAATCTATGCCAATATATTTTTGGGGCGGTATGTCCTACACAAAAATCGTGTGCTGCTATTATCGTTCCCTGCGCTAATCATCATGGATTGGAAGAACATTTTAACGAAATCTCATTTCATATCCCAGATGGCAGACATGCGAGGGTTGTCAGGGTTCGCGCAGGTTGGCACAGGAAGCTGAATATAAAAGTTCCTCCAATATCTCTATTCTCTACTTGCCCCCTTATGCGCCCGAATTGAACCCACAAGAAAATGTTTGGCAGCATCTAAAGGATACCTATCTTGCTAATCGTGTTTTCTCTTCTCATACTGATATTATTGAGACTTGCTGCAAGGCTGGGACTGACTTTGCCAATTCTCCTTCACTTATCTCTTCTATCACTTCTAGAACTTGGGCCTCTCTAGTTTAATACTTATTTTTGATAAATGGTATAAGGTCCTGGGTGTCATAAATATTTTTGCGAAGGAGTCAAATTCCTTAATTATTCCTCACTGTACACCTATCTAAAATCGATGAAATCATTGCCTTTAGTTCTCTTGAATTCTTATGAGGGAGAGGTGTGAAGTTGAAGAAGGGTGCTTCATCATAATAACGTCTCCTCCATGGAGATGAACTGTTTGAAGAGGAGTAAGAGAGGACTCCCCCTGAGCTGTTCTATACTGAGCTTTAAAGTCCCCGTTTGTTTTATAAGAAAACATATGGGAACCCAAATAATACTGCCCTACCAAAGCCTGCGCTTTGAAAGAAGAATTTATTGTGGAAAGTTTTTCATCAAATGCTGTCAAAGAGAAATCCGGATTCTCATGTAAGGTTGACCTTAAAAGGCCGTGAGCAGAGCTGATAGCAATTTCAAGAGGAAAGGGAGAAGGGAGCGCGGAAATACCCAGGACGAGGATGTTCTGAGGATTTAAGTTGAAAGCATCCCATAATATCGTATTTTTTCTCTCCCCGTCACTAAGGTTAATCCCTTCAGGAAAAGTCGTCCCCAAGAAACGTTGATAAGTATAAAGAGAAGTTGAAGGAGACTCATATTGAGCTAAGCTTCGCATAATAGCGTCGCCTAACTCCTTAAAATCAACAGGTTTTGTAACAAAATCAAAAACTCCTTTGTTCATAGCAGAACGTAAGGTGTTGGTGTCTCCATAAGCTGAGACAACGATGGTTTTTGTGGCGGGGCTTAATACTTTGAGTTTATCGAGAAGAGTAAGTCCATCCATCTCGGGCATATTAATATCCGAAACAACGACAGCAATATAGGATTCTTTTTCTATAAGGTTAAGCGCTTCGTGCCCATTTCGGGCGAACAAAAGCTCGAAATCACCATTGGCGAGTTGTTTACGAAATTTTTGCTTGGTTAATAGTTCAATATCAGGTTCGTCATCTACGAATAAGATTTTTACCATAATCCTCACACTCATTTTACTTTCTTGATTAGAATACACAAAAATAATTTCTAATACTATCTTTCTTTGAAAGGTAATTCCTCATCCCCTTCCCTATCCTATCCTTTTGTTGTCTTTCCCCCTCTACCTATAAACCCTATACAACCGCTGACCGAAGCCTGTAGAGAGTTCACGAGAAATAGTGCCAATAGAATGGGCGAGGATATCAAGGGTGAGGGTTTCATTGACCAGCTCTGCCCATCCGCCCACATAACAAAGAGACTCAGGAATATCCGTAACGTCGACAACTGTATAATCCATGGAAATGCGTCCTACCACAGGAGCTTTATGACCTTGGATATTTACGTAAGCATTGTTACTCAGGCGTCGATCATAACCATCGGCAAATCCGACACCCAGATTTGCAAGTTTGCTCTCTCGAGTTAACGCGTAACTCGCTCCATAGCCAACACTTTCTCCTTTATGAGCAGTCCTGATTTGAAGGATACGGCCTAACAATTTAAGGCAAGGGCGAAGGGAAACAGTTTCTTTGGGGGATTCAAAAAGGCCAAAAAGACCTTTCCCCGGGCGCGCCACATCATAATGGTAGGAGGCGCCTAAGTAAATTCCGCCTGTGTCTGCAAGGCTGGCTTTGGCTTTTGGCAAATAATTACGTAAATTATCAAATAACGCTTTCTGTTGCTTGTTCATTGGATGGGAAAGGTCGTGCGAGGAAGTCAAATGGCTCATCACAAATTGGACATCAAGAGCTTTTAAGGAGTCTAGAGACTCACAAAGCTTGCGCAAATCTGTTGGGTCAAATCCACTGCGCCGCATGCCCGTGTCAAAATGAAGGACACAGGGGAGTTTTTGCTGTCGCTTCTGAGCCTGCTTGGTCCAGCTTTCGACCATCTCAAAATCATTAAGGATAGGGATAAGAGAATTCTCAATATAAAGATCCTCACTTTCTGGAAGAAATCCCGATAGGATATAAATACGAGGTTCTTTTAAAAGGCTTCTGAGAAAAAGACCCTCTTCAAGGTGGGCTACAAAAAAAGAGCGGCACCCTTGATTCATCAAAAGGGGTGCAACAGCTTTTATTCCAAAACCGTAGGCATCGGCTTTCAGAACTGCAGCACAAACGGTTTGAGACATCATTGATTGAAGGACTCTATAATTGTGAGCAATAGCCTTTGTATCTATTTCTAAAAAACCGGTGGCATGGAGGGGAAGAGGAGCGGGTTCAATGGCTAAGTGTGTCTGCATGAGTGACCCTTTTTCATAACAGGAGGATAGCGTTTCAAGCGTTCGGTAAGAAGGTCAAAAAATCCAGCCGTATCCACTTCATTAACAACATACCCGTTAGGCTGGAAACTTAGTTTTTTATGCCAATCAACAGTTGAGCGACCCGCCATAATTGTTGGAGAAATATCAATTTCCACATAAGCATGGCGTCCCTTATAGAGATCTGGTTTTAAAAGATAAGCGATCACATTGGGATCATGTAAAACGCCGCCTGTAACACCGGGTTCAAGAAGAGCATCAGGTCGGTAGTAGTAGGACAACATATCGATAATCGCTTGGGAAACAGGGGTGTTTATGACCTTAAGAGTCTGTAACCACTCTTTAGAGGTTTGTGTTTGACGCGTCACATCAAGCCCTATCATAACAATCGGAACACCAGCCATAAAAACAACGTAAGCCGCTTGAGGATCACAATAAAAGTTATACTCTGCTGTAGGGGTGATATTTCCAAGGCCAATGACCCCGCCCATAAGGACAATCTTTTCAATTTTGTCTTTAATGCGAGGTTCCATAATAAGGGCACAAGCAATGTTTGTGAGAGATCCTGAAGGGGCTAAGGTTATTTTCTCTGGGGCATTTAAAAGAGTTTCAATAATAAAGCTGACTGCATGCTGTGGTTGAAGGGGCATGGTAGGGGAAGGGAGCTTACATCCTCCCAGGCCAGTCTCGCCATGAATGTCCGTTCCCGTATAGTTCGAATCAGAGAGAGGTCCTTTTGTAAAAAGAGTGCGAGGGCAGCCTTTAAAGACCTTCATATCATGCCTTCCCGCAAGCTCGCAAATACGTCGCGCATTTTCTTGAGTTTGTTCGAGAGAACAATTCCCAACGACGGTCGTGATCCCTAAAAGATCAATTTCCTCAGGAGAAGCCAAAGCGAGTAAAAGAGAAATGGCATCATCAAGACCTGGATCACAGTCCATAATCAAGGGAATTTTTTTCATGCATTTCCCTTGGTTATATTAAATTGGTGAGGGCTTCCATAACGCCCCAAAAGATCCGTAAGAAGATCAAAAAAACCCTTAACATTGACTTCATTAAAGACATGAGAATTGGCAGGTAGGCCTCTTTTATGCCACCAATCGACAATCGAACGGCCACGTCCCAGGCCAAAGGATGTATCAATCTCAATATGCACATCTTTCCCTTTAAAAAGAGAGGGGTCCAATAGATAGGCGATGACACTGGGATCATGAAGAGCGCCTCCTCCAAGATCAAAATTTTTCATATCATATTCATAAAAAGCGCGGAGCATGATGGCAAGAGTATGGGCAACAGAGTTTTCTAAAGCATCTAGGCG
>JBEPVR010000011.1:0-24828 GCA_041690915.1 Alphaproteobacteria bacterium
CGCGCTCCCCACTTTTCTGTATTTCCAACTTTAATAGGAGGCGTAAAAATAGGCATAACAATTGTTGCCGAGATTTGTAAACGATGAGCATAAAGAGCGACGGCTTGAGCGTGGTTTCCCGCCGACATGGTGATAACCCCCCGCTCTAGAGCATGCTGAGAAAGACTTTTGAGTTTGACATAGGCTCCTCTTTCTTTAAAGGAACCCGTTTCTTGGAAGTTCTCTAGTTTTAAGAAAATCTGTGCATTACAAATCCTTGAAAGGGAAGGAGAATAAAGAGTGGGCGTTTCAATCACAACTCCATTGAGTAAAGTATGGGCTTTTTGAATATCTTCAAAGGTAAGAGGCATCATGAAAAGTCCTTTATGCTAAATGATCCCTACGGTACCATGACCGTAAAATTACCCGGTTCATCGATGTGAATGACGCCTGCCCATGTGCACATCAGAATTGACGTTTGATCAAGAGCAGGCTGACCCTGCACTAATACCGTAACCGCTTCAGAAACCCAAGGGCTCACAGTAACTGGAATACACGGCATGGGTGTTAAAGTCCCCCCGGCTGCTGCTGTTGCAGCGGCAACCTCTGGATTCGTAAGAGAAATACACTCTCCAAAAGGCATGATATTGACAAGAGAAATCATATCGGAAATATTCCCCATCAGCATGGATTCAGCCACAACCGTTCGATCCGGCAAGACCGTTAGAGGTGTCGGCGTCAATCCAAATGAGCATTGCAGAAGGGACGTTTCTCCAACAACAGCAAGGCTCATCTCTCAATCCCTGCCGACATAGGATTTCCTTGGGCATCATAGAAAAGAGGCTTGCGAACGAGACGACCCATATCAAAAACAAGGATTTGCCAAATAGTCCCGTTTTCATAATATGACGTAAATTCCCCGTGCCGTTGCCCTTGCACATACACCCCTGATTCTAAAAGAGATCCACTGGGATAATAGGTAAGCGCAGGACCTGCCAAAAGCCCTCCCTGATAATGAAGAACGCGCCTCACACGACCGAAGGGATCATAAGAAATGGAAGTTCCTTGCTTCAGGCCCTTCTCATACTGAATCCGAGCACGCACCATGCCTGCCTCATCATAAAGAGCTGTTTCTCCATGCTGCTTTCCTTCGTGAAAAGTTGTATGCATGCGAGGACGCCCCTCTTTATAAAATTCAGCCGGTCCATGAGGAATCCCCTCATGATAAGTTATTTTTTCCTTGAGACGCTGAGAAGGATCATAGCGTCTACACTCTCCTTGAAGGACCCCCTTTTCAAAGGCCTGATAAGATAAAAGATTTGCGTTTTCATCATACTGCTCTAAAGACCCCTGTAACTTACCATCGATGGTTTGACCTAAAAAACGCTCCTTCTCAAGAAGAGAGGCGTCTTGCTCTTCTATGATCTCGTTCGTTGCGGCTTCACTGTCTAAAATGTCATTTTCAATGTCATCATTCATTTGATATAACTCCCCCCTTCCCTCTTCCTGCGTGTCAGTTTTTTTTGTAAGAAAAACAAAGGCTTTTCTTGCCCCAAGGATCTTGACGCCAAGGATGATGGTATGGACCAAGCGATTATCTCATAATAAAGTAATCTCTTATCGGCCTGTAAAGTGCCATAAATGTATAAACATTTAAAAGCGATCCCCATACCCTGAAAATAAAAACATTAACTGTCGATTTTAGCAAGAATATTCAACACCTCTGCAAAGCTCCCCACAAGCAAGTGATTGAATACAAAAATTTAACTATTTTAAAATTAACTACTTTTTATATATTTTTATTATACAATAATAATTGGTAAAAGCGAATGCCAAATATTAAAATCGGGAGGAAAAAATGAAATCTCTTTTAACAACGACGATGGCTCTTGGAGTTGTCTTTACGCTCGGCGGGCAATCCGTAAACGCTGCAATCCCCGCACCTATAGGATCCTATAACCAAGGTCAAATACTACAGGCCCGTGGTGGCGGTCATGGAGGCGGCCATGGAGGCGGTCATATGGGTCATGGTTTTAATGGCGGCCATCACGACGGGGGTGGCAACTGGGGTCATCATCATGGATATGGCGACTGGGGCGGCGGTGGCGGCACAGTCTTTTTGGGAGATCCCGGATTTGTAGATGATCCCTTCTATAATTATTATGATTATAACGATTAAGGAATAATTTTTAGACTGCATTTTAAACGCGGAGCCTAATGATAATGGCTAGGAATTTATTTCATAGCCATTTTCATTTTTAATAAAAAATATTAACTACTTTTTATTTATTTTAATTATAGAATAATAATGTAGTGTACGTGTATATTTATAGGAGTATGTTATGAAAATTTTATTAACAACCGCAATGGCTCTTGCAGTTATTATGGTTCTAGGAGCTACACAACCTTCAAATGCCGCTGCCTCTCAACCACAGGCTACGGTCGTCTACCAGCAAAACCTAACACCGGTCTGGTGGGGGGGGCGGCATCATCGGCATCATTGGAGGCACACACATCATCCTCATTGGTGGTTTTATCAACGCCGTTGGGGGTGGTAAACTATAGGAGCCTCTCCTCTGATTAAATCAGGGGGTCAGAAAGAGAACCTAAATCGCGGGAGAGCAAAGCTTTTAAGCCTCACTTTCTCAATCTGCCTGAACATTTCTTTTAGCTTTTTCTAAGGCTGCCCAAATTTGTGGATCTTGGCCATATACATCTGCCACAAAATTCGTTTTATGGTTCTCATCTTCAAACACTGTAAAATACGTAATGTAGGTCGAGAGAGGCGCATCCAGCTCGATTCGCTTTGTGGCTGTGCCTGAGGTTTCTGCTTTAATACGATCTAAGGGCCATTTGTTGGGGTCATGAAAAACAAACTCGGCAAGTTTTGCCGGATTTTCCACGCGAATGCAGCCGTGACTTAAGGATCTTTTCGCTTTACGAAAAAGATTTTCTTGCGGAGTACCATGTAAATAGATTGCAAAAGGGCTCTCAATCGTAAAGCGAATCTTCCCAAGCGCATTGGCATTCCCCGGGCTTTGTACAATACGTGCACCCCCCTCTGAATTATCATAAACATGATACCCTTTCCTCGCAAAGGCTTCGGGATTGCTTTCAATTTTTGGCAATAGTTCTTTAACAATGCTCGCCGGAACATGCCAAGAAGGATTAAAAATGATTTCTTTCATAGGAGCATTAAAAACAGGCGTCTTAAGATAGTCTTTTCCAGTAATAATCCGCATGTAAAGGGGAGGCGTTCCCTCTGAAACAGCTTTTAAATAAAAACCGGGAATGTTCACTTGGAGGTAACGAGAAGGAAGAGAACTTGGATACCACCGTTGTCTCTCTAAGTTTACAATAAGGGAACGAATCCGTTGCTCAACGGATGTATTCAAAGCCGCAAGCGTTTCCCCCCCCACTTTCCCATCTGGTTCAAGACCATGAAGAGACTGATAATTTTTAAGAGCTTCCTCCATCGCTTCATCAAAAACATCTTTTCCTTCTTCATCAGAGAGCAGAGTATCCTGGGCCATCAACTGAGTTCTTAAAGTTTCTACCAGAGGGCCTTTCTCTCCTTTATGCAGTTTCGTCCCGGGGGGAAGTTGAGGCCATCCTCCTTGAGCTTGTTTTTGACGATAAAGCGCAAGAAGTTGTTTAAGATGTTGATATTCAGGAGTGGAAGGAGCAAGTTCATAAATCCAATGACATTGAGGAGAGAGGGATAAATAATTCTCTAATAAATCTGCTTCATCAATAGAGACTTTCTCTACATAAATATGTCGACTCGCTTCATGAGGATCAAGACGCTCCCCCTTCATATCCGAAATATAATTAAGAGCCGCAAGAGTAAGCAGGCTATCAGCCATTTTTTGAGCTTCTGGCGAACTTAAGTCAGCCGTTTGAAGAGTTTCAACAAAAGGAATATAATCTTCACCCCTCAAGCCCTCCTCATCAGCATGTGAAAGTGTCTCTAGAAGCGTTCTCCCACAAAGCGTCCACTCCCCATCTTTAATCCAAATCAGCTGATTTTGAAGCTGATCATAGACTTTTTGTACGCGTGAGTCTTCTGCAGGATTAGGCAAAGCCTGAGCTACACTTAAAATTATGTTTACAGTAACAATAAAAAGGCTGAGTTTTTTTATCATTATTCCCTCTTTAATGGTGAATGGCACCTGTTGACGGTGCTGTGAGAGTAGGCTATAACTCTTCTACAACACTGTGGATAAATTTAGCTAAGGACGATTATGGCACAACATAAGTCAGCATTGAAGAGGATTCGACGGGATACCAGGCAAACTCTTCTTAATCACTCCAGAATCTCTCGCATCAGAACCTTTATAAAAAAAGTAGAAGAAGCTATTGCTTCAGGTAGCAAAGGAACTGCACAAACTGCGCTTAAGACGGCACAACCAGAGATTATGCGGGGCGTCACAAAAGGGGTCTTACATCGCAATACAGCGGCTCGTAAAATGTCTAGACTTACGATGCGCGTTGCAAAACTTGCTTAAATAATAAAGACTTAGTTTACACAAGCATATTTGCCTGGGGCTTTTTAAAAGCCCCATAAGGTGTTTTTTGACTTATAACGGGGATAATTAACCTGCGAATGGAATCCACTGCAATAAAAAATGATCTTAAGGAACAATGGGAGCGTCTCCAAGCGCAGCTTCTTGATGAATATGGAGAAGCTACCTATTCATGTTGGCTTAAGCCCTTATCTGTCGTAGACCACCAGGAAGGACATATACGTCTTGCTGCTCCGAATGCCTTTATGCGGGATTGGGTGAGTAATAATTATGCAGAACGCGTTAAGGCCTTGCTCCAGAGTGAAAATGATAACATTCGTCAACTGGACATTATTGTTGAAGCCCGGGAAGAGGAAAAAAAGAAATCTGATCAGCCTTCATTAGATTTACCCGAGGTTGTTTCAAACCTTGACGCTCGTTTTACTTTTGAGAATTTCGTTGTCGGAAAACCCAACGAGCTTGCTCACGCGGCGGCAAGGAAAGTGGCTGAATCTGAAACCGTTACTTTTAATCCTCTGTTCTTATATGGAGGCGTGGGTCTTGGAAAAACGCATCTGATGCATGCGATCGCGTGGCAAATTAAAAAATGTCATCCCAAGCGAAAAGTTATTTATCTGTCAGCTGAGAAATTCATGTACCAGTTCGTGCGCGCATTACGCTTTAAAGATACGGTTGCGTTTAAGGATCAATTTCGATCTGTTGATGTTTTAATGATCGACGATGTTCAATTCATCAGCGGTAAAGATTCAACCCAAGAAGAATTTTTTCATACCTTTAACGCACTTGTAGACCAAAACCGCCAGATTATTATTTCGGCAGACAAATCCCCGTCAGATATAGAAGGAATGGAAGAACGTCTTAAATCGCGGTTGGGAGGAGGACTTGTCGCTGATATCCACCCAACAACGTACGAACTTCGTCTAGGAATACTTCATGCTAAAGCTGAACAAATGGAGACACAAGTTTCACAAAAAGTGCTTGAGTTCTTAGCCTATAAAATTTCCTCCAACGTCCGGGAACTGGAAGGAGCCTTAACTCGTGTTGTTGCTCATTCAACTCTTGTGGGACGAGACATCACTCTTGATTCAACTCAAGAAGTCCTCCGAGATTTATTGCGGGCGAACGATCGTCGAGTCACTATCGATGAAATTCAAAAGAAGGTTGCAGAATATTATAGTATCCGCATTTCGGATATGCATTCTCCCCGTAGAGCTCGGACAGTGGCCCGACCTCGGCAAGTTGCTATGTATCTTTCTAAACAGCTCACCCCTCGCTCTTTGCCAGAAATTGGACGAAAATTTGGAGGCCGTGATCACACAACTGTCATACATGCGGTTAAAAAGATTGAAGAGTTGATGGGACAGGAAAAAAACATGTGTGAAGATATCGATTTACTACGTAAAATGCTGGAGAGTTAAAATGATGACAGCTGAATCCTTGCCCCTTCCTGCCCATGATTCTATTCATTTGATTGTAGATAAAACCGCTCTCTTAAAAGCTTTAGCTCATTGCCAAGGGGTTGTTGAGCGACGTAATACGGTTCCGATTTTAGCTCATATTCTTCTCGAAACCCAAGGGAATACTTTAAAAATTACAGCCACAGATCTTGAAATTGCTTACATCGAAACCCTCCCCGCCCATATTAAAAATCCGGGCAGCACAACCGTTTCTGCCCATCTTCTTTTTGATATTGTACGAAAACTTCCTGATGGAGCGGAAATTGAGTTAAAAACAACTGAAGATGGAGGCTCTCTTCATTTGCAGTCGTGCCGCTCAAATTATAATTTTGCATGCCTACCTTCTATTGATTTCCCCTCCATAACAACACATGAACTCCCCTGTACCTTTAAAATTCATGCCGCCGAACTCTCCCGTCTCATCGATAAAACTCGCTTTTCGATGTCCTTTGAAGAAACACGTTATTATCTGAATGGAATTTGTTTTCATGCAACGCCGAATGGATATTTAAGAGCTGTTGCAACCGACGGGCTTCGTCTGGCTCAAGCCGAGGGTGAACTCCCTCCTGAAGCTTCCAGCATGCCCCAAATCATTATCTCTCGTAAAACCATTCATGAGGTTCGAAAATTGATTGATGAGATGGCAGAGGAAGTCACGATTTCTGTGTCAGAAAACCAAATCCGCTTCGTTATCTCCTCCTCTATTCTTGTTTCTCGACTCATTGAAGGTAAATTTCCCGCCTATGAAAATGTTATCCCCTTAAATAATGATAAGGTTTTAGAAGTTAACGCAAAGGCCTTTGCGGAAACGGTAGACCGTATTTCCATTATGTCCACTGATAAGTTACGCCCCGTCAAATTACGCGTTGAAGGATCGACAATGGTTATTTCTGCTCACAGCAGTGAAACAGGGAGTGCGGTTGAAGAACTGGAAGTGAACTATACGGGTGAGCCCCTTGATTTTGGCTTTAATGCACGCTATATCTTGGATGTAACGCAACAAATTTCAAATGAAACGTTGCAGTTTCTTATCGGTGATGAAACACAAGCAATCATCGCTAAAGATGGGAGCGATAGCTCGGTTCTTTATGTTCTCATGCCGATGCGTGTATAAGAAAAGGTGATTAACTTTCATTTTTAATTTGAAGCCCGTTTTAAATTCTAAAATAAATTCCCCTGTTTCAAAGGAAAATATCCCCATTTTGAATGGGCTTAGAGATATTCTTCGTCAGTATGTGGATCCTCGTGTTTTGGCAATTGGGTGTATTGCTTATGCGAATGGGCTTCCCTTCCTTTTAACCTCAAAAACATTAGGCGTGTGGCTAAAAAGTTATGGATTGGACTACACCTCTATTGGTCTTTTTAGCCTTTTGCATCTTCCTTATGTTCTCAAGTTTTTATGGGCTCCTCTATTAGATCACCTCCCCCTTCCCTTTTTAAAGAAATTCTTAGGACAGCGACGCAGTTGGCTTTGTCTTGTCCAAATCACCGCCATCGGCGGGCTTTTGACCATGGCTTCTCTGGACCCTGTTGAGAATATGAAAGCTTTTGTTGCTTGCGGTTTTCTTGTTACCATTTCAGCCGCAAGCCAACATATCCTCCTTCTGGCCTACCAAATGGAAACTTTACATTTGCGGGAATGGGGCATTGGAGAAGGAATGGGGGTGTTCGGTTATCGCATGGCCATTCTCACCGGCGGGGCAGGAGCCCTCGCTCTCGCTGAATTTTGGGCATGGCAGGAAGTCTATATTTTTATTACCTTTTTAATGTTTATCGGTTTAATAATCGTTTTGGTCATGCGCGAACCAGATCGTTTTGCTCTTCAACCGACTCCCTCCTTTGTAAAGTATGGAGAGTGGTTTCATTATACGATAGTGACCCCTTTCAAAGATTTTATGACTCAAAACGGCTGGGTTGCGATTCTTGTATTTATGCTCATTTATCGCTTACCAGAAAATCTTTTAGGGATGATGCAAAATCTATTTTTGCTGAACTTAGGATTTTCTAAAATGGAAATTAGCTCTGTTGCGACAGTTTTTGGTCTTAGCTCAACCATTTTGGGGGGATTCATGGGAGGCTATTGGATTCGCCTTTATGGATTCAAAAGCACTCTGTTCTGGGGAGCTCTCGCCCATGGAGCTTCCTGTGTCTTATTCCTTATCTTAGAACAATTTGGAGCTAACCTCCCCCTTCTTTACCTGACTATAGGAACTGAGCATTGTTTTAGTGGCATGGCTCTCACTGCCTTTTTCTCCTATCAGTTAACAAGCTGCTCTGTGAGGTTTGCCGCAACTCAACTGGCTTTTTTAACATCCCTTGGGGGGCTTAGCCGAGCGTTAGGGCCTCCTTTGGCAGGTCATATCATAGACACAGTTGGATGGACGCCTTACTTTGCTCTTGTTGTATTTTCTGCTTTTCCGGGTATTTGGTGGATTTCTAAAATTCCTTTTTCTAGGGCCGACTGAGTCTCATTTGTCCTCCTTGTAGGTGGTTCCTCCCATCCTTATATCCCGATTTTAAAAACTTATATTGAGAGAAGCCAATGTGAGTTAATGCAGGGTCGTGGAAACCCTGGGCGGCAGGATAAATTATAATACGTCCACCAGGTGTTAAAGCATCCCACGCATTTAAAAGACTTGCTTCAAACCAACTAGAAGATGGTTTAACATTTTCAAAAACTGCAAAATCAAATTTCTCTTCTAGGCCAAGCTTTTATGTGAGCCCAGATTACATAAAATCTGCCACATGGCCAGGATTTCCCTATGTCAAAAGTCATTCTTTACATGGTCACCTCATTGGATGATAATTTAAGCAATTGGCTGTTCTGGAAACATCTATAGACTGATAAATGTAAGATGAGATAGGTTTTCTTATAGAACAACCGGCAGGGTGTATCACGTATAAATGAAAAAAATCACGAGGCAAAACCATGACCATTCTTGATCTTGCAAAGTTATATAACACCTTCCAAAATGATGTAGGTCAATTTTTAGATACCAATATTGATCATAATATTATGAAACTTTTTGCCGAATCCTTTAAAAAAACAGCCAATAGGATGCCCTTGGTTACACAACGGAGTGACTTAAAGGAGCAGCTTTTTATCGCGCGCGAGCAAGCCGGTAAATGGACAATTGATGTGAAGGAGGTTGTAGAGTTTAAAGATCCTCATCGATGCCTTAACCGCTATCATCTTAAGTCTGCCAATTTGGGTACTTTTGATATCATAGCGACTCTTCGGATGTGTCCAAATGGTTTTATTGAAGAAGTCGATGAGATTTATTATCAGATGCCATGAGTGAATGGATTATGAGCCCAGCATCATATTTTGCGTATTCTGCCCATAGAATTTTTCCTCAAATGGGAAATGCAAAAATTTGACTGTTCTAAAAAAACCTGTAACCTGGTAAATGCAACCTTGGATAAATTTATTCTTCTGTCTTTACAGCGGATTATAAAAGAGGTAGGACGTTTAACAACTAAACACTTAAGGTGCTTCATGGCAACTTCTCTCCCTGTGCTCTATTCTTTTCGACGCTGCCCTTATGCCATGAGGGCTCGGTTGGCTCTCTATTCAGCCAAGATCACCCATGAGCATCGAGAAGTCGATTTAAAGCATAAATCGATAGAGATGTTAGCAATCTCTCCCAAAGGTACTGTTCCAGTCCTACAATTGGCTGACGGAACAGTTTTGGACCAAAGCTTGGATATTATGATATGGGCACTTAAAGCTCCCTGCTTATCTCCAGAGGACAAGGACTTCATCGAAGAAAATGATACAACGTTTAAGCAAGCGCTGGATCGATATAAGTACCCCGGTCGTTATCCAGAGGAAAAGGGTGTCAATTATCGTGATCTAGGAGAAGTCTTTTTAAAGAAGTTGGAGACCAGATTAAATCCATGTGCAGGAACCCCGTCGTTTTTGGATATGTCTATTTTCCCTTTCGTGCGGCAAATTTCTAAAGTAGATCAACAATGGTTTGAAGCTCAAAACTATCCTCATTTAACAAGTTGGTTGGATTCCATTACTTCTAGTGCTTTACTGCACCACGTAATGCAGAAGTTTTCGCCTTGGGTAACGGGTGATAAGCCAATTGTGATTTCCTTTTAGGAATCCCATTCACACTATGATATCGTTCCTTAGTTAATTGTCCCACAAGTTAGTTAAGATTTGAATCGACACCTTTCTTTTCTAAATGTTGAAAAACAAATAATTATCACGAAAGCCTGGCTTTTTCGCTAAAATTGGTATATTATTGTATTATAAACAATGAGTCATTCATGCGCTGTCTTACCATCAGTACTGCCGAAACATGTGATCTACACGGTCTTGCTTTGGCGTTGGAAGATGTGGAGTTCATTAACTTTTATACGGATGCTCTTCATGCTGCTTATAAAGAGTGGAATATTTTTATTTTTTCTTATGGATGTGTTGTCCTGTGGAACGTACCAATGGAGAAAGAAGCTCAATTTCTAGAGCTCCTTCAAAAATTCTCCCAAACGCCTATTAATCCTGTTTTCGAAGAATTTGAATATACATTTGCGAGCAAGCCCCGGTTTTTCCAAGATAAAATCACTCTTGCTAAAACACGATCTCACGCTTTGCAAATGCTAGCTGTTTCCTATGGCCTTTCTCAAACCATCAAGCTAACGGCTTTTGAAGCCCGCATCGATAACACTATTGAAATGACAAAGAATATTCCCCAAGAACTTGCTTATCGAGGTAAAATATCTCTTTCTCGCAAGGACATTTCGAAAAGAATTGGAGAACTCTTCATCGAACGCAATTCGGTAAATTTACATAGTGATATTTTAGATGCTCCTGTTTTTATCTGGGATCATCCTGAGTATGAAACCCTCTATACCCTGACGACTAATGATTTAGAGCTCCATGCTCGAACTGCGGTCCTGAACCGTCGTTTGGATATTGTGAAAGAACTTTTTGAAATGATGCGAGATGAGCTTAATAACCGCCATTCTACTATGCTAGAGTTGATTATTATCACTCTGATTATGCTGGAGGTTTTTCTCACGCTTTTGACACACGTTTTTCATTTAGTCTAGAGAGGAGGTTAACGAGATCTTTATCTTTTGATTTCATACTTATAATAAGCATTTAATGATGAAGGAGTTTTCTCATGTTGAAACAGAAAAAGACTTGGGTTTTGGTAGCAGATGGGGCACGAGCTCGCATTTTCATCAAGAAATACAAAAAAATTGATAATGTGATGGGTCAAGATTTTGTTGGTGAAAATTTAAGAGAAAGTGAACTTGGTACAAGCAAACCAGGACGTGGATATGAAAGCAGCAATCCAGCACGACATGCTTACCAGCCACGTACCGATTGGCATCAGTTTCAAAAACAACTGTTTGCCAAGGAACTCTGCCATATTATTAATAAAGCTGATGAAAATTCCGAATTTGATGAACTGATTATTATTTCTCCTCCCAAAACTCTTGGAGATATTAGAGGGCATTTGGGTAAACAATCCCTCTCCAAAGTGACCGCCGAAATCCCCAAGGATGTCACCAAACTCACCGAACATGAGCTGGCGAATTATTTGGAGCGGGAGTTCTAGAGTGAAAGTTGTCGTTTGCGGCGCTGGACAAGTTGGGTTCAGCATTGCGCGCTATCTTTCTACCCATGATAATGATGTTACCATCATTGATCAGTCCGAAGAGCTCATCAATCATATTTCGGGAACGTTAGATGTCAGAGGGATGGTCGGTTTTGCTTCCCATCCCGATATTCTCGCTCGCGCAGGTCTCGGCGAAACGGACATGATCATCGCCGTGACCTTTGCCGATGAAGTCAACATGGTTGCTTGTCAAATCGCCCATTCCCTTTTTAATGTTCCTTTGAAAATTGCGCGTGTTCGGAGTAAAAGTTACCTTAATCCAGAGTGGACTGACCTTTATAAACCCGACAACATGCCTATTGACCTCATTATCTCCCCAGAGCTCGAGGTCGCACGGGCTATCGGGCGCGGACTTGATTTTCCTGGCACTTTTGAGGTCATCCCTTTTGCAGATAAAACAATTCAACTCATTGGAATACGCTGCAAAGCTAAAGCCCCGATTTTAAATACGCCCTTGCGCCTTCTCGATAGTCTCTTTCCTCAGCTGGACCTACGTGTTTTATTCATTGTACGCGGAGATACAGGCTTTATCCCAACGAGTTCGGATCAATTGCAAGAAAATGACGAAGTCTATCTCCTTATTCCTCAAGAGAAATTTATCCATGCCATTGAAGCCTTTGGGTTTAGTGAGCAAAGGTCTCAGCGTTTATTAATCCTAGGGGGAGGGAACGTAGGGTTTTGCCTCGCCGAAGAAGTTGAGGCGAACCATCCCGATATTTCTCTTATCCTTATTGAAATGGATAAAGACCGCGCAACTTTTGTGGCGAATCAACTTACCCATACAGTTGTTTTGCGAGGAGATGCTTTAGATCGGGAAATCCTCCGGGAAGCTAACGCAAAACTGGCCAATAAGGTCGTCGCTGTTACGTCCGATGATAAAGTTAATATCCTCTCTTCTCTCTTAGCAAAACGCATGGGGGCAGAGCAAACGATGGCCCTTATCAATAGTTCCTCTTACTCAAGCCTTGTCACATCCTTAGGGATCGATTCACTCATCAGCCCCAAAGCTTTGACTGTTTCTAGCATTTTACAATACGTACGAAGAGGTCGTATTCGAACTGTCCATTCTATTAGAGATAACTTTGGAGAAGTCATTGAAGCCGAAGCTGTCGGAACCTCAAATGTTCTGGGGATGACAGTAGATGAGATCAATATACCCCGCAGCCTTATCATTGGTGCTATTATTCGAGATGATCAAATCCTCTTACCCCGCAAAGAAACGATCATTAAGGTCCACGATCGCGTAATTTTGATGATCACGAGTGCCGCTGTAAAACGGTTTGAGAAGTTATTTTCTGTGAGGTTAGAATATTTTTAAAAAACCCATTAAAAAATTCTGAGCTCTTCAAAAACAACGAATTGTGGCGGTTAAGACCACAATAATTGGCCAAACGCCCAACTAAAAATTGACTTCCGAGCTTGCAGTGAATTAACATAAAGAATGACAGAAATTGGTTTTTATCATCTAACGAAATCACCCCTTGAACGGGCCCTTCCTCGCCTTCTTGAAAAAACACTCGAGGTTCATAAGCGCTCCGTCATTATATGTGCCAGTCAAGAAAGGCTTGATTATATTAATGGAGCCCTATGGACCCTTGGGAAAGCAAGCTTCATTCCCCATGGGAGCGCTAAAGAAGGTTTTGCGGAAGATCAACCCATTTGGCTAACTACTCAAGATGAAAATCCTAATGGAGCCCAATTTCTCTTTTTAACAGATGGTGCTGAGTCTTCTTCTCTCCCTACCTACGAACGATGCTTAGATCTTTTTGATGGCAATGACGAGGAAGCTGTTTCTCACGCTCGTGAACGCTGGAAAACATATAAAGATGCAGGTCATAAAGTCACCTATTGGAAGCAAACCGAATCAGGAGCCTGGGAAAAGGGAGCATAGGCTTGTTTAATTTTTAAATTTAAAGATTTTTAATCTCTGGAATGGAAAGCTCTGTCACTCTCGCAATAGTTTCTATCTCCATCCCCTTAGCTAGCAAGTTTTTTGCGACTTCTATCTTTCCTTTTGCATGGCCCTCATCAAATTTTTGATCCATGGACGCATTATAAGCCCATTCATACTTTTCGGCCTGATCATAAGTTAAAAGGTCTTGCTCATTCCAAGAAAAACGATCTAACTCTTCATACGCTCTCTCTCCATAATACCATTTATGGTTCCTTTACATAAGAACCTGGTGCAGGTTCTAAAGAAGGATACACTGCTGAGGGCAAAATTTGCTCCCCGCTTAAAGGACTTACCCAATCATTCCATGCTGTCCACCAAGATCCATCTGTTTTTGTCGCGCCTTCAAACCAATTTTGAGGGTCTGTTGGAAACTGTGGATTTGTAAAGAAACAATATTTATTCTGGGACGGAGGATTCACCACACCTGCCACATGCCCAGACCCGGCCAGTATAAACTTTAGGGGGCCCTTAAAAAGGTGAAGAGCGGGGTAACAACTTTCCCAGGGAGAAATGTGATCGTCAAGGGTTCCAAGTATGAAAGTGGGAGTTACAATCTCTCGCAAATCAAGAGAGACACCGTGGATATCAATTCCCCCTGGTTGCATGAAACGATTTTCTTGAAAGCACTTACGAAGAGTAAAGCTATGAAGGGTTGCAGGAAGCCGTGTCGAATCCCCATTCCAATAGAGAAAATCAAAAGCAGGAGGAATTTGGCCTAAGAGATAGTTTTTGATGAAAAAGGACCACACCAATTCATTCGGCCGGAGCAAACTAAATACGGATTTGAGAGTCTCAGCCTCTAAAAAACCTTTCTGTGCCATGTTCTCTTCCATACATTGAAGAGTCTCTTCATCCATAAAGATTTTTAAATCGCCGATCTTTGTGAAATCGATAATGGTGGCTAAAAGAGTCATAGATTGAAGATAAAAGGG
Source organism: Alphaproteobacteria bacterium (assembly GCA_041690915.1). Taxonomy (GTDB): domain Bacteria; phylum Pseudomonadota; class Alphaproteobacteria; order UBA9655; family UBA9655; genus UBA9655. Next base: position 14,488 of record JBEPVR010000011.1, read on the forward strand.
GGCCTTTGTTTGTGCTATGTATGCACCAAGGGCTGCTAGCATATTGCCGCCCACACAATACCCCATGGTATGAAGAGAGGGGCTATGGGTGAGTGAACAGATATAGTTGGCAGCGCGATAAACACCCTCCAAAAGGTAGTCTTGAAAGGTTTTTGACGCCTGTTCAGATCCTGGATTCTTCCAGGAGATAATAAAGACATTATATCCTTGCTCAAGCACCCACTTGACTAAGGAATTGTTGGGGCTCAAATCAAAAATATAATATTTATTGATCCACGGAGGGATGATGAGGAGAGGCACTGTATATTGTTTTTCCGTAAGAGGTCTATAATGAATCAACTCAAAAAGATCACTGCGAAAAACCACCTCGCCAGGAGTTGAGGCAAGTGTTTTTCCAAGTTCAAAAGCTGATGGGTCTGTCATTTTCATCCACTTTCCCGACTCCATATCTTCAAGAAGAGTTTCAAAGCCCTTTTGGAGGGAGGTTCCTTGAGTCTTTACCAACTCTTCAATAACTTCAGGATTTGTAAAAGGGAAGTTCGTCGGGGAAATGGCTTCCGTCAGTTGCTTGGTAAAGAACTGGATCTTATGGAGGGTTTGATCATCCAACCCTTCAACCTCAGAAACAAGCTTTTGAAGCCAACGGGAGGTGATAAGGTAATATTCCTTTATAAACAAAAAGTAAGGAACCGATTCCCAGGCCTCATGGTGAAAGCGTTTATCAGGTAGGGGCTTGGAAAATTCTTCCTTTTCATCGGTCAACATTTTTTTCCACAAGTCATTGATATTCTCCAAGAGTTCACTTTGAGCTTTCAGAAGAGAGGACGGATTTTCAAGCAGGGCTTGACCAGCTTTTAAAAAAACATCCCCCACCAAGGTCGGAGGAAAGGGAACGTGGTGCTGCATACTTTCAAAATACGATTTTGCCATACGTTGATTTTGTTCTTGAAAGGTTTCAAGAAAGGTCCACCAAGAGTCCGCCATATTTTGTTGTTTTTGGTTTTTTGTCATTTTTCTATCTTAAAGCGGTAAAGCTAGAAGCATTCTCTCTCCATGAAGGTTAAGAAAGATTTAAGATAAGCCAAAATTCATTACCCCCCACCTGCCATAATTTAAATTCTCCTATAGTTTGGATAAATTTATTAGGGAAAGAGCGGCATCGAGAATGAATCTGAGGCCACGTATGAAGAAAGAAGTCAAAGATCTTTGCTCTTTTTTTTATAGTTTGCAGAAACTTCCCGCGGCATCATGCCTGTTGATACAGCCCAATAAAGAGAAATCGTGAGAACCAATAGACGTCTTTCAATGCGGTCTGCAGCTAATATAACTTCAATACATTTGGGGATTATATCGGAGGCTGCTTTCAACAAGAGCTCTTGTTCATCATAGCCCATTTCTCCCTCTGTCTTCTTAACTCTCCATGCAACAGGAATTGCTCGTTCCCCAAGCCTTAAGGAAACCATGAGACACTCAAAACCCTTGCCAATTTTTTTGATCCAGCATTAAAATAGCCGTTTCTTGCTTGAGTGAAGAAAGGATAATTTATGCCCAGCTTAATGTAAGTCAAGCTTCATCTTGCTAGTTACAAACATATCATAGGCTTAATTGGCATACAGGAATTATAGAGGGGCTGTCTTTGCGGAAAGATCTTTTCTGGTGATAACACATACACAACATTATAAAAAAATTTGACTTTTAATTAAGGAGTTGTAAGATCTTCATTATAAATACGATTAATCAACATAAATATAATTCGGGAGGATAAGATGCCTAAGACGCTTATACTATTTATTTTATTATTATCTACATCTAAAATATATGCTAACCCTTCTCCTTTAGGTATAGAATTAAATAAGTCAAATTTAGATGATGTAAAAAAAACTTATAGAATTTTGAGATCAACTCAAAATGCTACCCAAGGATACTATAATAACTTTTTAGATACTCAAAATATACCAATGGATACACTCTCGGAGGTTGATGTCATATCTAACGACAATAAAATTGTAGAGGGAGTTTTATTGGAATTAAACAAAAATCAATTTGATGAAATTTATAAAATGCTCTCAGACAAATATAAGGTCTTATCTTCTCAGCTTCCATTTGTGGGTAATAAATATGTAAAGTTACAAGATGGAGATTGCTATATAACAATTGAGGCTCCACACATGAGCTTTAAAATGAGCGTGGCATATATAACAAAAAATTTGGAAAATAAGTATCATAATAGACTAGACACAGAACAAACAACCAAACAAGAAAAAACTAAAGGAATGCTTTGAGAAACGCTGAAAACAAAAATCCGCCCCCCAAAGCTGATTCTAATTTACATATTGGAATAATGGAAGGGCTATTCCTATCAAAAGCAGAGCCACCTCATGAAGATTTGTGAGGGTATTAAGCTCTTTTACCTCTCCCCTTGTGTACATAGATTAGCCCACAAGGGGAGAGGTGACTTATTCTACCTAAAAAATAAAGAAAAGATTGAAAACTTTCATGAGGTGACCCTCCTATGAAAAGAGCTTTTCTGATCATCTCCATAGACAGCAAATACTCAAATCCGCTTTACCAAGCATTTGCGTTTTCCTCTGCATCAAGAGATTGCAGAGGCATTATTGTCATATATCAAAGATAGGATACAAACTGAATTCCAAGAAGTTTTCCTTACGGTTAAAGAACCACAACATCCTTTAATCAAGCATAATCATTATTTTGCCAATCTCAGAAAATACTATTTAAAGGCCGGTATTGTTGCACGCCTCGTTAATCAAAATATATCTATTAAAACAATAGCTGATCTGCTCGAGCACCGATGGGTTGAAACAACCTTTATTTATACAAAAGTTGATGTGGGTAAATTACGAGAGCTCGCCCGTGATTGGCCGGAGGTGATGTAATGAAAAAACAAAGATTCAATGGCCCGATTGGAAAATGGGTGGTACAATATTTAGCTCTTCGTAGCTCCTTAAGCTTAAGGTATTCCTCATGTTAAAAGGATTTTTTAGACAAAGGAAAAGCCCAATGAAAATTTTTATGACTGCTCTTGCTATTACTGCTACTCTTTCTTCCCAACTTCTAGCTTGTAGCGATGTCTTTATTAATCAAGGGAAATACCACATCGAGGCGCGTACCTTAGATTTTCTTGTTAATCTCGCTTTTCAAGACAGGGTGGGATTTATCGGGGAAGAAAATACCACGGATGTTGTTCTTGATGCTGAACGAATTCCAAGTACACAACTTACATCTTGGAAAAATAAATATGGTTTTTTTGGTCGAGCCGCTTTTGGAGAAAAAATCATAGATGGAATGAATACAGAAGGCCTTTCTGTAGCCGTCCTCTATCTTCCAGGCAGTCAATTTCCCGTCTATGACGAAAAAAATAAAAATCCTGTCTTATCAATTTATGATATAGCTTCCTATCTTTTATCCCAAGCAAGCACTGTTTCAGAGGGATTGGAACTGATTCGTTCCCAGCAACTTGTACAATCTGCGGTCAAAGAAAAAGAGGGTTATTTTATAAAGGATATCCCCGTTCATTATGTCATGCGCGATAAAAAAGGAAACAGCGCTGTCATCGAATTTATTGATGGACAGGTAAAGATTTACGAAAACGCTGAAGACATTTTAACGAACTCTCCTCCCTTTGATTGGCAACTTAAGCATGCAAGTTATTATGATACGTTGTTAGGAGGTAACAAAACTCCCAATGAAAAATTTAGTAAAACCTTTTATGAGTATGACGAAATCTACAAAACGATTGCGCACGTGGGTGAAGCTAACTTGATGGGATTACCCGGAGATTACACTCCTCCCTCACGATTTGCGAGAGCTAGAGTTCTCCTGAATAACTTTCCTATTCCAACGTCTAAGCAAGTGGCATTATATCAAGCAAGTTCTTTAAATGATTCCCTATCCGTTCCTGCACTTAAAGGGGCGGCGCCTACCCTCTGGGCCTCTATTAAAGATTTAGATGATGGCGTCTATTATGTAAAAAACATTGTATTACTTCAAGAGAATGGAACTTTATTCCCAATGTCAATTACAAACGGTTACACTACAATCGATCTAAAATCTATTGATTTTAATGTATTAGGTTCTTCCTACGCGAGGATAAAAACTGAACCCACGAATCTAAAAGACGTCAAGGAAATTGTGTCGGCAGATAGCATAACAATACCTGAGGTGCAGGAATAAGAAGCCATCTCGTAGCGTACCCTTTACGAGTAAAATGATGGTCTTCCTGTTCTCTTCAGGAAAAACTGGTATACAAATGCACTTCAGTGTATAATCTTCTAAATAAGTACAATTTGAACAGAGGATCCATGTTTACAACTCTTTTTCGGAAAATTTTTGGCTCAGCAAACGATCGTTATATCAAGGGGCTGGATACAATTGTTCAGCAAATTAATGAACTTGAAGGAACGATAGAAAAACTTACCGATGAAGAGCTGCGGAATAAAACAGATGAATTCCGTGCTCGACTAAAAGAGGGGACAAAACTCGATGATTTGCTTGTTGAGGCCTTTGCCGTTGTAAGAGAAGCTTCAAAACGTACCCTTGGCATGCGGCATTTCGATGTCCAGCTTAAAGGGGGTGTTATTCTGCATCGTGGCATGATTACGGAAATGAAAACAGGTGAAGGTAAAACCCTCGTTGGTACCCTCCCCGTTTACTTAAATGCTCTTGAGAGCAAAGGGATTCATGTCGTCACAGTTAACGATTATCTTGCCAAACGCGACTCTGAATGGATGGGAGCCATTTATAAATTTCTAGGGCTTACTGTTGAGTGTATTGTCCATGATCTTGATGATACTGAACGACAAAATGCTTATAGAGCTGACATCACTTATTGCACCAATAATGAACTTGGCTTTGACTATCTTCGCGATAATATGAAGTTCCGCCTTGAAGAGATGGTCCAAAGGCCTTTTCATTATGCTATTGTGGACGAAGTTGACAGTATTCTCATCGACGAAGCGCGGACACCTTTAATTATTTCTGGTCCTGCTGAAGTTTCATCAGACCTTTACGTTCGCATCAATAAACTTATCCCTGAACTTCTCCCTGAAGATTATGAAAAAGATGAAAAAGCACGTGCCGTAACTCTTACAGAGCAAGGCATTGAACATATTGAACAACTCTTAAAGCGAGAGGGCCTTCTTGAGGATTCTTCCCTTTATGATATTCAAAATGTTCCAATTGTCCATCATGTGAATCAAGCCTTAAAAGCTCATAAGCTTTTTGCACGTGATGTAGATTATCTGATCCAAGACGATAAAGTCATGATTATTGATGAGTTTACAGGTCGTGTCATGGAAGGTAGACGCTATTCAGAAGGACTTCACCAAGCTCTTGAAGCAAAAGAAGTTGTTGAAATACAACAAGAAAACCAAACGCTGGCCTCCATCACTTATCAAAACTATTTTCGACTTTACCCTAAGCTTGCGGGTATGACCGGCACAGCCTTAACTGAAGCCACTGAATTTTCAGATATTTATAAGCTTGAAGTTTTGGAAGTTCCTACAAATGTCCCTGTTACGCGCAAAGACATGGATGATGAAGTTTATCGAACAGCAAAAGAAAAATATGCCGCCATCATTAAGCTCATCGAGGAATGCCGAGAGCGTCAACAACCTATCCTCGTAGGCACTGTCAGTATTGAGAAATCAGAGCTTCTTTCATCCCTCTTAAAAGAAGGGAAAATTCCTCATAACGTCTTGAATGCAAAGTATCATGAACAAGAAGCTGGGATTATTGCTGAAGCGGGTGTTCCTGGGGCTGTTACAATCGCCACCAACATGGCCGGTCGTGGAACAGATATTAAGCTTGGGGGCAATCTGGAAATGCGCATTGCTGAAGAAACAACGCGCATAAAAGACAAGAAAAAGGCGGCTATTCGTATTCAAGAAATTGAAGCCGAAGTCATTCGTAATGCAGAAATTGCAAAAGAGGCAGGGGGGCTTTTTGTTATCGGAACGGAACGCCATGAAAGCCGCCGGATCGATAACCAGCTCCGGGGCCGCTCAGGTCGTCAAGGAGATCCGGGCGCTTCAAAGTTTTTTCTTTCCCTCGAAGATGATCTTATGCGCATTTTCGGTTCAGAGCGTTTAGATAGTTGGCTGCAAAAGTTGGGCTTGCAAGAAGGTGAGTCCATTATCCATCCTTGGATAAATAAAGCTCTTGAAAAAGCTCAACAAAAAGTGGAAGCCCGAAACTTTGATATTCGCAAACAACTTTTGAAATATGATGACGTCATGAACGACCAGCGCCGGGTAATTTACGAGCAACGACGTGAAATCATGGAAGTTGGGGATGTGCATGAATTCATTGAAGCCATGAGAGAAGAAGTTATCGAAGAGCTTGTTGATCGGTTTATTCCAGAAAATGCTTATGCGGACCAATGGGAAATCTCCGCTCTTCATGAAGAATGTTTGCGAATTTTTGGTCTGGACTTACCTATAAAAGAATGGGCTGATGAAGAAGGCATTGCGGATGTTGAAATTAAAATTCGTATCCATGCGGCCGTTCGTAATCTTATGCAAAGCAAAGAATCAGCTTATGGGCCCGAGATGCTACGCATTGCAGAAAAATCTCTTCTTCTCCGTATGCTTGATCAACAATGGAAGGATCATTTGCTTTCCTTAGATCACTTGCGTCAAGGAATTAATTTGAGAGCTTACGCTCAACGGGATCCCCTCAATGAATATAAAAGTGAAGCTTTTGAAATGTTTCAAGAAATGCTGACGCGTCTACGGGAAAATGTCACGGGTGCTCTCGCCCATCTTCAGATGGGACAAACTACTCCTGAGCAGGTTGTTGCTGATATCTTTGAACCTGAGATAGAGCAAGAAATGACTTTGAACTACCATGAAGACCCCTACGACCCAGGAGAAAATGAAGATGTGACGCTCCTTGGTCCAGAAGACTGGCATAATACACCTCGCAATGCTCCCTGCCCTTGCGGCTCAGGAAAACGCTATAAGCAATGCCATGGGCAGCTAGAGCCTCTTGAATAACAAAACCACTTCATTTTTGAATAAGGAGAAAAAATAGGATTTTCTCCGATTCTATTCCTATTTCAAATTTATTCTGTTTCAGTCTATTGACTAAAAAATTTTCCGCCAGTAATGTGCCGTTCATTCAAAATTAAAAGTGAGCTTTTCGCCGGCAAAAATAACGAAGCACTCGAGAGAAGCCTCAACTTTTAACCCCTCCATCTACCCTCAAATTCATGAGGGTAATTTCTCACCCCTATTAATTTATAAAGGAATATAAAATCATGAAACTATCCATTGTTTTATTAAGTTTATTAAGTCTAATGATAACATTTGAGCCCCCCACATGGGCGATGGACACAGCGGATAAGGAGAATAAAAACCCGCTGAAAAAACGCAAGTGGATCATAATGACAGGTCTTAATGGACGCACAACCGATCAGCAAGCGTCGAGCAAGAGGCAAGATTCGGATCAACCCCCAACGAAAAAACCTAGGGTGGCACCTTCCTTAAAAGACAGGGGGACGGGGGATGAGAAACCTTCGGTAAAAACACAACCTTGGGCCGAAGCCCTTAGGACTGGTGATGTGAAACCTTGTTTAGAAGCTATTAAGACGGGTAATGTGATGGCATGCGAAGAGTATCCCATATGGTGTGCGCAAGTTGGTACACCTTTTGCTACCTCTGAAACTGCGCAAGCTTACGCACAAGCTCTCCAATTTCTTGCAAACACATCAGGCCAGAAAAAAGTAAAATTCATATTTTGTCAAATTGCTGACCCTCGGAACGGCAATCATCCAATTGCACAATTCGAACGTGGCAAGTTTCATGAAGCAGGGAGGGGGGGCTTTCATCGTAATCTAGAAAAAGCCTTAAAATACTACACACTTGCTAGCCAGCAGGACCACCCTGAAGCTAAGAACATAATTCAAGATGTGGAGCTAATACACTTCCGCCGACGATTTCCTGCACTGCCCAGACCCGCTAACATGAAAAGTATTTCAAAAAACGTTTATATTGGGCAGCTTGCTATTATTCACGCGGCGGACTTTACTAAATGGGGAAATAACGCATACGGCGCACAAAGCCTACTTGTCAACTTTTATAGCAAGGGAGGAGGGGGATTCCCTCAGAATATGAGGCTGGCCGAGAAATGGAATGAGAATCTTCCTTGCGATTGGAAGGTTGACCTTTCACTTAATGGACACCCAACCGTTCCACAAGCGTCGAGAAATAGCCAACTTTTGGTTCAACCCCCAACGAAAGATGAAAAATCGAAGGTAGATTGGAGGACTGGTGATGGAAAACCTTCAGTAAAAAAGCAACCTGGGGTCGAAGCCCTTAGGACTGATGATGTGAAACCTTGTTTAGAAGCCATTAGGACTGGTAATGTGATGGCATGCGAAGAGTATCCCATATGGTGTGCGCAAGTTGGTACACTTTTTGCTACTTCTGAAACTGCGCAAGCTTACGCACAAGCTCTCCAATCTCTTGCAAACACATCAGGCCAGAAAAAAGTAAAGTCTATATTCTGTCAAATTGCTGATCCTCGGAACGGCAATCACCCAATTGCACAATTCAAACGTGGCACGTTTCATGAAGCAGGGAGTGGAGGTTTTCGTCATAATCTAAGAAAAGCCTTAAAATACTACACACTCGCTAGCCAGCAGGGCCACCAAGAAGCTAAGAGCATAATTGACCATATAGCATTCACACGCCACCGCAGACTATATCCAAAACTGCCCAGACCCACTAATAACACATCTATTTCAACAAACGTTTATATTGAGCAGCTTACTCTTATTGATGCGGCGGACTTTACTAAATGGAGAAATCGAGCACACTTGGCGCAATGCCTACTTGTCAAGTTGTATAGCCATGGAATAGAGGGATTCCCTCAAAACGAGAGGCAGGCCAAGAAATGGAATGAGAGGCTTCCTTCCTATATGAAGGTTAACCTTTCTTCTGACCTTTCCTCTAGCCATCACCTTTAAATTTCTATACTATAGCGTAACTCATTCATATATAAGGTAAGCATTATGGAACAGAAACCTTACATTATTGTTCTTGGTAATGAAAAGGGCGGAACAGGAAAATCAACGGTCGGCATGCATGTGATCGTGAGCCTTCTCCGCATGGGATTTCCTGTGGGGAGCATCGATGTTGATGCTCGCCAAGGAACCCTTACCCGTTATATGGAAAATCGCAAAACGACCGCGGTGGCTATGGAAAAGCCCCTTCCGGTTTCAACACACATTCCCTTATTACCAAGCAAAAATTCTTTAAAAGAAGAAGCCATTAAGGAAGACCAGAACAATTTGGACGAAGCTCTTGCACAGCTTTCATCTCATCGGTTCATTGTGATTGACACACCCGGAAGTGGTTCTTTTCTTTCCCGCGCAGCTCATGCCCGGGCTGACACGCTTATCACGCCCCTCAATGATAGTTTTATTGACCTTGATATGCTTGTGCGTCTTAAGAGTGACACATTAGATATTTTACGACCCAGCATCTATTCTGAAATGGTTTGGGAACAAAAAAAACGACGCGCTATCCGAGATCAAGGCTCTATTGAATGGTTTGTCCTCCGTAATCGCCTCAGTAGCATTAACGCTCGCAATAAAGAGCAAATGGAAGACGTCATTCAAGCTCTTGCGAAACGGATTGGGTTTCATTACATCCCCGGATTTGGTGAACGAGTGATTTTTCGTGAACTCTTTTTGGCAGGAATTACGGTTCTTGATTTAGAAGATTGCAAGATTCCCATCACCCTTTCCCACGTTTCTGCCAAACAAGAACTACGCAATCTCATCCAGAGGCTTCAGCTTCCTGATGTGGAAAGGCTTGCAGCTTAGAATGAGGACGAGACTATGGCGGAACTTTTCCTAGCTGCTCTTGGAGTCGTTCTCTTAATTCTTCTTTTACAAAAACTAGAGCATGCGGAAACCCAGCTTCTTGTAAAAACTCTCAAGTGGACCCTTGTGGGGATCATGATTCTTGCTGCTCTTTATCTCGTCCTCGTGGGACGACTTTTTCATGTCGCTGCACTTGCTTTTCTTTTAGTTCTCTTGCTCAAGCAAGATGTCCATAAATGGATGAAGGAAAAATCCCCCCCTCTTCCCCTGCCCCATCCCCTTACGAAACAGGAAGCTGCAGCTCTTCTTAAAGTAGATCTTAATGCCAGCGCGCAAGAGATCGAAGACGCTTTTAAAAAGATTAAAATAAAGGATTCCACAGAGCGGGATCGACTACTTCAAGCAAAAGAATTATTATTAAAGAGAAAATAGAATTTTCTCACTACCCCATGATTTTTTGAACTCCTAGAGATTTGTTGTGTTTTTGAGGG
>JBEPVR010000012.1:0-23973 GCA_041690915.1 Alphaproteobacteria bacterium
AGGAGATAGATCTTGACTTAGGGGGCAATTAGAGAACAGTTCAGGAAACACTCCCCCTATACAACCTAATCTCCCGGTTAGTTTATAACTAGGTTTTCCCCATTCTCGGACATACCAAGTATTTTCATAAATATAGTGCTTTCAATATACTCCTCCTACAGCATAAGACTAAGATCAAAATTAATGACTGTATCTTTCCAGGCTTCATAACGATCAAGAGGGAGCTTAAGGGGGCTACACTTTGGGTTCTTAGCAGCTCTGACGGCACTGTCAGCATAAGCTCGCATATAAGGATCACTCATGGGTTTACTCGTTTTCTCAATTTTCACTGATTGAACAACTGCATCAGGCCCAATGACAAGTCTTACATCTACATTCAGATCTTTCCCATCCTTTGCACCAGCAGGGGCATTCCAACAGGCCTCTAGCTGACGCCGGATGAGATCCATCTCGGTTATTGAAAGCTCACCCACATGATTCGCTGCATGATCGGCCGTTGAGCTTTCATCCTGCTCGGGCTGGGTGGGACCTTCTGAAGAAGATTCGGTTTTGTCAATGTTATTAAGAAGCTTCATGAAATCCTTTTTAGGCTTTTTCTTTTTTTTCTTTTTTGGCTTATCCTTGGGTTTTTCTTTAGGCGCCTCTTTTGGTTTTTCTTCCTTAGGCTTTTCTTCTACAATAGGACTCAAAAGATCATCCATGGTGAGTTCCGGCTCAACAACCGGTTCTGGATCTGGTTTTTCTTCAGGTTCAGGATCAGGCGTTTTTTCAGCTACAGGAGTTGGTTCGGGGGGTTGGGGCTTATCCTTAGGTTCTTCCTTAGGGCTATCATCTTTTGGTTTAACTTTAAGATCCGGTGCTTGGGTGAGATCGGAAATATTAACGATTTCAATCGGAATAATAGGAGGGGGTTCTAATTCACGACGCAAAAAACTCGGCAATCCTATTAACAGCACGAGGATAACAATACCATGTAAAAGACCTGAAAGAATTGCGCCATCACGCATGAATTTACTTTCGCAGCTTATCCGGAGGGGTTGAAGAAGCCCCCCCTGAAGGGAGTTCGGAGATGAGGGCGACTTTTGTAAATCCGGCAGAGTTAATAGCGCCCATGACCTCCATCACACGCCCGTAAAAAACCCCTTTATCTCCTCTCACATAAATACGGGCTTCAGGGTTAGAACCGGTAATGGCTACAAGACGGGGAACGAGAACCGGCAGATCGAGAGCCGTTTCTTGAAGGTACAGATTACCCTTGGCATCGACCGTAATGGTAAGAGGTTCTTCTTTCTCATTCATGACGGATGCTTTCGTCTTGGGAAGATCCACAGGAACACCCACCGTTAGCAAAGGGGCTGTGATCATAAAAACCACAAGGAGGACTAACATCACATCCACCATGGGAGTGACATTAATCTCGGAAACAAGACGGGTGCTCCGCCGTTGTCCTCTAACCCTTGAGGTGGTGTTAAGGGAAAAGGCCATTTTTAATTTCCTTCTTCCAATTGACGGGAAATGATGGCCCCAAATTCGTTCGCGAAGGAATCCAAACGATTGGCATACCGATTAAGCTCAAGGGAAAATTTGTTATAGGCCATCATAGCCGGAATCGCGGCCACAAGGCCAATAGCTGTTGCAAAAAGCGCTTCTGCAATACCAGGAGCGACGACTGCCAGGCTTGTATTGTTGGAGGCTGCAATGGACTGAAAGCTATTCATAATCCCCCACACGGTTCCAAAAAGACCAATGAAAGTCGCTGTAGATCCCAGAGAGGCTAAAAAACCCATATGACGTTCAAGTCTATCCATCTCTCGACTTACGGTTACATGCATCGCTCGTTCAATTCGCTCTGGAAGAGTTACAGAGGAGCGCCCGCTCTCACTCACGCGTTTCCATTCCCGCATAGCTGCGGCAAAAACAGCGCTCATGGGATCACGAGGGCGATTCCCCATGCGCTCATAGAGAACCTCTAAAGACCCTCCCGACCAAAAAGAATCTTCAAATTGACTGGCTGAGGTAAAAAGGTTCCGAATGCGAATTCCTTTATTAAAAATAATAGTCCATGACCAGAAAGAAGCGAGGAGCAGACCCATCATAATCAGCTTAACAACAAAATCGGCTGACATAAAAAGGCCCCAGAGAGAAAGATCATGAGCTATAACTTCAGCGGTCGTGACAACGCCACTTAAATCAGGTAAGGGTGCAGGTGTAGGCATTCTTAACTCTCCAAATCGGATTCATAGTTTATGAGTCTTTAAGCTTATAGGTTTATATTATTTTCTCTAGATTGTGCAATGACTTTATAAACGTGAAGTGTTTCTCAACTTTCAATGAACGAGTCCATGTTGAAGATCTGTCTACTGTAAACCGATTTTTGGATAAGACCTCTATAGCCATTCAAGCTGAAAGAATTGGATTGAGGCGTTGGAAGTTATCGTTGATGCGATCAATTGTGGAGATGACAAACCAGAAAAAATAGCCCAAATTTTGCTCGAGAAAGGAACTACAGCTTGCTTTCATCATTGGAGGAAATTACCCTTACTCTGGGGTGAGTTCCATGGGCAGAGAGAGGGAAGAGTTTTTTATAAAATTCCTCAAAAAATCAATCAATGCAAGTTTTACCTGGATTACTTGGATTTGAACAAATACAACGAAAAGTACTTAATAATATATTTTTAAAAGTATTGAAAAAATTAAATTAATAATTAAATCAAATATTGTAGTGTACTATAATTATTTTAGGGTGTTTTATGGGTATATTTTTTTTAAAAAGAAATTCATTTTTTTTACTTTCAGTTTTCTTATGCGGTAGTACTTCCCTATGGGCAATGGAAGGAGGTGCCCCAGAAGACTTGGCTCTTCAATCTCCTCAAAGAAGGAAAGTCTTAGATCAAAAAGATGCAGATGCTTTCATCAAAGAACAGTTGAGTGATGTAAGAGATGAGATTGTATCTTTAACCTCTTCAACAAAGGATTATATTGAGAAATTGAAACTCGAGGGAGACCTTAATAAGGCGGGCCAGCTCTATAATGAGTCTGACAACACCGGCCTCTTATTATCTTTCTCTCTCTACCGTTATTTTATTCTAGAAGGTCTTGTCCCTCCAGAGCCTGGAATAGACTACCTTAAAACTAAGAATATTGGAGAGATGAGCAAGTATCTCGGGACTCTTGAAAAGGGAAACCCAAAATTTTCTCAACGAAGGGAAGAGTTGGAAAAGGAATTTTATTCCACTATCCGTAATCTTACAAGAGCCCTCGGATTTAGGGATATAATAACGAAAGAGCTTGAACTCGAATTTCATGATAGAGCTGACGACTTCTGGATGAGCACGCTTTCTGTCCCAACTCGAGTGGGAATATATTGGAGACTAGGTAAATATCAGAAGCTCCAGAAATGCATATTAGATCTTTTTGATTCTAATAAGGAGGCAAGACGTGATCTAAATCACTACTTCCATTTAGCCCTTGCATACAGTGAACAAGAAAATTGGGGGAAAGCTTACGAGCATTTTATGATGATATTACATGAGGGGGGATATAAAAATGTTCAGAAAGGGTGTTTTATAAAGAAAGGGACACGTACGATAAAAGGTACAGATCTGAGTTATGTTCGGTCTATGGATAATATGCTGAAGAAACTTCCTTTATGCCCCCCCTATTTTACAGAACGAATACGCAAACAGCAAATAAGCTTATTACATGAGGAGTTCCCCAAACTTCATCAAGAGAGAGAAAAGCTTGAAGACCAAAAGAAACAGAGGCGGTTAAGAAAAAAAGCCATACTGGTAGACAAAATAATTAAGGCTAAGGAAGATTTTCATACCTTCGATCAAGAATATGAACAGTTGTGGTGTAAGGCTTCCTCTCTGTCAGCGGCTCAAGGAGAAAAATTGTTAGAGGAAGCGGAGGCTCTTGCTGCTCAAGTTCAAGCTAAGCACCAAGAACTTAAAAGTTTTCATGAAGACATTGAAACACCAGATGAACATATTTTAATTTGTTGTGATGAACTTCGCCTTCTCCATGAGCGTTTTAAATCAATAAAGGATCGGACTCTCCTTACTATCAGCAAAACGAAAAGAGAAGAAGTAAGGGCTTTACCATTTATACAACCGGCTCCCACAGCTTTTTCTGAGGGAAACACCTCGCACAACATAAAAAGAGAATATAGAGAAAAAGAGCCTGAAGGAAAAAGAAAAGAGGAAAATAAAGGCAAGGGGATAAGGCTTCCGTCTGTAAAAAAACAGGAGGAAAAATTAGAAAGAAAAACTGTAAAGGGAAAACAGGAAGAGATTACTATATCAACAAATAGAATTAAATCCTTTAAAAATTCACCAACGAGGAACATATGGACTTCGAGAGAACCAGGAGCTTATTCGCCTAAAGTCTTAGACCTTTTAGATTCTCTTAATAAAGCAGAAAGTATGTTTGATTTAAGACGCCTAACACCTCCTGGAACAAAGATAGAAAAACTCAAGAAAGATAGAGCGGGACAAGTTAGTTTACGGATTAATGATCAGTTCCGCATCTGCTTTAGATGGGTCCCTGTAGAGGGAGCTTATGATATTGAAGTGGTAGATTATCACTAAGCTTTATGCGAGTGGCACTCTATTTTCCCCGCACACGAGTGCGCGAAGGCGGGAGTGACAAAACGGGAGGGAGAGCCTGGCCTCATAAAAAAACACCACCCGAGAAGGGTGGTGTTTTCTTCATGTTTAGGCAAACTTAGTCGACTAAACTTATTAGTCCAAAACGGTGATAGCAACACGGTTTTGTTGATAAGCCCACTCGCTGCCATCTTGTTCAACGATTGGACGGTTTTTGCCGTAGCTAACAACCTTAATACGTGCGGGATCAATACCAAATGCAATGAGCTTTTCTCTGGCTGCGTTCGCACGACGCTCACCGAGTGCCAAGTTATACTCAACAGTTCCGCGCTTATCACAATGGCCGTCGATGGTCACAACGTAATTTGGGTAGGTGTTTAGCCATGCAGCTTGACGTTGCAAGGTTTCTAATCCATCAGAACGAACAGCTGATCTGTCAAAGTCAAAGAACACACGGTCACCGACGTTGTCTACGAAATCAGCAACTGATCCAGGAATGCAGGCCTCAGTAGCTATTGCAGCTTCTGCTGCAGCGAGGGGGCCACCTTGACCAGAAGCATCAACGCACTCTTCGACGCATGATCCGCAAGCAGACAGAGTAAGAGCAGCTGTTGCTAGAAGACTTGTAATTTTTAAACGCATTTCTTTTTTTCTCCTTTTTTAGTTTTCATTCGCCCACTATAGCGGGAGAACATTAAAAAAATATTAAAATTGTATCTTTTTTTTGATGTCCTTCGCCCTATGCCTAGTCCGAAGACTTTAGACATCGTGGGCTCCACTATAACCTATTGAAGGATAAGGATCAAGAGCTACCATGTGGGATATGATCCTTCTCCTGGAATGGGCACTTTTCTCTTGTTAAAGCCTACAATATCGACGCTACAGAGGCCCACTTTACTGTTCGAACTGGCTTGGCAAGTGTACATAATTTCACGTCCATTGGGGGACCAGGTGGGACCCTCGAGAAGATACCCAGAATCAAGCATCCGCTCACCTGACCCATCGGGGCGCATCACCCCAATATAAAATGTGCCACCGTTCTGCCGGGTAAAAGTGATGAGATCTCCTCGGGGAGACCAAACAGGATTATTATAAGCTCCTTGGCCAAAACTAATACGGGTGCCTTCCCCCGCTGCATCGCCCACATAGATTTGTGGCTTTCCACCTCTATCCGAGACGTAACAAATCTTAGCTCCATCTGGAGAATAACAAGGGGATACATCAATGAATGACGTTGATGTGGTGAGTTTCGCAAGCCTTTTACTTCCTAAATCCATTTTGTAAAGCGATGCAGCTCCGCTTTTTGCGATACTCAAAATCACATGGTCTCCTTTGGGTGAAAATCGTGGGGATATCCTTTGTCCTTCAACAGAGGCGAGAGATTCAGATTGTCCTGTTTCAAGATTATGAATATGGAGACTTGGAGATTTACCATTGCTGCCAAAATCCACATAAGCAATTTTTGTGCGATCAGGAGAAAAACGTGGTGTTAATACGATGGTGTTCCCGCTCGAGATAAACTGATGATTCGCTCCATCATAATCCATAATGGCCAAACGATATTTGCGATTCATTTCGGGGCCACTTTCTGCGATATATACAACGCGTGTATCAAAATAGCCCTTATCACCCGTCATGCGCTCATAAATTTCGTCTGCAACTTTATGGGCGACCCGACGCCAGTTGGTGGCTTCAGTCCCAAGAGAAAGACCCGTGAGCTGGGATTCTGTAAACACGTCGAATAAGCGAAAATCAACTTGGAAATTATTTCCATTACGTTTTAAAAGACCTCCTACCAAAGCTTCTGCATTCAGTATTTTCCAGTCTGCAAACCGGGGAGTCGTCATGACATCCTGGGCTGATTGAATATGGGCATGAGGATCCACGATTTTAAAAAGACCACAACCTTCTAAATCATTCATAATAACTTGCGTGATGTCTTGCCCGACTTTTGCAAGTTCTGGATCTCCACTTCCATCAAAAGGGGTAATAGCAATGGGGACCGGCTTAAAAGTTCCTTCAGTCACATTAATACGAAGCTCTGCAATGGCCCCCCCTGTTAAGCTAAGAAAAGCAAGAAAAGCCAAAGAAAATTTTTTGATCATGAAATGAATCCTTTACCGATGCTTAGAGCACAATTAAAGAGAAGAATACTCTTTATTGTATCAAGAGACAAGGTATTCAGTCTTGAAAGGGTGCGATTAAAAGTGTGGCCGTCAGGAAAAAAGAGATTCTGATGGCCATAATTACTCAAGCATCCGATTTTGAAGAGCCGCCGTTTTAACAGCCTTTTGAATCTTTTCAAAAGCCCGAATTTCAATTTGTCGAACGCGCTCTCGAGAAATGCCGAGAGTCTCGGAAAGAGTTTCTAGAGTTATGGGAGGATCTTTAAGGCGTCGCTCTTGGATAATAAAAAATTCTCTCTCATTTAAAGATTTCATTGCCGTTTCTAAGAGGGCATTTTTTTGTCGGTTTTCATCATTGTCCATAATTTTGGCTTCATGACTTGAATTTTCATCAATAAGCCAATCTTGCCATTCTTCAGTGCCCTCTTCTTTTAAAGGCGCATTAAGGGATTGGTCAGGAGCAGTGAGACGCTTACTCATCTCAATAACTTCTTTCTCTGAAACGTTGAGTTCACCTGCAATATCCTTTATGCTTTTAGCTGAAAGGATGGGTTCATCAAGTTCCTGCATTTCGCCTTTAAGGCGCCTCAAGTTAAAAAAAAGCTTTTTTTGAGCTGCAGTTGTTCCAATTTTTACAAGGGACCAGGAATGCAAAACATATTCTTGTATATTGGCTCGAATCCACCACATCGCATAGGTTGAAAACCGAAAACCTTTATCAGGATCAAATTTACGAAGAGCTTGCATCAACCCTATATTACCTTCCGCAATTAAATCCCCTATAGGTAATCCATACCCTCTGTATCCACTGGCGATTTTAGCAACAAGTCGTAGATGAGAACCAACCAGTTTTTCAGCAGCTTTTGGGTCTTCATGTTCCCGCCAACGTTTTGCCAGGATAAATTCTTCCTCTGCTCCTAAGATAGGAAATTGTTTAATCTTAGCCAAATAGTGGGTCAACCCATCAGGGGCGATGGGAAGGGATGTCATCTGTGAAAGAGTGGGAATGAGATTCTTGTGATCCTTTGACACGCGCGGAAACCTAATGTTGTTTAAGAGTTGCAATTCTAATTATGTCAGAGAGAGCTTAGCACATCTATTAAATTTCGTATATCCTCTGGAAGATCTGTTGAAAAATGAAGATTCTCGTGTGTCGTTGGATGCGTTAACACAAGTTCCTTTGCATGCAATGCATGACGATTTTTTGACCATATTTCTTTTAAGTATGTTTGGAGCACCGAGGGTGTCATTTTGGGGGATTTTCCATAAAGGGCATCTCCTATTAAGGAATGCCCCTTTGTTGCAAGATGCACTCGAATTTGGTGCGTTCGGCCCGTTTCAAGTCGACATTCCACAAGACTCGCAACTCGCCCAAAGATTTGTAAAACCTTATAATGGGTTCGGGCAAATTTTCCACTTTGCCGAACAGCCATTCGTTGGCGATGGCGCGGGTCCCGTCCAATGGCTCCCTCAATCATTCCTTCGAGGGGTGTGGGTATCCCCCACACAACAGCAACATATCGGCGCCCCATTTCGCGGGTGGCAAGTTGGTGAGCAAGATGATGGTGGGCTTTATCATTTTTAGCGGCAACTAAAAGGCCACTCGTTTCTTTATCTAATCGATGAACAATTCCTGGACGCTTGACTCCATTTATTCCAGAAAGGCTCTCTCCACAATGGTTAAGCAGAGCATTCACAAGGGTTCCTTCCAGATTTCCAGGAGCCGGATGGACAACCATTCCCGCAGATTTATTAATGACAATCAGATCATTATCTTCGTAAAGAACATCAAGGGGGATGTTTTGAGGAGAAGGGCGAGCTTCAACAAGCGGAGGAATGGTAACCTCAATCAGCTGCTCTTCCCTAACTTTAAAAGAGGGTTCCGAATGTTTTTGATTTACTGTAACAAAACCTTTTTCAATGAGCTCCTGACAGCGGGAGCGGGACATATCTTTAACTTTTGTAGCTAAAAACTTATCCAGGCGTATTCCTTGATCTTGAGCTTCAACTCTAAATATGTGAGTGAGAGATGGCATTAGCTGTATGGACATTCCTATCAGTTGATCTTAAAAGTGATGTTTGTCATGGGATTTTCTCTAAAACAAGTTCTCTCTCCCCTAAACTGGAAAAATAGGTCTCAATATCTTGATCTCTTAAGTCTTCAAGTTTGGAGGGCTTCCAGCGAGGGAGATGATCCTTATCAATCAATACGGCTCGTACGCCTTCCATAAAATCATGGCCTTTTAAGAAGTTTTGGCTGAGGCGAAATTCCTGTTCTACTCTTGCAAGGAAGGAGAGATTTTTTCCTTCTTTAAGCTGCCTAAAAAACACGGCTAAACTGGTCGGTGATTTGGACATTAAGATATTATACGTATTTTGAGCAAAAGGGGAGGGGTCTTTTGTAAGGCTTTCTACTATTTCCTTTAAAGATGATTTATTGAAATGCCCTTCAATGATTTTGGAATGATGTTGTAAAAAACCTTTTTCTTGTGGCTCTTGACAATAAGCCGCCAGCGCACCTTCAAGCGGCTTTCCTTTTTGAAGGTCTTCTTTAAATGCCGATAGGAATGAGGAAGGCAGAAAATGAGTGGCAAGTCCCGTCATGAGGGCGTCTTCTGCTTTAAGCCGCGTTCCCGTCAATCCCAAGTAAAGTCCGATAACTCCTGGAGCCTTATTTAAAAAAGTTGTGGCTCCCGCATCCGGGAAAAAACCGATTCCCGTTTCGGGCATAGCAAGAAGCGCCCGTTCCGTTACAAGTCGATAGGCTCCGTTTACGGAAATCCCCAGGCCTCCCCCGAGCGCAATGCCATTTATAAGAGAAACATAAGGTTTAGAATAGGTGTGAATATAAGTATTGAATGTATATTCTTCCCGGAAGAAAGCATCACAAGCGTGAAGGTCGCCTTCCTTTTTCGCCTCATAAACGGTGCGGATGTCCCCGCCTGCACAAAAGGCTTTTTCTCCAGCACCTTCAATGATGATGGCCTGGATAGATGAATTCGTTTCCCATCTTTTCAAAACCTGGGTCAAGGTTCGAATCATATTCAAGGTAAGTGCGTTGAGAACAGCGGGACGATTAAGAGTGATCCACCCTATTCCTCCCTGCACTTTTGTTAACAAGTCAGTCGTTTTCATTAAAGTTTAGAACCCGTTGTCAGGATTATACTACCCCATTTTTCTTTGCATGAACACAAGCATTCCTCACTCTTAATAAAAGATAGAATTTTTTATCTTTTTAAAACAAGGATTCAGGATGGATCAGTAGAAATTCCTCGATAGGCATTCCACCTTCTCCTACTAAAAATTTTCTCTGGGACTTAAATTGTTTAGAAAATCCTTCCAGTCCTGCAATGAGGGGCTCCTTTTGATTATCGTTAATCCCCACGACAACAAGAGCATCACCTTTGCGCATAATAAAGTCGACCTCTTTGCCCCCATCTTTCCAATAGAAAATTTCTATTTTGGTTCCAAAAGCAGAATTTAATAAATGGGCGCCAATGGATGACTTTATAAGGCTTTTCCAAAATTTTGGATTTACTTGTGCTTTTTCGTATGAATAATTGCTCATGGCACAGGTAAGGGCTGTGTTAAGAACTTGAAGCTTTGGGTTGGAAGCCATTTGTTGTATTTGTGAAAAAGAAAACCTTTGTAACCCTGCGACAAGCCCTGCTTTTGCAAGCAAGTGAAGGTATTGCGCTAAAGTATGGACATTCCCCGTATCTTGGAGTTGCCCGGACATTTGCTGATAGGAGATAACTTGACCGGAATAATGGCATCCAAGCTCAAAGACCCGCCTCAAAAGTATAGGTTTGTGAATACGGGCGGTTATAAGAATATCTCGTGATAAACTTGTTTCAATAATTGCATCAATAACATATCGGGACCATCTCTCCTCATCTTGCACTAATGTAGATGCTCCAGGATATCCTCCAAAATAAATATATTGAGGGAGGCTCAATCCAAACGCATCACGACTCTCCTTAAATGACCAGTGAGAAATAGGAAGCATTTCAAATCTTCCTGCTAAGCTCTCTGACAAGCCTGATTGTGTCAGGAGAGAAGAAGAGCCTAAAATCAGGACCTTTAAATTTACTCCCACGGCGATATCTTGATCCCAAAGTTTTTTTACGGAATGGGACCAATAAGGAATTTTTTGGATTTCATCTAAAATAAGAAGGGACCCCTCTTCCCCCTTCTTCTGTTTAGCGCATCGTCTACCAATTTCCCATTGTTGCTCGATCCATGCAGCATCTTGTAAAGAAGGCTCATCGGCAGAAGCGTAGTGAGTCGACAAAGGAATAGTATTGCGGATTTGATGAGCTAATGTTGTTTTGCCTACTTGCCTTGGGCCTGATAGGACTTGCATAAAAGTCTTAGGCCCTTTTAATCTTTCTATAATATTATTATAAATTTTTCTCGTATACATCAAATTCTCCAAAAATTTATTTTTATAATTTTAAATTATTTACCCTGATTGGGATTGAGTCCTCTCTACACCCAACTTTCCACTTTTAATGTCTGTATTTTTACGTTTTTCTATTAACCCGCACATATCTTTGCAAAGGTTAAGTAGCCGCGCTTAAAGGCTTTATAAGAAAAAGAATCTCAGTGAAATTGGTCAAAAACAATTTCTAAATAAGGGGCTTCCTTTAAATGTTTAAAACTTTTTTTGAGGAGTATAGGGAATTGATTTTTTGAAAAAATAATATATGATTGCAGTTTAAAAATGCAATTTTTACAAAAAGTAAAAACATCGTCGTTCCCACCGGTACAGTTAAAGTTTTGGACGGCATAAACCTCCTTATTTCTATTATTGTACAGCCATCTACATTTAATTTTGAAAATTAAAATAGACTTATATTTTTTATAAACTATATAGAAAACAATTTCTATAGGAAATTATAGTACCCCTCTACAAACTTATAATTTCTTATAAGATTTTGAAAAAGAATAAAAAAACAGAGAAGATTGTTCATTAGCGCAATTTTCATGGCCGTAGGCCCTCAGTAACGTCCGAGTGATAATAAGAATTCAATACTATCCTCCTACCTTATTGCGAACGGAGCGAAGCCATGACGGTAGAGGAAAAATCTATTCCCTTAGATTCCGTGAACAAAATTTCAAATAATCCCCATAATGGGTCACCCTTCGGGAGCAGAGTCAAAAATTTGTTCACGAAGTCTAGATGCACTTTTTTCTTATTCAAAATTGAAGTTTTTCTTAATGAATTAAAAATGCTCACAAACTTACAACAAACGTATAGGTAAGGAAAAGGCATTGTCTCCTTATAATCTAAAGCGCTCTCGTTTTTTTAGGCCTTCAGCAAAGAGCCTAGCTTAGATAGTTTAAATTCCCCACGCCGCAAGAGGCGGAAGTGACATAAGAATAGCTTCTACATTCCCATTAGTCTTAAGACCAAAGAGAGTTCCTCTATCGTATAAAAGATTAAATTCCACGTATTTTGCTCGCTTCTTAAGTTGAGCCTTACGATCCTGCTCCGTCCAAGGTGTCCTTAAATGGCGACGAATAATTTCCGGGTAAATACGTGCAAATGTCCGCCCAACCTCTTGCGTAAAAGAAAAGTCCTTTTCCCAATTCTCACTATTAAGGTAATCATAAAAAATCCCCCCTACACCACGGGATTCTTGGCGGTGAGGAAGGTAAAAATATTCATCCGCCCATTTTTTAAAATTTTCATAATAGGTTAGATCAAAAGTATCACATGTTTTTTTTAAGGCTGTATGGAAATCATGTGTATCTTTTTCATAAGCAAAAGAAGGGGTTAAGTCAGATCCGCCTCCAAACCACATTTTTTGGGTAACAATCATACGGGTGTTCATATGGACAATTGGCATATGAGGGTTGCGGGGGTGAATCACAACCGAAATGCCGCTTGCCCAAAATTGAGGATCCTGCTCTGCTCCTGGGATTTGAGACCGAAATTCTTCTGAAAACTCTCCAAAGACCGTTGAGATATTTACACCTGCTTTCTCAAATATCCGTCCCTCTAAAATAGCCATATCACCTCCTCCCCCCCCTTCTCGGACCCAAGATTTACGAACAAATTGGCTTGGAGGTTGATCGTATTGAGCGTGAGAAACTTCTTTTTCAATTCTTTCCAAAATATCAATCACTTGTGTTTGAAGAGAAGAAAACCACTTAGAAACTTGTTCTTTTTTAATCTCCATTTGAACACTCCGGCAGTTGGGATGTTTGACGAAGAGCTTCCGTCGTGACAATAGCAGCAGCGATTGCAAGATTAAGGGACCGCCGCCCAGCAATCATGGG
Source organism: Alphaproteobacteria bacterium (assembly GCA_041690915.1). Classification (GTDB taxonomy): domain Bacteria; phylum Pseudomonadota; class Alphaproteobacteria; order UBA9655; family UBA9655; genus UBA9655. The sequence continues at coordinate 13,022 of JBEPVR010000012.1, forward strand.
AATAGCTACCGTTTCATGACAATCTTCCAAGATAGCTGGTGGAAATCCTGTACTTTCTTGCCCCATAATAAGAAGGTCAAAAGGTTTGAAAGAAAAGTCGATATAATTTTGAGAAGAGGAAGACGTAACAGCCACCCGCCTCGCTTTTTTACGCCCCTCACACAAGGCTTCCCAAGACGGGAAAACGCTGAGCGTCGCAAGCTCGACATAATCCATGCCGGCCCTCTTTAAATGTTTGTCTGTAAAAAGAAAACCACAGGGTTCCACAACATCAAGAGGAATTCCCATACAAGCAGAAAATCGCATGAGGGTTCCCACATTTTGAGGAATTTCAGGCTGAAATAACACAAGGTGCATTTGGGTCCTTTAAATTTCATTAAAAGTCAATTAAAACTATCCTATCTTAGAGCGTACATCAAATGTGCGCCAAGATACCAGGGTAGATATAAAACGCGCAATGAATGAACGGAGTCCATGGCTAAATCATCACCTAATCACCTCTCCCCTGAAAAAAAAGAACCTACCCGTCGGGATTTTTTGTTCTTAACGGCGGGAGCTGTTGGAACTGTGGGAGCGGCTTATTTTGCGTGGCCTTTTATTGATAGCATGAACCCAGCCGCCGATATTCTCGCCCAATCCACTGTTGATGTGGATATCTCATCCATTCCAGCTGGACAAGCCATCACTGTTGTTTGGCGCGGAAAACCTATCTTTGTACGCCATCGAACACCGGAAGAAATTAAAACCGCCGAACAAACTCCTCTCTCAGATTTGATTGATCCCCAAACAGATAAAGCTCGCGTCAAACAAGGTCACGATGAGTGGCTGATTGTCATTGGTATTTGCACCCATTTAGGGTGTATTCCTACAGGAAACAAACCCACCCAATCCCGAGGAAAATATGGGGGATGGGCTTGCCCTTGTCACGGCTCTCTTTATGATACATCTGGACGGGTCAGACGGGGGCCTGCCCCTTTAAACCTAGCCATTCCTCCTTATACATTTTTAACGTCCACCCATCTTCGTCTGGGTGTGAATGAGGTTGCCCATGGGTAGACTTATAAACGTTGTCCGATGGATTGATTATCGCTTGCCTTTCTTTTCTTTTATCGACCATGAGCTTCGAGAATACCCCACCCCAAAAAATCTAAATTATTGGTGGAACTTTGGTTCTCTTGCTGGCATCACTCTCGTTGTGATGATCTTCTCGGGGATTTTCCTCGCCATGCACTATGAGCCCAATACAAAAGAAGCTTTTAATAGCGTCGAATACATTATGCGTAATATAAACTATGGCTGGTTTATGCGCTATTTGCATGCCAACGGCGCCACCATGTTTTTTATCATCGTTTATATTCACATGTTTCGTGGTCTTTATTATGGTTCTTATAAAGCGCCACGAGAACTTTTGTGGATTCTAGGCGTCGTTATCTTACTTTTGATGATGGCCACCGCTTTCATGGGGTATGTTTTACCTTGGGGGCAAATGAGTTATTGGGGGGCCACCGTCATTACGAATCTTTTTTCGGTCCTTCCCTTTGGAGAGTCGATTGTGGAATGGTTATGGGGAGGATTTTCTGTGGATAACCCTACGCTGAATCGTTTTTTTGTTCTTCATTATCTCTTTCCATTTTTAATTGTGGGGGTTGTGATCCTTCACTTAATTGCTTTGCATCAACATGGATCGAATAATCCTTTAGGAATTGAAAGAAAAGAACCACGAGATAGCATTCCTTTTCACCCCTATTACACTGTAAAAGACTTATTTGGCTTTGGGGTTTTTGCGTTTATATGGTCTTACTTTATTTTCTTTAACCCCAATTTCTTTGGAGAACCCGACAACTACATTCCCGCTAATCCTTTGGTAACTCCCCCTCACATTGTACCCGAATGGTACTTCTTACCCTTTTATGCTATTTTACGCTCAATCCCTAATAAAACCCTAGGGGTTTTAGCCATGCTTAGCTCGGTTTCCGTTCTTTTTTTCGTTCCTTGGCTCGATACCTCTAAAGTCCGCAGCGCTACTTTCAGACCACTTTACAAATGGTTTTTTTGGGGTTTCGTTGGGGATTGCTTTATTTTAGGGTGGGTAGGCGCCTACTCTCCCGATCATATTTACACCGCGTTAGGAGGGCTTTCTAATCAAACCTTAGGGCAAATTACGACCCTCCTTTACTTTGCTTTCTTCTTTGTAGCTCTGCCTCTTTTAGGAATTTATGAAAAAACGAAGCCCCTCCCCCAAAGCTTGAGTGATCCTGTCTTACAGAAAAAGAGAAAGGGCCTTGTTTCAAAGAGCTTTTTTTATCTTCTTTTTTTGGGAAGTTTGAGCCCCCTTTATGGAGCTGACACACCAAGTTTACCCCAGGAAGACTGGTCCTTTCAAGGACCCTTTGGGACTTACGATAGAGCTGATCTTCAGCATGGTTTTCAAATTTACAAACAAGTCTGTTCTGCCTGCCATGGTTTAAATCAAATCAGATTCCGAGATTTAGCCGCTTTAGGTTATTCTTCTGAAGAGATAAAAGCTATTGCTGCTGACCATAAAGTTGAAACCATTGATGATGAAGGAAATGTGGTTGAGAAACCCGCCCTCCCAACAGGAAAAATCCCAAACCCTTATAAAAATGAACAAGCTGCTCGTGCGGCCAACAATAGTTCCCTTCCTCCTGATCTGTCCCTTATCACGAAAGCCCGCGCAGGAGGACCAAATTATATTTATGCTCTGCTCACAGGGTATGAAACGACTCCCCCCAAAGATGTTCATTTAGCAGAAGGATTGCATTACAATCTCTACTTTCCTGGCGGACAAATTGCAATGACACCCCCCCTTTCCGAAGGAATTGTAACCTACACTGATGGATCCCAACCCTCCATCAATCAAATGGCAAAAGACGTGGTCACTTTTTTATCGTGGGCAGCGGAACCAGAACTCGAGGAAAGAAAAAAAACGGGCTACAGAGTGTTAATTTATTTTATCATCTTCACGATTTTAATGTATTTGGTCATGAAACGAATCTGGGCGAGAATTAAGACGTGATGTTTGAAGTTAAATCCTTGGTCTTTTTTTCCTTTTCTGGCATACTCTAAAAGACATAAATGAATAAGAAGAGAACAAGGGAAAGCTGTGAAAAAAACTATAAGCATCCTCATTTGCTTTTTATTAGAGGGTTGCATGACCACAGTAACTCATACAACCGAAGGCCCTTTACCCGGCACCAATTTCCCTAACCAGGATGCAGCCCCCCTACCGTGGATAAGTGTTTTGCCCTCAAAAAGAGCACTTGACTTAAAAGTCGTTGATTTTTCTGCAATTAATAACCGCCTTCGCTTTAATATGAATTATTTTCCTTTTGTAGACCACTATCGCAATGTGTGCCTTATTTTAATCGATTACACAATTCTTCCTGCTGAACCCTTGAACCAAGATTTGAAAGTTATACAGCACAAAGACATATCATATTCTAGGAAATATGAATCAAAACCTGAACGCTACAGTTTGACAGTGAGTTTTTATGAAAATAGAAACACCCCGCCTGCTATCCCCCTGTTTCAGGAAACGATTACCCTGGCAACTCATAAAGCTTCTCCCAACGAAGCCCTGGGCTTCATGATTGACTGCATTATTGAAGATCATCGGGCTTCTAAGGTGAAAAAAATTGAAGTGGATTTAGATTAATTAATGACAAGGAACGGCGCCTATAAATCCGCTATATACACTGACAAGAATGAATAAGCCTAAACAAATCCGATAAATCACAAAAGGCGTCAAAGTTGATTTTTGAAGCCAGCGCATCATAAAGGCGATGGCACAAAAACCAAAGACAAAAGAGAAAGCGGCCATCATGGCCGCATCATTCATCATAGAAAGGTCTCCAGACTTAAAGAGTTGATACCCTTTCAAAGTCGCCGCAGCTGTAATCGTCGGAATTGACATTAAAAAAGCAAAGCGAGCGGCATCCGTTCGCTTATAATTCATAAACCGTCCTACCGTTATGCAGGCCCCTGAACGGCTGGCACCATTGACAAGCGCAATGCATTGGGCAAGTCCAAAGAATAGGGCGCGCTTGCCGTTTGTATCCGCAACAGTTTCTATAAGATGGCCATATTTGTCTGCGACATAAAGGACAATGCCAAATAAAATCCCCGCCCATGCAATGATCGTAACATTTCTTAAAGAATCCCCCACCACGTTTTCAAAAAACATTCCTAACAAAACCACTGGAATTGTGGCAATGATGAGATTGAAGAGCAGCTGGGTATTCTCATTGAAATTTCCTCTCAAAAGAGAGAAAGAACCCTTAAAAAGAGCAGCCACGTCCTTATGGAAATAAAGAAGAACAGAGCCTAATGTTCCCACGTGAGCGGCTACAGTTATCATCAATCCTTGGTCCTTCCAGCCACATAAAACGGGAACAAGTACCAAATGGCCTGAGGAACTGATGGGAAGAAATTCTGTCACACCCTGGATAAAAGAAAGAAATAAAATTTGCTCTAGAGTCATAAGGTCACACTATGGTAAGAGATGAGTTTGAATATCATAAAACATTAATCCATCCAAGGGATAATCATCAATGCGAAAACTCTATCATTACTGGCTCTGTCCCTTTTCTCGGAAAATTCGTCTTTTACTTGCGGAAAAAAAACTTCCCTTTGAGTTGGCTATGGTTAAACCGTGGGAACCTAACCCTTCTTTTTTACCCTTGAATCCCGAAGGTTTGCCCCCCGTCCTTACGGATGATGATGGGAAACATATTGCTAATTCTTACCCCATCGCTGAATATTTGGAAGAAGTCTATTTTGAACCTTCTTTTTTGGGAAAATTGTCTTCACCCCGCGCAGAAGTCCGTCGGCTTATGGCCTGGTTTGATGAAAAGTTTAATGGGGAAGTGTCCCACAATCTGGTCTATGAAAAAGTCTTGAGGCGCAAAATGGGGCAGGGGGGGCCTGATTCAGCAGCTATCCGTATTGGGAATGCCAATATCCATGATCATCTCGAATATATGTCTTGGCTTTGTGATCGACGAAAATGGCTTGCCGGCGATGATTTTTCTTTAGCAGATATAACAGCGGCCGCTCACCTTTCCTGCATTGATTACCTTGGTGATGTCCCATGGGATAAGCATCCCGTTACCAAGCTATGGTATACCCGCGTCAAATCTCGCCCCAGCTTTCGCGCAATCTTGAGTGATGTTGTCCCCGGCCTTACGCCGTCTTCTCATTACACGAATTTAGATTTTTAAGTGCTGTTTTGCTTTGGCTATGGATACGTTGCTCGCTTTATCGGAAAGGGGGGAACGTCTCGTACGCAACAAGGGGAAAATCTCTTTTTATATAAAGGAGGGTCCTTTTCTCGAGAAATTATGCATGCCCTTCAAAAAAGCGACTCTCTCCTCATTTCTATTCCCCCCTCTTCCGAAGGTGATCCTCTCATTCCTTTTATAAGAGAAATTTTACCCGAGCTGACCCATCTTAAATGGCTTGGATATCTTTCTTCAACAAGCGTTTATGGCGATCACCAGGGAGAATGGGTTGATGAACTTTCTAAAACTCGCCCCGCCTCCCCTCAAGGCATTGCAAGGCTTAAGGCAGAACATCAATGGCTTCAACTGGGAGAGGCTTCAGGTTTACCCCTTCATATTTTTCGTCTTGCGGGTATATATGGACCTGGACGCAATGTCCTTGAAGATCTCAAAGCTGGAAAAGCTCAACGAATTTTCAAAGAAGGACTCGTCTTTTCTCGCATTCATGGGGAAGATATTGCCCAAACCCTTAAAGCTTCGATGAAAGCGCCTCAAGCCGGACGAATTTATAATGTAGCAGATAACACTCCTGCTCCTTCCTATGAGGTCATTACGTATGGGGCCACATTATTAGGAATGGATCCCCCTCCCCTTATTCCTTTTGAACAAGCCTCCTTGACGTCTATGGGTCGAAGCTTTTACAAGGATTCTAAACGCGTCAGCAATAAGCGCCTTCTGAAGGAGTTGATTCCCTCTCTTCTTTTCCCGACCTATAAAGAAGGGTTAAGGAACTTGCTCCTTAACCCTCATCGAAACATTTGAATTTAGCATAGAGAAAAGATACCCTTCCTCTATGAAAGAAATCTGTGCTCATTCTTTATCCGAAAAACGTTGGCTTTTAAGAACATATGAAGAAATCCATGTGATGACTTTTATGCAAAAGCTGGGGATCTCTCCCACTCTGGCTCGACTTCTCGCGATGCGGGGTCATACTCTTGAATCCACCCCTCTCTTTCTTGACCCCTCCTTACGTCAGCACCTTCCTGATCCTTTGCTATTAAAGGATATGGATAGGGCGGTCGAGCGACTCACACAAGCCATCACCTCTCGCGAAAAAATTCTTGTATGGGGAGATTATGATGTGGATGGAGCCACTTCCAGCGCCCTTCTTTACCGGTTTTTTAAAGCCCTTGACCTCCCTCTTGCCCTTTATATTCCTGATCGCATTAAGGAAGGCTATGGCCCCAATATTCTAGGCATTCAAAAGTTTATGAGCCAAGGCTATACGGTGATGATTACTGTTGATTGTGGAACGACGTCTTTTGAAGCTTTGACAGCAGCAGAGGGACTGGATGTGATCATCCTTGACCATCACGCCCCCGAAGCCAAGTTGCCACCTGCTTATGCTATTGTGAATCCCAATCGCCTTGATGAACAACAAGAGGTCACTCAAACCCTTGGTCACCTTGCAGCTGTAGGAATTTCTTTCTTATGTGTTGTGGCTCTCAATCGTGCTTTAAGGAACGCAGGATTTTATAAAGATCGTAAAGAACCTGATCTGATGGGCCTTCTTGATTTAGTAGCCCTCGGGACGGTATGCGATGTTATGCCTTTAACCGGGCTCAATCGTACGTTTGTCTCCCAGGGTCTTAAAATCATGGCAAAACGAAAAAACGTGGGCCTTAAGGCTCTTGCCGATAAGGGAGGTCTTGATGAAATGCCAACACCTTATCACTTAGGTTTTGTATTGGGCCCTCGTATTAATGCGGGTGGACGCGTAGGCGAATCCTTTCTCGGAGCTCGCCTACTTTCAACAGAAAATCCTGAAGAAGCTATTGAAATCGCACAAAAATTGGATCAATACAACCAAGAGCGCCGCATTCTTGAAACCGAAGCTTTAGACCAAGCTTTCCTCCACGTTGATCCTCAATCTCCCCTCATCATAGTAGATCGGGCGGGGTGGCATGAAGGCGTCATTGGCATTGTCGCCGGCAGGCTAAAAGAAAAATTTCATAAACCCACAGCTGTAATAACTTGGAATGGGGAAGGGGTCGGTAAGGCTTCCGCCCGCTCTATCCCTGGGTTTGATTTTGGTCGATTGATTCATAAGGCCCATCACTTGGGCTATGTTTTAGGGGGCGGAGGCCATGCCATGGCCGCAGGATTTTCTCTGACCAAAGATCAACTCCCCTCTCTAACTCGCTTTCTGATATCTGAATTGACTCACCTTGCCGATCAGATTGATCTAAAGCCGATGATGCCATGTGATGGTTATTTAGATCTCCGCTCCTTAACACCCTTGCTTTTAGAAGAAATTGAAAACCTTTCTCCTTTTGGAATGGGAAACCCAACTCCCAAATTTATTTTTTCAGAGGTGATGGTTGATTCTTATCAGCTGATCAAAGATCAACACATTCGCTGTCGCTTTTCTCAAGGAGATGGCGTTGTAGTGGAAGGGATCGGTTTTCGTTTAAAAGACACACTTGTTGGAAATACTCTTATGAACCGCAGTCGATGTCCCCTCGATCTGTTGGCCTCCCCCAAGCTTAATACCTGGGGAGGTAAAACAAAGATCACCCTCATGATAGAGGATGTGGCCTTGGCTTCTTCTCAACTTAGGAAGGCAGGCTGAACTCCCTCAAGAAGAAACCGCTTTTTTTGGCTCCTCACTTTGGATGCCAATTGTAACTTCTTTCATATTATCAAAATAATGAGAGTTTCGAATCTCTTCAGGATCGCGTTTCCCATTAAGGTTCACAATAATAAGTTGGCCTTGCCCATACCCATAATCATTCCGAAAGTCATAGACCGCCCCTATGATAGCCAGCTGACCTACATTTACTTTCTCTTTAAAATTATCCAGAGCGTCTTCAACCTGGTGATGAACATTTAAAACAACGCCTTGCCTATCATCCGGTGCGGCTTGCACATCCAGTGTTTCAAGTTCTTTTCGGATAGCTGGCGCAATTTGGCCCATGTCGCCTCTCGCGGCTTTTACAGCTCCACAATGAGAATGCCCCACAATAAAAAGAACAGGTGTCTTTAAAACGGAAACGCCATATTCAACCGATCCTTTTGTTGTAATAAACTGATTGCCTATATTTCGGGCAACAAAGATGTCATTTTCAGCACCATTTTGAGAAAAATTATTTGTTTGTACCCGTGAATCCGAGCACAACACCATCGTCACGCGCGGGTTTTGGATATCTTGGAACTCTTGAAAATGTTCTGGGAATTTTGACTTTGCAAAAACCGCATTGTCTCCCACTAAATCGTGGATCGCACTTTTAATGATTTGATTGAGAACTTCTTTCTCACCCGGAGACGGCTCTGCTGATACACACCTTGTATAAGCTAACAACGCAATACTAAGTGTGACAAAGATTTTTTTTCCCATAGATGACTCCTTCATTTTCTTTCCTTCTACCAAAAGAAAATTAAGAATGTCTTAAAATTATACGAGCATATTCCGAGTTGCCGCGGGAAGGCGCACAACAAGACCTTCGAGTTCAGGGCGCATAATGATTTGACATCCTAGTCGAGACGTTTGAGTCAACCCAAAAGCCAAATCCAACATATCTTCCTCATCCTCTGTGGCTTCCGCTAACAGTGCGTACCATTCAGGATCAACAACCACATGGCAGGTTGAACAAGCCAAGGATCCTTCACAAGCCCCTTCCAAAAAAATCTTATCGCTATTTTGATGGGCAATTTCAAGAACAGAAAGGCCATTTGGCGCATCCACTTCCACACGTTCTCCATCAGCTTTAACGAAAATCATCTTTGGCATACCATTCTCCTTTCCTTTAACAAAACTCTGTATAACCGAGTTCATCTAAAAGTCCAACCTGATTCTTTAAATGTGAGAGAAGATTGGTTTATAATGTTCGTAAAATATAAAAGGAGGAGACTATGATACCCACACGCCGCTTTAAAGTAGAAACTCTTGTCCGAGATAAAATGCCTGAGCGCATTCAAAAGTTGGGGGGAGCCGTTGAAATGTGTCATTTAGACCCTGAAGATCACATCCATCACTTAAAACTCAAACTTAAAGAAGAAGCAGATGAGGTCTGTAAAGCTGAAAATCCAAAAGAGCTCAAAGAAGAAATAGCGGACGTTTTAGAAGTACTCTATGCCCTCTCAAAAAAATTTGGACTTCGGTGGGACCACATTGAAAAAACGCGCCTTGAAAAACGAGACGAGCGGGGGGGATTTAAAAAAGGCACTTTTGTGTCCTTTGTTGAAGCTGAAAGTTGTGATGACTTTCATCCTATTATTCAATACTGTCTTAATAATCCAGATAAATATCCGGAGATTTTGGACTTTGAATCTGAGGCTTCATGAGTTTTTCTTGTCAAGAGAGGGATATTGCAGCTTTTTCTACTTTAATCCGACCCTCCTTTCCTCATACTTCTCTTGTGATTCTTTTAAATTCAGCATAAAACTCAAAGAAGGAAACAAAAGGAGAAAACTGATGACACTCGTTCGCGCCTTATGGGGAATGATGGCTTTTTTATTACTTGTCGGAATTATTACCCTTTCCATGTGGGGAATTCCAGCTCCAGCAACTCGAATTGAAAAAATTATCCCGAATGAAAAACTTCCTAAGTAAGGCGCTTTTAAGAGGGAGCACTTGTTTGCTGTTGGGGGGTGAGCTTTCTAACGCCCAACCTATTCAACTTATCCCTCAAAAAGAGAGCTCGCCCGAACCTACAAGAGAATTCCCTCTTCAAGAAGTTACAGGGTTTTGGGAGGGGACGCCCCCTTCCCTGATTGAAACCTACTTCCCACGACTTTCCACCCGTTTGGCCTCTCCTATTTTGCGATCCATGCGGTCCGAAATCTTAAAGGAAAAATATACGCCTCTCCTCCAAAACCCCACTTACGAAAAAATTCTTCTCTCCCTTCTGATGGAAACAGGGCAGATAGAACAAGGAGAGGAATTTTTATCAGAAACCAACCTTCCAGAAAAAGACAGTATCTCTCTTGACTTTCAATGGCTTGCAGGAGAACCACAGAAGGCATGTGAAAAAATTGCAAATCTTATTCGTACCTCTCCTCACCTTGAATGGAAAAAACAAAATGTTTATTGTCTTTACCTTACGGGAGAAGGAGAACGGGGAAAAATAGCAGCCGAACTCTTGAGTGAATCAGCGTCGACCGTTTCTCCCCTTTTAAATGCACTTTTTGATCCTTCAACCCACCCTCCCTTCGATGATGTCATTGCTCATTCTCCCTTCCTTCTCACCGTATGGTGCGCAATGGGCCACGAGATTCCTGAATACGATCTTGAAAAACTTTCCCCTGCTTCTCTTGCTTTGATTGCCCAATCGGAAAAAATGCCTCTGAAGACGCGTCTTGCCGCAGCTCAAATAGCCTTTCAGACGGGAGATTTTAAAGGAGAAGCCATCCTCGCCTTTCTGAAAGAGGCACCCCCCGAAGAACTTTTGAAAAAATTCGATCATGCTCTCACATCTCCAAAGCCTGAGAACTTGCTCTCTCTGTTTGAAACGGCTCGAAACAAGCAAAACCTAAGTCTTGTAGCGGACGTTTTTAAGCCTTATTTGATTAAAATCGACCCTTCTACTGAAACTCTTCCTCTTGCCCCCTCTATGATTAGGGCATTTTTAGAGGGGGAAGAAAAAGACCTCGCTCAAAAATGGGGCACCTTTTTTATGCGAGAATCTCCCGATGAAGCCATTGCGACTCTCC
>JBEPVR010000013.1:0-23605 GCA_041690915.1 Alphaproteobacteria bacterium
GCGCCACATAGGGTGCTCTTTGCCAGGAAGGGAGAGTTGTCACGTCTTGGTTATCGATCAAAATCTTTCCCCGCTCAGGAATAATATCTCCGCAAAGAGCATTAAGGACCGTGGATTTACCCGCTCCATTCCCGCCAATCACGGACACAAAGTCGCCCTTTTCGATATTAAGGGTAACCCCACGCAAAGCCCTCGTTTCCATGGCCGTTCCACGATTAAAGGTAACATGCAAATCAGTAAGACGAATCATGCTTGACTCCGTGAGGCTTTAAAATCAAGTATTTTGGACCGAAGCTTAGGAGTAATCATCGCAAACCCTACAATAATAGCTGTTACAAGTTGAAGATCCGAAGCTTGGAGACCTAAAAAGCTTGCGTTCAGAGCCACAGCAATGGCAAGACGATAAAAAATAGATCCTAGGATACAAGCTATAAGAGCCGTAAGTATAACTTTGGGATTGAAAAAAGCCTCTCCCACAATGACAGCGGCTAGTCCAACGACAATCGTCCCAACCCCCATCGTTACATCTGCAAAACCTGCATATTGCGCCCACAGAGCCCCTGCAAGGGCAACGAGCCCATTGCTCAGTGCAATACCGAAAAGCACTTGGCGATTGACAGAAACCCCTTGAGCTTTGGCCATCCGAGGATTCGCACCCGTCGCCCGCATCGCAAGGCCTTTTTCAGAACTCAAAAAGCGGTAAATGAACACTAAAATAACGATCGCAATAACACCCATAGCAATTGACATAGTATAGTGTCGGAGATAAGAGAAATCTTCAAGAGAGGTGAAATTTTCAAGAGGCGTGAAAATGGTTTGTTCCCCCAAAAGGGCAATATTAGGTCGTCCCATAATTCGCAAATTAATCGAATAAAGAGCTGTCATGGTTAAAATACTAGCCAGAAGATGAAGGATATTCCACCGAACGCTTATCCATGCGGTCGTAAAGCCCGCAACCATACCCGCCAAAATAGCACACCCTGTTGCTAACCAGGGATTCACTCCAGAAACAATAAGGATGGCACAAACAGCGGCCCCTAATGGCAAACTTCCATCGACCGTTAGATCCGGAAAATCCAAAATCCGAAAAGACAAAAGAACGGCCATGGCCACAAGGCCATATAAAAAACCAACTTCTAAAGCGCCCATGAATTGAATTAAATTCACGTCTAAAACTCCATTTCTTAAAAAAAGTGAGCTTGAGTTCGAACAGTCACAGGAAGGATAATCTTTAGCTTCTCAAGCGCCTGTCGATTGATAAATATATCGATTGTACCAGGAGATGCAACGGCAATTTCAGAAGGATCTTTGCCATTAAGGATTTCTGCCACTATTTCGCCAGTTTTATGGCCCGTTTGAATATAACTATATCCTACGCAAGCCAATGCCCCAGCCTCCACCGATCCATTATCTGCAGAGAAAAGGGGAAGGTTATGTTTAAGAGCTAGGGAGCTCACTGTCTTCATGGCCGAAACAATCATATTATCTAATGGCACATAAATAGCATCGACTTTTCCAACCAATTGAAGAACGGCTGTTTGAATATCTGAAGATTTAAAAGGCGTGGATTCGACAAGCGTGAATCCTTCGGCTTTTGCTTCTTTACGTATGATTTGTAAGGAAGAAACAGACCCGCTATCTCCCGGATTATAAAGAATCCCAATTTTTTTAGCATTCGGAAGAATTGTTTTAATAAAGGCGATCTGTTCCTTAATAGGCGGCGCATCCATAACACCCGTAACTTTTGCCTTATGATCTTTAAGAGAAGAGACAAGACCAGCCGCAATCGGGTCTGTCACCGCACTGAAAACAATAGGAATAGAGTTTTTTCCTACGGTTTTAACCATTGTTTGAGCAGAAGGCGTGGTAATCGCCACAATCACATCGGGCTTTAGGCCCACAAATTTACGGGCAATTTGACTGGCTGTTGCCGCACTCCCTTGAGCATTTTCAAAATCAATGGTTAAGTTTTTTCCTTCCTGATATCCCTTTTGTATTAACTCATCCACGAGCCCTTGGCGCACAGCATCCGCTGCCACATGCTCAACGTATTGGGTAATAGCAATGTGCTTGGGAGGAGAGTTGGCTAAAGAACTGTTATTTAGAGAGAGAGAGAGAAGAAGGGCGGTGAGTAACTTCTTTATGACATTCGCTTTCGACATAATTGGATCCTATTTATCAGAGGGTTCAAAAGGTTGATATTTCTTATGTTCCCGCTTCTAAATCGAAGATAATTCATGGCCTTCTCCATTGACAAATCAATTTTTTACTCATACCTACCTTCAAAAGGTAAGTCAATGGGGATTCTCCCCGCCAACTTTACCAACGGAAGAAGAACGGTTAGTTAAGGCAAACAAGGGACTAAAAAACTTAATCTTAAATAGACTTTTCCACTTAAGGGAAAATCCGCTTTCTCTTTAAAGACAAATCTTGCATTTTTTAATTACCTCCTTTACAAGAAGATCACTCTTTGCTGATAAATCCAGCTCGTGGGGGCATAGGGCCTCCCATGATTAGCCATAAGGGGTTGTATCTATGTCGTTTTATGAAACGGTCTTTATTGCACGCCAAGAACTTTCAGCGGCTCAAGTTGAAGCTCTTGCTACGAATTTAACAGATGTCCTTTCCCAAGGTCAGGGAGAAGTGAGCAAAACTGAATTTTGTGGTCTTCGAAATCTTGCCTACAGCATTAAAAAAAATCGTAAAGGACACTATGTTCTTTTTAATATTGAAGCGCCTTTCCCAGCCGTAAAAGAAATGGAGCGGCAAATGCGCCTTAATGAGGATATTTTGCGTTTTTTAACCCTTAAGGTTGATAAACTAGATACGGACCCCTCCCCTTTGATGCAAAGCAAGCAAAGCCGTGATCGGCGCTACGAATCCTTTGGAGAAAAAGAAGAATTTGAACCTTTTCTTGAAGAAGGAGAGAAAGAATGAGTTCCGTTCCTACAACCCGCAAGCCTTTCTTTCGCCGGCGCAAGACATGCCCGTTTTCAGGACCTGATGGCATTGCCATTGACTACAAAGACGTCAAGCTTTTACAGAAGTTCACAACGGAGCGCGGGAAAATTATTCCCAGCCGGATTACAGCTGTTTCTCAAAAGAAACAGCGCGAACTCGCCCAAGCCATTAAGCGGGCACGCTTTTTAGCGTTGATGCCGTATATTCTTGATTAAGGGATTAATGAATCAGTCGACCCTGATGGCAGTTACGATAGTGGGTGGCCTTTTAAGTGCCACCCTTTCCCTTTTACATCTGTTTTTTATTCCTGGTTTTGTGCTTATCTCCTATCTTTCATCTCTTCCCCTTTTTCTCTTGGGGCTTGGAATTGGTTTGCGGCCCCTTTATGGAGCCGCTCTTATTGCAACTCTTCTTGTCCTTCTTTTTGAGGGCCCTATTCCTGCTGCGGAATTTTTTGTTTTTTCCACAATGGGGCCTGTCTTTTTAATCAATAGAGCTCTTTTAAACCGTAAGAAATCTTCAAAGGAAGTTGTCTGGTATCCTTCCTCCCTTCTTCTAAGGGACCTCACTCTTGCGTCGAGCATCATCATGCTCCTAGCTTTAGGAATCTACTTCTATTTAACCCAGGGGAATGATGTTCATACACTTGTAAAGACTCTCCTAAAAAGCTTAGATCCCCAAGGTCACATGAAGGAAGCAGAGCCTCTCTTAATAAAAATTTTTCCTTTCTTGCCTGGATTTTTTGCCTTTTCTTGGGCAGTCATGATGCTCATCAATGCAACGCTTGCGCAAGGTCTTCTGGTTCGATTTAAGCAAAATTTACGTCCCTCCCCTTCCTTGGAAAATCTTGAAGTTCCCAAAAGCTTTTCAATTCTTTTGGGGCTTTCTATCTTACTTTCTTGGATTGGAGTTGGGTCTTTAGAACTTTTAGGAAAAAGCGCGACAGTTGTTTTAATCCTACCCTTTTTTCTGGTGGGCCTTGGGGTGGTGCACCGATGGATCCAAAAAACTCCTTATGCAACAGCTGGTCTCACCCTTTTCTACTTTTTATTATTCCTTTTTCTCTGGCCAGCTTTTTTTGTTATTTTAGTGGGAATTTTAAAACCCTGGATAGAAAAAAGGCTTACCCTAAACTAACGGTTGTTTCTTGGCCTTAAAGTTGTTAGAAAAAGAGAAAGTTGACTCATGTGAGGAGCCTATATTATGGAAGTCATTTTATTACAACGCGTTGAAAAATTGGGTAAAATGGGGGACGTCGTTAACGTTCGCCCTGGTTTCGCCCGCAATTTTCTTTTGCCTAAAAAAGTCGCTTTAAGAGCCACAAAAGAAAATATCTCTCATTTTGAAAAAGAAAAGGGGGCTCTTGAAAAGCTGAATCTCGCCCATATAGAAGAAGCTCAAGTTTTGGCAAAACGTTTAGAAGGGGTTATGGTAACCCTTATCCGTCAAGCCAGCGAGGGGGGGCAGCTTTATGGATCTGTTAGCGCTCGCGATATTGCAGAAGCTTTGAAGCAAGAGCATGTAACCAAAAACCATGTCAAGATTGACCATCCTATTAAAACGATCGGAATTCATGGGGTTCGTATTCAATTGCATCCTGAAGTGATGATGACTCTGGGTGTCAACATAGCTATGTCAGAAGATGAAGCGAAAGCACAAGCAAAAGCTTTAGAGCGAATAGAACCACGTGCTGAGGAATCAGTGTAACCGTGAAGTGACGCAGGGTTGCAGCCTAACAGAAAGAAAAACAGAGCTTCAACGTTTCAAACTTGAGAATTGTGCAATGCTCATACCAGAAAAAATAGAGAGTATCAGTGTCTTTCTGAATTGCTTCCCTCCCCTTTCGTGAAGATCGCAATCTTTAGCCCCGGCGTTGAGCCGGGGGACAAACTTGGAAAGACTTAAACGTGTGGTAGAAACCTGCTCCAATACTGCTACCCTCTTCCACCGCACCCCTGTCATACTGGAGATAGCCCATGGGCACCGCTTTAAAACCTCAACTTGACTCTCCAGTCCCCTTTAGCATTCCTCAAGCCTCTCTTGAAAGACTCCCCCCCCATAGCCTTGAGGCTGAACAAGCCCTTTTAGGAGCCCTTCTCCACAACAATTTAGCTTTTGAAAAGGTGGCAGAATTCCTAAGACCGGAGCATTTTTCTGACCCTACTCACAGTCGAATTTTTGAAGCCATCAATCATCTTATTAGCCGGGGACACCTCGCTGACCCTATTACTCTTAAGGAATATTTTGATCGCGATAATGCTTTGTCTGAAGTCGGAGGCGGACAGTATTTAGCTCAATTAGCAGCTTCCGTTGTCTCGATTATTAACACCGAAGATTACGGCCGTAAGATTTATGATTTTTTCCTAAGGCGACAACTTGTTGATGTCGGAGAAAATATTGTCAATGATGCTCACACTTACGAGCTAGACGTTTCTGCCACCGATCAAATTGAAGTTGCAGAAAAAAAACTGTTCGACTTGGCAACCGAAGGACAACAAGAGAGAGGCCTTCAGACTTTCTCGGTGGCCCTTAAGCAAGCTCTTACGAACGCTGAAGTGGCTTATAAAAGAGATAGCCACGTTGTGGGTGTCACATCTGGCTTTAAGAAGATGGATGAGTGTTTGGGAGGGTTTCATCCTTCTGATCTTATTATCCTTGCGGGTCGTCCTTCCATGGGAAAAACGGCACTTGCTACCAATTTAGCCTTTAATGCGGCCCATTCAGCGATGGAAAAAAACGAAGGAGCCGCCGTTGCTTTTTTTTCTCTTGAAATGTCATCAGAGCAACTTGCTAATCGTATTTTAGGACAAGAATCGGGACTTTCCTCAGACCTTATACGCCGAGGAGATATTGGAAAATCAGACTTTCCTCGCCTTGTAGAGGTATCTAATAGATTGAATTCATTGCCTTTTTTTATTGACGATACTCCTGCTCTTTCTGTTCCTGCTTTAAGGACACGCGCAAGACGGCTCAAACGTCAAGAAGGCCTTGGAATGATTGTAATTGACTACCTTCAGCTTCTTTCATCCCCCGGAAAGAAATCTGCGGACAACCGTGTGCTTGAGCTCTCCGAAATTACGCGCGGGTTGAAAGCGCTCGCCAAGGAGCTCCAAGTTCCAGTTATTGCTCTTTCTCAGCTCTCTCGTGCCGTAGAACAGCGGGATGATAAAAGACCCCAGCTTTCAGACCTCAGAGAATCAGGATCTATTGAGCAAGATTCTGATGTGGTTATGTTCGTTTATCGTGAGGAATATTATCTTTCTCGGAAAAGGCCTACGGGAAGCGATGATAAAATTGCTGAATGGGAGAGGTCTTTGAGTACGGTTGCGAATATGGCAGAAATCATTATCGCCAAACAACGGCATGGGCCAATTAGCACCATAAAGCTTCATTTTGAAGGCAGACTTACGAAATTTTCAGACCTAGCAGATCCTGCTTATTTAGCGGTAAATTATGGCTAAGGTCTCCTTTCCCCACTCTCCATCTGGTCCTTTGGCCTTGATTATTGATCTGGAAGCTCTCTCTCACAACTACCGTACTCTATGTTCTCAGCTTAAAGACGGAGTTTCTTGTGCGGCTGTCCTTAAGGCCAATGCCTATGGCATGGGTATCAAAGAAGCCTCCACTCACCTTTACCAGACAGGATGCCGCCACTTTTTTCTGGCTCACCTCACCGAAGCGATTGAGCTCCAACAATTTGTGAAGAGAGATGCTTCCATCTATGTATTGAATGGACTGAGGAAGGGAGATGAAGAGGCCTATGCCCACTATGATCTTATCCCCGTCCTTAGTGATCTTATTCAAATTCAGACTTGGAATACGTTTTCTAAGAAAAAGCAACAGCGCCTCAAAGCGGCTCTTCATTTTGATACGGGCATGACCCGAACAGGAATTTCTTCACGCAGCTTAAGGGAGTTGAATCTAGAGAACCTCTCTCATACAGAAATTGTGTGCGTTATGAGCCATCTTGCCTGTGCTTATCAAGCCTCTCACCCCATGAATGAAATCCAACGACTTTCCTTTGAAGCTTTACGGCATCGTTTTCCATCTGCTCTTGCCAGCCTTTCAGCAAGCGGTGGATTCTTTTTAGCTCCCGACTATCATTATGATTTGATTCGCCCCGGGCTTGCCCTCACAGGGTGTCGCTCAGCAATGATTCACGGTGAATATAGATTAAAGCCTGTTCTAAAGGCATACGCTCAAATTTTACAAATCAACGAAATTGATTGTGGTGAATCTATTGGTTATGACGCCACATTTACTGCATTGCGGGCTTCCCGGATTGCAACTCTCGGTGTAGGGTATGCGGATGGCTATTTAAGAAGCCTTAGCAATTGTGGAGAAGTTTACTTTGATGGACATTTATTGCCAGTGGTAGGAAGGGTTTCCATGGATTTACTCACTATCGATGTTACGGATATGCCTCCTGATAACATTCATGTAGGTGATTGGGTTGAGCTTTTTGGAGACAACGTTTGGGCTGATAAACTTGCTGAAAAAGCAGGGACCGTTTCTTGGGAATTTTTTACACGCATGGGGTCTCGCTTTGAGCGGTTTTATCTCAACCCTCAAAAAATCACAGAGTTCGCTTGATGACGTGGGCTCTTGCAAATATTGG
The DNA here is from genome assembly GCA_041690915.1 of Alphaproteobacteria bacterium. Lineage (GTDB taxonomy): Bacteria > Pseudomonadota > Alphaproteobacteria > UBA9655 > UBA9655 > UBA9655. Next base: position 7,580 of record JBEPVR010000013.1, read on the forward strand.
CCGGGTTTTTTTGGACTTTTTGGCATCAACAGGAAAGTTGGCCCTCTTCCTTGTTTATTCATTAAGACAAGGACTGCAGCCCCCCTATTATGGGCGACAACTTTTACGTCAGTTTTGGGAAATCGGATACTTATCTTTGCCGGTTGTAGGATTGACCGCCTTTTTTACAGGAATGGTTCTTGCTCTTCAAAGCTATACAGGGTTTTCTCGGTTTAATGCTGAAAATGCTATTGCAAGCGTAGTGGTTCTCTCCATGACGCGAGAACTCGGTCCTGTGCTTGCAGGCCTTATGATATCGGGCCGAATTGGGGCAGCTATGGCTGCTGAAATTGGAACCATGCGGGTAACCGAACAAATCGATGCCCTTGTAACCCTTTCGACAAATCCTCAAAAGTATCTTATCGCGCCTCGCCTTTTGGCAGGCGTTGCTGTTCTCCCCCCCCTCGTTCTTATTGCAGATACAATTGGCGTGTTTGGAGGATATATCGTGAGCGTTTATCGCCTCGGTTTTAATCCTGCCTCTTATCTCAAGCAAACTTTTGACTTTTTAGAAGTAGGAGATGTGACATCAGGACTTATTAAGGCCGCCGCTTTTGGTTTTATTATTGCATTGATGGGTTGTTATCACGGCTTTAATTCAAAAGGTGGCGCGATCGGCGTCGGAAAAGCAACTACTTCCGCCGTTGTATCTTCTTCCATTCTTATCCTGATTGCGAACTATTTTCTGACGGCGTTGTTGTTTTAGATTTCCTCACCTCTAAAAAAATATTCCCTTACTCTCTTTTTAATGAAATACTCTCTTCATCCGTAACTTAACAATGCTTTAGAAATCAACCATGATCCCAAAATTCTCCCTTAGCAATCTTCATAAAAGTTTTAGCGGAAAAAAAATCCTTCAAGGCGTTGATTTAGAGATACTTTCTGGAGAATCCTTAGTGATTATTGGAGGATCAGGCTCGGGCAAATCTGTCCTTCTTAAATGCCTTTTGGGGCTCATTCAAGCCGATTCAGGAAAAATCGAAATGGATGGGCAAGAAATTTTAAAAGAATCTCTGTCCCAAAATGAAGCCCGTCTCCAAGATATCGGCGTTGTTTTTCAAGGTTCAGCCCTATTCGATAGCTTAAAGGTTTGGGAAAATGTAGCCTTCCGCCTCATCCATGCCCAACACACGGATCGGAAAGAAGCCAAAAAAATTGCCCTTCAAAAATTAGCTGCTGTGGGCTTAAGCGAAACCGTGGGAGAACTTTCTCCTGCTGAAATTTCTGGGGGCATGCAACGACGAGTGGCTCTGGCCCGCGCGATTGCAACTCAACCCAAAGTTCTCTTTTTTGATGAGCCCACTTCTGGCCTCGATCCTATTTTTAGCAGTGTCATCAATGGATTGATTCGCGCGTGTGTCCAAAAGTTGGGCGCAACAGCTCTTACCATTACTCATGATATGAACAGCGCACGCCATGTAGGCGACCGGATTGCGATGCTTTATGAGGGGAAAATCATTTGGTGTGGGCCTGCATCTGAAATTGATGGGTGCGATAATCCTTATGTCCAGCAATTTATTCGAGGGCTTTCCACGGGTCCCATTCAGCTTGAGACAGAGAGTGGGCATGTTGCGTAATGGCTAAATCAATCACTCACTATGTTTGCCAAGCTTGCGGCAGTTGTTTTCCCAAATGGGGAGGCAAATGGGAAGTATGTCAGAGTTGGAACAGGCTTGCTGAAGTAACAACGGTTGATTGTTTTAAAAAAAAATCCACTGTTAAAGCTCAAAAATTTTTATTTTCTTCTCTTGAAGATATATGCCCCCCCCTCCCTCGTCTTTTAACAGGCATTGAAGAATTCGATCGGGTCTGCGGCGGAGGTCTTGTTCCTGGCTCCGTTCTTTTAGTGGGAGGAGATCCCGGCATCGGAAAATCCACTCTTATGCTCCAAGTTGCCGCTGTTATTAGTTCCAAAACCTCTTGTGCTTATATTTCAGGAGAAGAAGCTGCAGATCAGGTGCGTCTAAGAGCTAAGCGTCTTCAAGTTTCCTCATCCCCCGTTCATCTCGCCACTACCACCCATATTGGAGATATTCTTAAATCTCTTCATCAAGGTCCTCGCGTCGCTGTCATTGATTCGATTCAAACCATGTCTGTCGACTCTCTCGATGCAGCCCCTGGAAGTGTTTCTCAGGTTCGCGCCAGTGCACACGAGCTGATTCGCTTTGCAAAAAAATATGGGGTCACCATTATCATTGTGGGGCACGTAACCAAAGAAGGTCTCATCGCAGGCCCCCGCGTTCTTGAGCATATGGTGGACACAGTGCTTTATTTTGAAGGAGAAAGGGGGCATCATTTTCGTATTCTTCGCTCCGTTAAAAACCGTTTTGGCCCCACCGATGAAATTGGCGTTTTTGAAATGACGGATAAGGGCCTTCAGGAGGTCTCTAATCCTTCTGCTCTGTTCCTTCCCCATCGAACGGAAGATGTAACGGGGTCCTGCGTTTTTGCAGGTATTGAAGGCACGCGACCGCTTCTGGTAGAGATCCAAAGCTTGATTGCTCCTTCCTCTCTTGGAAATCCGCGTCGAGCGGTAGTAGGGTGGGATTCAGGCCGCCTTTCCATGATTCTCGCCGTTCTCGAAGCTAGATGTGGCCTTACGTGTGGCAATCGAGATGTCTTCTTGAATGTTGCCGGCGGCCTTCGGATCTCGGAACCCGCCGCCGACTTGGCTGTATCCGCCTCCCTCCTTTCTTCCCTTGCCAATACCCCTCTCCCTAAAGAGGCTGTCTTTTTTGGAGAGGTGGGACTTTCTGGAGAAATTCGCCCCATCAGCCAACAAGAAGCACGTCTTAAAGAAGCTTTTAAACTTGGATTTAAAACAGCATTTATCCCCAAACCCACCAAATCTTTTTCAATGCCAGAGATGACGCTTATCCCTCTTGCACATATTGTCGAATTTGCTAATTATCTAGATGCAAAACCCATGCCACGCAAGGCCTACGGAGGATAAGCATGTTATCTTCAACTTTTAATAGTATTGACCTTGCGGTTATCATAATCATTGGCCTTTCAATTTTTGTTGGGATCCTTCGCGGAGCCACAAGAGAAATTTTGGGTATAGCGGGCTGGATTGGCGCCTTTGCCGTTGTTTATTATGGGTTTAGTCTGTTTCGACCTTTGGGACGCCATTATATTCACAACCCGATGCTCGCTGATTTTATCGTTGCCCTCATCCTTTTGATTCTTTCGCTTGCCGTCTTTATCCTTATCAGCCGGCTTATTTCATCAAGCGTGAAAGGAAGCATTTTTGGGGGGCTTGATCGTTCCCTTGGACTGGTTTTTGGACTTATCAGAGGCGTGTTTGTTGTCTGCCTTATCTATCTTGCTATGAATTTTTTTTATCCTCCCAAAGATATTCCTCACAGTGTCACAACTGCGCGCTTCAGGCCTTGGATTGCTCAAGGAGCGAATGCGCTTAAACAACTTATCCCAAAAAATTATCTCCCCCATGACCTTAAACAGACAGCAAAGATTAATCCTTTGGATGCTCAAGATCTTCTTGAAAATAGCCTTCCCAGTCTAGAAGAAACGGTTAAGAATCTATCTACTTTGAAACCAACCTCTCCTAAAAAATCACTCCCTCAAGAGGGGGACCAAGATGACTTGGAAAAGCTTATAGAGACAAATGAAAGGGAGGGGCGGCTTTAAGTCTTTGTTAATTTTTTTAAGTTAAGATTTTTTTATGTGCATGCTTGTATGCATTTTACTTGAATAACCATTTAAGCAAGGAGACAATTATGTTAAAAAAAACTATTCCTGTTATTTTAGGGATTTTATTCACAGGATCTGCTACTTATGCAGAAACTATTACTTGCCCATCTCTTGCAAATATTGACCAAGTAGAGGAATCTAACGGTCAAGTCTTTACAAGACATCCAGTGGAACCCATAATATTTGGTAATTTTTCGAAATTAACTCCAGGTGCAGAAGCACAGGATGTAAATTTCACCTGTTACTATAATGGGCAATCAGTGACCTATACAACGACTATTAACGGTAAAGCATGTCGTTTCCCAGCAGTAAGTAGAAAACCAGGAACCTCACCTGGAGAAGAGACTTGTACAGGCGACATCAATACTTGTGCTGTTACTTGTAAATAAAGTGATCCTACTTTAAACTTATAGGCTAGGAAGAACGTTTTTCTCCTAGCCTTTTTCAATATAATCGTTACTTTCAAATTTTTGACACAAGAGTTATACATTAAAGTAAAGATGTTACAGAAAAGACTCAAAGATAAAATTGCCCTCATCACAGGAGCTTCCCGTGGGATAGGAGCCGCTGTTGCCAAGCGGTTTGCTCAAGAAGGAGCACAACTCATTCTCGTTGCTCGCTCCTCTGCTGATCTGGAAGCGGTCGATGATGAAGTCCAAAAATATGGCCCTCCTGCGGTTTTGGTTCCTTTTGATCTCACAGATTTACCCCGTATAGACGACTTTTCAAAATCTATCGCAGAACGTTTTGGGAAGCTCGATATCTTGATTGGAAATGCAGCTATTTTAGGAGGATTGACGCCTCTGACTCATATCAAACCCAGCTTCTGGCATCAGGTGATGACCACGAATCTTCATGCCAATTGGCATCTTTTAAGGGCTTTTGAGCCTCTTTTGATTCAAGCCCGAGAGGCCCGCCTTATTTTTGTTACAAGTGGGATCACAACACACCCCACTCCTTATTGGGGGGCTTATGCGGCCAGCAAATCAGCTCTTGAAATGATGGTGAAAACATACGCCGGAGAAGTGAAACATACAGCCTTTAAAGTTAATCTTATTAACCCTGGCACCACCCGCACCGCCCTGCGAGCTGCAGCCATGCCAGGGGAAGATCCATTAACTCTCCCTCCCCCTGAAGAAACCACCGAAGCATTTGTTTGCCTTGCCGAACAGGCTTGCCAGTCGCATGGCGAAATTGTAAATGCAAGGGATCGACGATTTTGTAAATAAGTTCTCCAAGCTCCAGCATCTTCAAGTTGAGCAGATAAAGCTCAAGAGTTCATCTTTTTTTGACGTCGTCGACGGTATTCTTCAATGGATAGCAACTCATTTTCGGGCACATAATCAATAAAACAACGCCCCCTAAGGTGATCAATTTCATGCTGGAGTAATCGTGCAAGGAATCCCTCTGCTAGTCCTTCCACGCATGTTCCTTCGGGCGTAGAGGCGCGATACCGTATTGCTGTAAATCGAGCGACAGGGCCCGCTAAATCTTTGACCGAAAAGCAACCTTCGTAATCCGTATGCTTTTCTTCACCGACAGGCACATAGATAGGGTTAATCCAAATAGTTTTCGGCATCGTTTGAATCAGATCGGGTCGCCATTTTTTGAGTTGAGGATCATCAGGCACTTCAAAGATTATAATTTGTTTACTAAAACCGATTTGAGGGGCGGCTAACCCTGCGCAATTGTCTTCTTGATCGAATTTATTCATAAGGGTTTGTATGATTTCTCTATCCTCTCTCGAAAGAGGAAAAGAAAGAGGTTGGGCGGGTTTAAGTAAAATATCTACACGTGTATCTTGAGGATCATTCACAATAACATAAGAAGGAGAATCTGGCATTTGTGCACATCCATTTAAAAAGAGACCGCATAAAGAAAAATTAATTAAACGCAGTTTTAATCTATTACTTCCCTTTTTCAAAATACAACTTAACTCTCTTTACAATTTCGGTAGGGGGGGTTTGGTGGTTAAAGTGGGCTCGGTATTGCCCTTCTTTATCCATCAAGTAAATAAGAGAAGAATGATCCATAAGATAGTCATTACCGCCCGAGTCTTCAGAAGCTCGCGATGCATGCACCAGATACACCTTAATGGCTTGATCTACCTGAGCTTTTGTACCTGTTAGCATCACAAAGTCCTTATGGAAATTTTGAGAGTAAGACTGAAGGTGGGAAGGCGTATCTCGTTGAGGATCGAATGTAATAAAGACGGGCTGAATGGTTTTGGCTCCCCCTAACTCTTCCATCGCCTCCGTCATGTTGTAAAGAGCTGTGGGACAAATATCAGGACAATAGGTATATCCAAAATACACCAACATCGGCTTCCCTTTAAAGTCCGTATTTTTCCAAACTTTCTCATTCTTATCAACAAGTTGAAAGTCTCCTCCAATCGTTGGAAGTCCTTCTTGAGAACCTGGAATATCCTGAGCGATGGCTACGGCCTTATGAGACTTTTCTGTTTGAACAATTCCTAAGATTACAAAAAGAAGGACTGCAAACCCTAGGGCTCCTAATGTTAATAAATTGCGTTTTTTCCGCCGCATACTCCCTCCCTCAAATGGACCTGAAAAGAGTATGCCATGAATATTCTAAAACTTAAAGTCCTTCTCCAGTGGCAAAGCAATATCGAACTCGGAAAGGGTTTCTCATGAATTCAATCTTTCCTTCAACAACTGATTCACAAGTTCTGGATTCGCTTTTCCTGCCATGGCTTTCATCACTTGGCCCACAAAGAAACCAAATAACTTTTCTTTTCCCGCTTTATAAGCATTAACCATACCTGCATTTTCAGAAAGAATTTTATCAATAATAGTCAAAATTTCTTTGTCATCAGAAACTTGCTTCAGTCCATGTTCTTCAATCAAAGTCGCAGCCCCTTCCCCTGACTCCCACATCAAAACAAAAACTTCCTTTGCAATTTTTCCTGAAATAATTCCTTCGTGAATTTGAATGATAAGCCCTGCGAGATGAGCGGGAGAAACAGGACTTGCCCCTATAGTTATTCCTTCGCGGTTTAAAGCCCCAAATACTTCTCCTATCAGCCAGTTGGCCAAAAGCTTAGCCGTTTTTGAGGTAAGAGGTTTGAGGGATTTAAGTGCTTCTTCAAAATAGGTCGCTATTTCCATCTCTGAAACGAGAACGGATGCATCATAGGGGGAAAGCTCGTAGTCCTTTATCAATCGCGCTTTTTTTGCATCGGGAAGTTCGGGCAAGCCTTGACGAATTTTCTCAACCCACGCGGCTTCGATAACAAGGGGAGGTAAATCTGGATCAGGAAAATAGCGATAATCATGGGCATGCTCTTTACTTCGCATGGGCCTTGTTGTCCCTCGGACAGAGTCAAAAAGCCGCGTTTCTTGAAGAATTTCACCTCCGTCTTCCAGAATCGCAATCTGGCGTTCCGCTTCATAATCAACGGCTTGGGCTAAAAATTTGATCGAGTTGACGTTTTTAATCTCTGCTCGCGTTCCAAAAGCCGCTCCTGCTTTACGAACAGAAACGTTGACATCCACCCGCATGCTCCCCTGATCCATGTTTCCATCACATGTTCCAAGGCATTTCACAATAGAGCGAAGTTTATGCACGTAAGCCGCCGCTTCTTCCGCACTTCGAATTTCTGGTTCTGAGACAATTTCCATCAAGGCTACGCCAGCGCGGTTTAGGTCTATATAAGATTTTTCAGGATGCTGATCATGAATGCTTTTGCCGGCGTCTTGTTCAAGGTGAAGACGGGTAATACCAATGCGACGCACAGTCCCATCTTCAAGTTCAATATCCAAATATCCCTTCCCGACAATAGGACGGGTAAATTGGGAAATTTGATAACCTGCTGGAAGATCAGCGTAAAAATAATTTTTGCGATCAAAAATAGACACGAGGTTAATTTCTGCATTCAATGCCAAACCTGTTTTGACCGCTTGTTCTACACAGACTTCATTGATCACGGGAAGCATGCCAGGCATGGCTGCGTCTACAAATGAAACTTGAGTATTAGGCTCTGCCCCAAAAGAAGTCGCAGCTCCCGAAAAGAGTTTTGATTTTGAAACGATCTGGGCGTGAACCTCAAGACCAATCACAAGTTCCCATGGGCCCGTGGCCCCTTCATAAAAATATCTGTTAGTCATCATCTTACCTTTCTAAAAAGGATTTAAAAGCAGCTGCCTCTTCAAGGACACGCCCCGCGCGAAAAAGAACATTTTCATCAAAGGCAGGACCTATCAATTGAAACCCCAAAGGAAGTCCTTCTTTTGAAAGGCCTGCTGGAATGGATATACCGGGAAGACCTGCAAGATTCGCTGGAACCGTCAGAACATCATTCAAATACATCACAACAGGATCCGTTGGTTTTTCATCAAGAGCAAAGGCTGCTGTCGGTGTTGTTGGCGTTAAGATCACATCGACTTTTTGAAATGCCACTTCAAAATCCTGCGTAATCAGCCGTCGAACTTTTTGAGCCTTGAGGTAATAAGCATCATAATACCCCGCAGAAAGAACATAAGTGCCGATAAGAATGCGGCGTTGAACTTCCGCTCCAAACCCTTCACTGCGCGTGTTTTCATAGAGTTCATCAAGGGTTTTTCCAGGAATACGGAGGCCATATCGCACCCCATCATAGCGAGCCAAGTTGGAAGAAGCTTCGGCGGGAGCGAGAACATAATATGTCGCAAGACTATATTTTGTATGGGGAAGGCTGATCTCCACAATTTCAGCACCCGCTTCTTTAAGCCATTCTGCCCCTTTTTCCCATATTTTGAGCGTCTCTTCATCCATGCCTTCAATACGATATTCTTTTGGAATTCCCACGCGAAGACCTTTTACACCTTGGATCAAAGCTTTTTCAAAAGACGGGACCTCAAGAAGGGCTGAAGTTGAATCTTTAGGATCATGACCGGCCATAACTTCTAACATAAGGGCCGCATCTCGCAAATCACGTGTCAGAGGACCGGCTTGGTCAAGCGAAGAAGCAAAGGCCACAATCCCCCAACGAGAGCACCGCCCATAGGTTGGTTTCACCCCTACAATGCCGCTAAAAGCTGCCGGTTGTCGAATGGATCCGCCTGTATCTGATCCTATTGCCGCCACCGCAAGGCCTCCCGCAACAGCTGCGGCTGATCCTCCAGAAGATCCTCCCGGGGTTAAGTCTTTCCCATCAGCACGTTTCCAAGGATTAATCGTACTCCCATAATAACTGGTTGTTGTGGTGGAGCCCATGGCAGCGTCATCCATGTTGGCTTTACCAAGGAACACGGCTCCGCCTTCTTTTAATTTTTGCGTGACTGTCGATTCATAAGGAGGCTTAAAGCCTTTCAAAATATGAGTCCCAGCTGTGGTTTGAATTCCTGTCGTACAAAAGTTATCCTTTATAGCTAAAGGAAGTCCTTCAAGTGGGCGCTCTTCCCCTTTTGCAAGACGTTGATCACTCTCTTTTGCTCTTTCAAGTGCAAGTTCAGGTGTTTCCAGAATATAAGTATTCATACACTTATGGCGTTCCATCGAAGCCAGATAAGCTTTTGTTAACTCCACAGAAGAAAACTTTTTTTGGCGAAGGCCTTCTTTGACTTTCACCAGCGTCAAACGAATCAATTCATTCATTGTATTTATTCCACAACTTTAGGGACGACAAACATATTGCAAGCGACTTCAGGAGCATTCGCCAGAATTTTCTCAACATCCCCTCCCTCATTCACCACATCTTTTCGAAAGGGCATGAAAGACATATTAACCCCTGCCAAAGCCTCAACCTGAGACGTATCCACTTCATTGAGTTGATCAATAAACTGCAAAATCCGATTCAAATCTTGTTGCATAGGGCCAATGCGATCCTCATTCAGCTTAAGACGAGCGAGTGTTGCAATCCGTTTGACGGCTTCTTGATCGAGTGACATAGTTAGCTCTCCAATTTATTCATCATTATTCATAATCTCTTTTTGACTCGGGGTTAAAGAAAAAAATTATGATTATCGAAGCTCCTATCCTTTTATGGACGCTTGTGGGAAGCGCGTCTGGTATCATCCTTGGCCTCGCCGGCACAGGAGGAGGCGTCATTGCCATCCCTATTCTCATGACTTTTGGGGGATATGATATCAAAGAAGCCTCTGCTTACGGTCTTCTAGCCCTTACCGCAGGGGCCGCCTTATCCTGGTTTATTCAACGAAAAAATACCCTCTATCCTATTGCGGCCGTGTTAATTTTTTCTGCAGGGTCAATGGCATTGCTGTCAGCTCCCTTAAAAGCCCTCTCTCCACAATGGCTAATTAATGTTCTGTTAAATTTAACCTGTGTTTTTGCTATTTATAGCTTGTGGGTTCTGCGAAAACCCGAAGATGCTGGTGAGGCCCGCTCCTTATCTTACCAAATCAAAACAGCATCCCTCGGCGGAATGATTACTGGCTTATTAAGCACCCTGACAGGTCTTGGGGGGGGAGTTGTGATTATTCCTTGGCTCACGGGTATTACGCGCCTGAAGTTTGAACAAGCGATGGCGTGTAGCTTACTCACCATCGCTCTCATTGCCCCTATCTCTGCTTGGCGGCAAGGAAAAGTAGATTTAACTATTGAAGAATGGGCCGCCCTTGCCGCCAGCATCTTGGTTGCTTCCCTTCTTGTTCAAAAACTAATAACTCATATTTCTCCTCCGCGCTTGGTTTTGTTGAGGAAACTTACCTTGACGGGCGTCATTTTCATTTCCATGATGCGAACCTTAGCAACGTTATTTTGAGGGATTTAAAAAATGAATGAAATTCTTGAAATAAGTGTCGAAGACGTTAACACCGACAAGGACAACTATATCTTGGTGGATGTCCGGGAATCTTTTGAGCTTAACGGCCCTGAAGGACATATTGACGGTGCTATTCTCGCACCTTTAGGGGCTGATTTGGAACACTTTTTAGAAACCGCCAATCCTTCTCAAGAATACATTTTTATTTGTAGAAGCGGCTACCGCTCACAAAAAGCCTGTGAAATGGCTTATGGGTGGGGAATCTTAAAAGCCTATAACATGAGGGGTGGGATGCAGGCGTGGAATAAGAATGTGAAAAAATTATAAGTTTTTTCCAAAAACTTTCTTCTCATTAACCTTTTCTTAATGAGGAGCAGGCAAAATGTTCAAATGATGCCTAGAAACCCTTACCGAGGAGGAATATTACCATGACAAAAAATGAAAAATTTCTTAAAGGAATAGAATCGACTTTGGAAAAATATAAAAATAAAATTTTAAAAATAGATGATTTAATGAAAAAGTATAAATCTCCAGATAAAGCGCATCTCCTTTCTGAAAGTAAGAAAATAAAAGAAATCCTTAAAAAGACTGAAGTTACTTTTAAGCAACTCCAAGCCACCTCCCAAGATAAATTTGAAGATATGAAAGAATCATTCTTAGAGATTTTTGACTCGTTGAGCGAGTCCTTAAATGAACTCTTAAGCCATCTCACAATCGATCAATTCCATTATTATAAAGATGAGATTACAAACTACGGATGTGACAAAATGGAGGATGCACAAGCCTATATTAAAAAGAATCCTCTTACCTGCGCAGCGTGGGCTTTAGGGATTGGGTTTATCCTTGGGAAACTTATAAGTCGCTCAAAATGATGTCCTTTTTCACCCTACTCATTAATTTTTTTCTAAAACCTCAAGAAGTTGGGCTGATCATGATTATGCGGATTTTTGGATATCTTCTTCTTTTAATTGCAGCAGGAATTGGCCTCTACTTTCTTTTTAAGTTTCTGGTTCCTGAAATTGGCTATATCGAAAGTGGAGCCGTTTTAACCCTTATCTTTGCAGGAGGAGGCTGTCTTCTCCTTTTCCTAAGCCATCAAAAACGACACCACCCCGTGGACGATGTGAGGGAAAAGGCTACAGCTATTTTTAAAAGTTTTGATATAGATAAGTTAATCGCAAAAAATAGTTATAAAATCATTCTGTTTTCTTTGGTCAGTGGTTTAGTCTTATCAGGACTTAAAGGGAGTAAAAAAGGCGCCTTGAATAACCTAAAAAGTCTCCTCAAAACAATTAATACCTTAAAAAGGTTTTAAAGTTATAAAGTCAAAAAGGAGTTTAATTTTCCTGACTTGATTATTTAAATCGCTCTTCAGCAATAAGATCCGCCGCTTCACTCGTTGAAACATTAAGCTTTTCTGCCTTATGGAAAACATCTAAAAGCGTATCATGAATTCCTTCAACATGGAGTTTAACAATTTCCGCATTATAAGCGGGCCCCTCATAATAAACATCAATAAGTCCTCCCGCATTCACCACATAATCAGGGGCATATAATATTTTCATTTTAGCTAATAGTTCCCCATGAGCATGGCTTTCCAGCTGATTGTTAGCTGATCCTGCAACAACTGTACATTGTAATTGAGTGATAGTTTGATCATTGATAATAGCCCCAAGAGCACAAGGGGAAAAGACGTCTACATCAACACCATAAATCTCTTCAGGAAAAACAGGAGTAGCTTTAAATTGTGTAACAGCTCTTCCCACAAGTTCAGGTTCAATATCAGTCACCACAAGATCCGCCCCTGCCTCTGCTAAAAGTTTACAGAGAGAATACCCCACATGACCTAGCCCTTGGACAGCCACTTTAACGCCTTTAAGTGAAGACTTTCCTAACCGATAGAGCACTGCGGAGCGAATGCTTTCATAAACCCCAATAGCAGTAAAGGGAGAAGGATCTCCACTCCCTCCAGGAAGTCCAACCACATGGGTTGTTGCTTCCCGAATAAAGACCATATCTTCAACAGATGTTCCGACATCCTCAGCGGTAATGTAGCGGCCCTTAAGTTGCTCCACACATTTTCCAAAAGCTCTGAAAAGGGCTGGAGACTTATCCTGATGGGAATCCCCAATAATAACGGCTTTTCCCCCCCCAAAGGGAAGATTAGCCATCGCAGCTTTATAAGTCATTCCCCGAGAAAGACGCAATGCATCCGTAATCGCATGTTGCTCATCCGTATAAGGCCACATTCGGCAGCCCCCTAAGGCTGGACCACGATTCGTATTATGAATGGCAATCACGACTTTAAGACCTATTATTTTATCATAAAAAAAAGAGACTTGCTCATGGCAATCAAAATCAATAGCACTAAAAACCGCCATCAAACCTCCCCTTCAATCTTTAGGCTTTTTTTATGAATAGTTGCTCTATTTTTGGCCTTAAAATTTATTTTTTATTATTTGAGCACGGATATGTTTAAAATATGTTTAAGATGTAATTTTTCTTACTTTTTTTCTTCTCGGGGAAAAGTTTCTGGAATTAATGGGGTCAAGAAAAGAGATAACGTGAGACATAAAGGTATGCTGAGTAAGGCAAAACGGTAATCAGAAATCGTATAGAGAGGAACGCCATTTTCCATCCCACCAGACCAGACCATTTCTAAAAATCCCCCGATAAGCGGCTGTAATACAAGACCAAGTATCATCACTATCATATTAGTGAAACTAATTGCGGTTCCATTACTTGCATGAGGGGTTAGCTGACAAACGGAAGAAAAAATAAGGGGTTGAGCAGAGAAAACAAAACCTGCAGTAAAAAGAAGGCCATACATCGCCAAAAGAGAAAGATTTGGGACATAAATAATAATACTATTACACAGAAGAGAAAAGATAGCGCTTAATATCATAGGAACTTTGCGTGCTTTAAAATAATCGGAAAGAAGAGCGACGATAGGGGAGCCAATTCCAACGCCAATATAAAACATCGTTGTAATTGACCCTGCGGTTACACTATCAATCCCATAAAGCTTTATTAAAAAAGGCACCCCCCACAGATCAGCAAAGGCTAACATAGGCGCATACATAAGAGCTCCATAAATACCCAAGACCCAGATTCGATAATTGATGAGAATCTGCCAAAGATGAGAAAATAATGTTTTAGGGCTTGTTTCAAGAATTTCCGGAGGAGTTATCGGGCCTTCTGGAGGGCTGTCTTTCACAAACAGCCAAATTCCTGCTGCCAGCACAAGACCAAGGGGAATAACAATATAAAGTAACGCTTCTCGCCACCCCAGCAGATTAATAGCAAGGGCTAAAGGAGCTTGCCCAAGAGAAGCCCCAAGCTTACCTGCTAATAAGGTAAACCCCACGACAAGCGCTAGTTTTTCAGGATGGAACCAAAAAGTTGCCAATTTTAGGGATCCTAAAAAGGCACAAACAGAACCTGCTCCAATCAACAATCGGCCTAAGCACGCAAGATAAAAGGATTCTGATAAAGCAAAAACCGCTGTTCCTAGCACACAAAGAAGAATGGCGCCCTTTAAAAGACGAGTCGGTCCAAATCTATCCATCCCTAACCCAATAGGAATTTGAAGAGACGTATAAGAGAGTAAATAAAATGCGCTTAATCCCCCCAAAGCACAGGCTTCAACAGAAAAATCTCGCATAAGATCTCCTGTCATCACCCCAGGCGCATTACGAAGGATAAATTGATAAAGATAAAAAAGGCCTGCAAAGCTCCACACAAACCAGGCTCTAAGATCAGAAGAGGTCCTCACAGCAGACTCATTCAAATGAATTTCCTGAGGCACCATAGAGGGCATTCATATGTTTTCCATTCCGCTTATATCTTATCAAGATCCCCCCTTATGGATTATTCAACATCATTTGTCTAGACAGAGATGCCGTATGTGACTTGTAGGAGAGCAATGGAGTCATTGCCTTTGGGTTAAAAGTAATGGACTTTTATAGAAAATGTTAGCTCTTATTGTCGCGAGGGTGACACGTTTTTCGTTGAGTAAGTTGAATAGTCTCCCTTATCTCGCCAGCAATCTCTCTCTAGACAGACACCTACCTTCTCATAAATAAGAAAACCTATTTTAAATAAAACTCAACAGTCGAAACGACTCGAATTTTTTTCATTAAAGAGTTTACTCCCTCATCATACTCCTGATTAGGAGAAGCATCCAACCCTGTGAGGCGAATAACCCCTTGATTAGCCTTACGAATTTTGCCAAGCTGACTTCCTGTTGTTTTCGCAAAACTTTCCGCAATTTCTTGAGCATTTTTAGTTGCAGCTGAAATAAGAGGGGGACGCAGGTCGTTGAATTTATCTAAATAAAAACGCGTATCACTCCGCGATATAGAAACCCCTTGCGTAAGCAGTTCCCCTGTCTTTGTCGAAAGCGCATTAAGGAGATCAACCTGAGAAGAATTAACAAGGACAGAATATTCAATGAGATAACGTTCTGGAGATAAGGGACCTGACCCATATTCACGGGCGTGAAGATCAGTAACGCGAGGAGAGGATAGTATAATGTCTTTTTTTCCCAATCCTTCCTTTAGAAGAAAGTTTTGAACAAGCTCAGAATCATGAGATAGTTTTTGATAGAGCGAACTCAGCTCGTTTCCAGAGACTTTAAAAGCAATTTCCCATGTTCCACGGTCCGCTTTTTCTACTCGCTCGACAAGCCCTTTCGCAGTGACATATCTGTCACCTAGTTTGGCTTCTACAATTCCTTTATAAATGAAAAAACCGGCAATAGAGGGGCCCAGGGCCACACATAAACCCAAGACTGCAGCAGCGGCTGTAGGACGAAAAGATGACATGGAAGATCTCCTCTTATTTATCTCTGAAGGATATCTCTTTTTATCTCCTTCTTCCAGCCCCATTTTCAGGGTTTACCTAAAATAACTCTCGACAAAAAGGAGAAGAGTTGATATTGTCCGCTCATTCTTGAGGGATATTTAACTCTTTTCTTAATTATCGCGGGGTGGAGCAGCCCGGTAGCTCGTCAGGCTCATAACCTGAAGGTCGCAGGTTCAAATCCTGCCCCCGCAACCAAGAAAACCCTCACTTTTTTGATCTCGTGAGAGTCTTGCATATCCTCTATGGGACACTAGAGGGACACCTGGAAAAAACCTCCTTCCCCATACCTAACTTCGTCCATAAGAAATTAAGCCTTTTGATAAAGAATCCCTTCTTTATGATTTTGAAGAACGCCTCGCCATTGCTGAATGTGATGCTCATCAGAGGTCCACACAGGCTCAGCGTATTGCCTACCCGGACACTTTCATCTCTGTTTTAAATACCCTCCTCCCATAGGATGAGGGGGAGGTTATCATGATGAAGACTGGTTGGTTCGAAGAGTAAAAGCCGCTCAAGCTTGGCTTGTCTCTCAAGGATTGTATCAACCAAGGTAAAAGATAGTTAAGCTGTGTAAAATTTAATGAAATTTTTCTCTTGATTGGCATAAAAGAAAGGATTAACCTAAAAAAGTTATCTCACACGAGATAGCGCGACGCAAGAGTGTTGGCACACAAATGCGCCGCTAA
>JBEPVR010000014.1:0-23482 GCA_041690915.1 Alphaproteobacteria bacterium
TTTACACACCTCAACTACCTCTCATTTTTGTCTCACCTCTATCTGAACTCGGACACATCTTATTGATTTTAATTAATTTCCCTTGGTTTCGGATGCTCTCCTATTAAGACACTTTGAAGTCCCGCAAACCCTACCATCAAATCCCTTACTCCGGAACATGCCTAAGCATTTTCTTTGGAAAGGACGTGCAAGAAAATCGTTTGCAAGCATTTTTTTTGCAGGTTTTCTTCGAGCAAGCTCCCGTTTCCATGCTATCCCAAAGCCAAGAACAATCAAGTTTACCATGAATCATCTTACAAGATTTGGGATATTTTTTATTACAGAGTAAATTAAGTTTACTTACTTCAGTAAAACATACGTTAGATATAACCCCAAGAACAAGAGGCTCTTCAGTTTTGAACTCATAGCATGTTAAACACCCACATTCACAATCGTTAGCTTTTACGTCATAAGTATTAAATAAAGTTATCCCAGGAAGAATATAAAGTATAACTAATAGAATAAATTGAAAAATTTTAATCATTTGTTTTCTCTTTTTTAGAGATTGGATCTGAGCTAAAATATCAAGAAATAATTAATATTTTACTAATAGGCAAAAATTGTCAAGCCCCCGAAAGCGGGTCCAATTTTAGCTTCGTAGTATGGTGAGCATTGGGCCTGCCCCATTTATAGGACCAGGGGGGTTGAGACGACAATAGAACTTTCTGAGCTTGCGTGTGCAATACTTGCCGGGGTGTTTACACTCATCATGGATCCTATAATTATACTTCATAGCGTGCGCATTTTAAGGGTTTTTTCAATAATAAATCAAGAATTGAATGGGTCGTTAGGGTTAGGTTTTCAGAAAAATAAATTTATACTTAAATTTCAACATCCCTTATTCAAACGAGGGTAACCGCTGCTGGATTACCTGTGAAAAGTTTGCCCGTAAAGGCTTCCACTTGTCGCGATTTTCATACATCACCCCTCTTTCAGATAAAGTTTCATTCCTTCATGAGTGGCCTCAAACCCCAATTTTTCATAAAATATCTTGGCTCGGGAACGTTTTTTATGCGTTGTAAGTTGGACAATGTTGCAATCCTTCTCTCTTCCCAAGTTAATTGCTTTTTGGAGCATCCATGTTCCAATGCCTTGATTTTGAAATCTTGTATCAACATGGATGTTTTCAATATTGAGACGCCAGGATCCTTTAAAAGAAAGAGAAGGTATAAAAGTTAAATGACAAGTTGCAATCACACTTTCATTATGAGTTACCACCCACAAGGCTTGATTTTTATCTTCTCTAATAGATTGGAATATGTGCCCATAGCTTGACAGCAAAGGGTCAGCAAGAGTTTCTCGCGTGGCGCCCAACTCATCTTTGATGAGAAGCCGTACAATTTCAGAAAGATCTTTTTCTTCTGCGAGCCTTGCGGAAAGATCATTTAGCATAATTGCACATTTCCCTTATTTCGACTATTTTTCCCATATGATTGTCCCCTGGATCCAACCGTCCTCTTATTGCGGATCTTCGATTATTTTCTGAAACAGGGGTCTAACATAAGGTTCAGTCATGGCATAACTTTCAGAAGAAATCGAATAAGTTTTTTTGTAAGTGGTGAAAATAGGAGGGGAGTATAAAAAGAACTCGCGATTTTTTTATTGAGTTCTGAGAGTGTGGGATAAGGAACAATGATATCTGTAAGTGTTTTCAATTTAAGTTTCTTTTGAATTAAAAGTGTCCAGGGGGAAATGAGTTCACCGGCATTGGCTCCGATCAGGGAAACTCCCAAAACGTAACCTCTTTTGGAAACTAAAACTTTAATAAGTCCTTCAGTCTCTCGCTCTGTTTGAGCCCGATCACAGTCCTTATAAGGCCATAAAAGGGTTTGGCTACCAGCTGGTGCTTTACTATGAGACATTCCTACATGGGCAACTTCGGGATCCGTAAAGGTTACCCAAGGGACAACGTCATAATTAACTTTGGAACGAAGATGGAAGAGACAATTTTTTATAACTATCTGGGCATGGTAGGAGGCCATATGGGTAAATTGATACCCCCCAATTACGTCCCCTATGGCAAATATTTTTTTGTTGGAGGTTCTCAGGCGCTTATCCACTTTAATGCCCCGGGGTGTATAGGAAACACCCGCATTCTCAAGGCCTAAATCCTGCACATTTGGTTTTCGCCCCGTGGCCATTAAGAGATGGGATCCTTCAAGAGTGATTTCGTGTCTCTTATACTCTATCTGAATGAGAAGGGATTTTTTATCTTGTTTGAGGGAAAGCACGTTTACATTTTCAAAAACATTAATTCCATCGGAGATGAGGCGGTTACGTAAAACGCTGACAAGGTCAGAATCCTCTTTAGAAAGGAGAGAAGAGGCTTCAAGAATGGTCGTTTTCACCCCGAGCATTCTGTAAGCTTGAGCCATTTCACAGCCAATGGGACCTCCGCCCACTACGATTAAATGCTCTGGTTTTTTTTTCAAATTGAAAAGAGTTTCATTGGTTAAATAAGGGACTTTTTCAATTCCTGGAAGTGGGGTAATGGCCGGAGAAGACCCGGTCGCAATAACAAAATATTTGGCCTGGATATGATGTGGCCCTGCTTGCAAGAGGGTAGGAGAAAGGAATCGAGCTTGTTCAAGAATAACCTTAACGCCAAGTTTCTCGAATCGTTCCGCGGAATCTTGTGGGGCAATCGTCGCCATAACGGCATGGACGTGGTCGTGAACTTTTTCAAAGTCAACTGTGGGTTCAATAGGTTTAATTCCAAAGGCTTGGGAGCTTCGAAATATGCTGGCCCTCTTTGCAGCAGCTAATAAAGCTTTAGAAGGAATACACCCATAATTAAGACAGTCCCCTCCCATTTTACGGGCTTCAATCAGAGCAACCTTGGCCCCAAGCTGAGCGGCCCCTGCAGCCACGCTTAACCCCCCTGAACCTGCGCCTATGACGCAAATATCAACTTTTTGTGTTTCCATTTTTGTTCTTTCCTTTTTTATAGAGAATGGGAAGTAAAGAGAGTAAAGCAAGTCCCAAGAGGGGTAAAAAAATTTCAGGAGAAAAAATAATACGAAGATCGGGTGTTTGCCCTTTTTCTAAAAGAGCGCCCAACCCATTTCCTACGAGAGAATAAACAAGCGTACCGGGAATAATGCCGACGAGGGTTGCGAGAAAAAAAGACCTCACATTCATGCCTAAAAGAGCGGAGGCAACGGTTACAGCCCAAAAAGGAAAAAGGGGTACAAGTCTTATAGATAAAAGATAAGAAGTTGCATTTTCTTGAAACCCCTTTTCCATTTTCTTTACCCAAGGAGTGGCTTTTTTTTGGAGAAGATCTCCAAGGGTTGCTTTGACTGCAAGAAATAAAATTGTTGCGCCCACTGTCGCTGAAATATCGATAACAACTAAACTTATGAAAGGTCCAAAAAGGAACCCTCCTAGAATCGTTAAGAATGCAGCTATTGGAAGGGAAGTGGCAGCAACAATAATATAAACACCTCCAAATAGAATCAGTGAAAGGAAGAAGTGTTCAGCCACCTTAGCCTTAAGCAACTGGTGTTCTTGTTGAAGAAATGACAAACTAAAATAATTTAGTAAATTAAAAAAATAAAACAAAATAATAATAATAATTAAAAAACAAAGAGGTAACCATTTTTTTATATTTTGCATATTTTTTCCTTCGTTCATAATATATTAAGACAACTTTTGTTAAATTAAGATTAAAATGGTTTGAGGAGAAAAAATGGCAAAAAATTTGACTCTTTTGATAGCTTTTTCTGGGATGCTCTTTTTATCCCCTCGGGGGCTTTTGGCAAGCGAACTTATCCAAACATATGAGGACAAAATGGTTGACTATAAAACCAAACCGGATGCTTATTGGAAGCAATACCTTTCTCCAGAGGCTTATAAGGTTTGTCGACAACAGGGAACAGAAAAGGCTTATTCTGGGAAATATGATAAATTTTATGAGAAGGGGATCTACACTTGCGCCTGTTGTGGAGGGGACTATCCCTTGTATAGCTCAAAGGCAAAATTTGATTCTAAAACAGGGTGGCCTAGTTTTTGGGAGCCCATCGATCCTTCCCATATTGAACTTGCAAAAGACCCCAGCCTGATTCACCAATTTTTAGGAGCCCGCACCGAAGTGCGTTGTGCTCGCTGTGGGTCACATCTAGGCCATGTGTTTGACGATGGTCCTGCTCCTACAGGGAAACGCTATTGTATGAATTCTGTCGCTCTTCATTTTGTTCCAGAAGGACAGACACCCCAACGAACTTTCCCAGCTGAATAAGGAACAATACGCCCCTTCACCATACCATAGGCGAGTTGGGTTGGTGCATCAAAATACCTGTTTTTTTAGTAAACGTTATAGGGGATTAAGGTTTTTCTAATTTTAAGGCTCCCTCGAAAAGCCACTCAACAAAATCTAGATCAATGTCTTTCTGCTTTTTTTTAGAGGAAAATGAATAGATACCTCTAATAAGATTAAGAGCCTGCTCGATAGTTAGTTCATATCCTTTTTCTTTGGCTATAAGAATGACAACTTCTACAACTCTTTGGAAAAGGTCCAAATCAGTGAGGGGTAAAGAAAGTCTTGTTTCGTTCTTTGAAATAAGAGAGGAATAGGCGACGTGTTCGGTTTGAAGAAGGTCATCCACGGAACAATCAAGTACATTTGCAATCTTTTTGAGTGTTTGAGCGGCGGGTTGTCTGACAACCCCACTGATAATATTTCGGACAGCATTCATTTTTAAGTCTGCTCGTCTTTCAACCTCTCGAATAGAAAGATTTTTTTCTTTCAATCTTTTTTGAAGCTGCTCCGCAATTGAAAAAGTCATATATTCTCCCACGGGTGAAGAAATGTAGCGATATACAAATCTGTGTAATTTATAACTAAATTTAGTAAGTTTACGCATAGCCCTATAGGGAGTCAAGATTGAAAATATTTTTACTTTACTTAAAACAAGATATCGTAAAGCTCTAAAGCTGTATCAGCCATTGCCGCTGATACTTTTCTTATTTCTTACATATTTTCTAGACCAAATTCTAGCCAATACAGTTTAAGAAAAAGCCAAAAATCCTTTCTCTATTTTTTTTCTTCAAAATTTAATATTAAAGTGTCGAAGAGAGAAAACATCTGGCCTTAGCTCACTCTTCCTTTCTTGGCAAACGCCTTTGGCGCTCCTATAGTGTGGTCTCAAACACCAAGGGATAGGGTAAGGAATCATGACCAATCATGCCTCCACAAAAGAAAGAAGCCAAATTGTTGTGATTGGAGCGGGCTTTGCAGGGCTTACGGCAGCCTATCGACTTTATCAACAGGGATATAAAAACATTGAGATTTATGAAGCCCGCGAACGTGTGGGAGGTCGTGTCCTTTCGGTACGCATTATGGGGCTACAGGGAGAATCTATCGTTGAGCTGGGGGGTCAAAATATTCCTGATGGGGGAGAAGCCCCCAGGCTCAGAGCTCTAATAAGCGAGTTTGGATTTTCTCTACTCGAAGATGAAATCGAGATCAAACAGGTTTTTTTTGACAAGAAAACAAAAAGTTATATAGATATCTTGAAACTTCAGGGTGAACTCTTCCCTTCAGAAGACAGAGTACGCCTCAAATCTAAAATCCAAAGTCTTGCGGCCCAATCCAAAAATATGGAAGAGATTCTTTTAGCGCTTTTTCCGGATAAAGGGATACTCTATCGCAGTTTAGTTTTTAAATTTGCAGCTTATGAAGGAGGTATTCCTTCTCAAGTTTCCACGGACGCTTGGGAAAATCTTTATTATATGCTCTGCGGGGGACTTGCAGCAGTTCATGGAACAAATATGATCAAACGTGCGAGGATCCAAGAGGGAAATGCAAGCCTTGCCCTTGAACTCGCAAAGAAACTGAAAGGGCTTATTCATCTTTCCCAACCCTTAAAGGCCCTGAAACTGACGACAAGTAATCGCATTCTTTTGACCTTTGAAGGAGGAGTCCAAAAAGAATGCGACAAGGTCATCCTTACGATGCCTTGTTCTGTTTACAAAGATATTGAGATTGATTTTCACCTCATCCCAACGAAGCGACTCTCCTTTTTCCATAAAGTCCCTTATGGAGACAATACAAAGATCATGCTTCCCGTCAAATTTAATACACTTTCCCCTAACTCCGTGATGGTAGATGAAATGAGTGCTTTCTTCAGTCAAGAGAGTGATATGTGCACGCTTTATTTTTCAGGTGAGGCTGGACGCACATTGAAAGATCATATAAAGGAACAATATGCTCATGCCTTGGCAGTTTTGAAAGTTATTTATTCTGATATAATATATTCTGCAACTCTTCCTCAAGTGGCCAATGATAAAACCCAATTAAACACTTATAATGGCCCTGTAACTCACTTTTGGGTCGATGATCCTTATGCACAAGGGTCTTATTCCTATCGATCTCCGGACATAACACCCGAATTGAATGGCATCGAAGATTATAAGGGAGAGAGAGTCCGTATTCCTTACTCTCCCTTGAATAATCGTATCTTCTTTGGCGGAGAGCATACGTCTCTACACGCTGACCTCGGCACTCTGGAAGGTGCCGTTGAATCCGGTGAGCGCGCAGCAAGAATGGTTTTAGCATCTGACTTGGACTAGAGATGGTTTTGTACAACAATAGAATGGAATCTAAAAATGACAAAAAAATGGCTGCTTTTAGACTTTGATAATTGTCAAATGGCAACCGAACACTTAGCGGTTCCTTCGCTCATTAAACGATTTAACGAATTGTATGCGACCCAAATTGGGACTGACCTTACCTATGAAACATTCCAGAAGCATTTTCATGGCCAGGCTCGAGAAGCTCTTTGCAACAATTTGTCCGACCATTTCGCAATTGAAGTCGATTATCCTACGCTTTACGCAGGCCGCGAATGGCGGATGATGCAGATGCTTCAGGAAACGGGCGTTGAGATGGCAGAAGGTCTGGTAGAAACTTTGGAAATTTTACAAGACCAAGGATATAACTTCGCTTTTGTTTCAAATAATCCTATTCAACGAGGTTTGGCTGCCATGCGTTACGCTACAAATGGCCAAGGGGATCGATTAGCTCGTCTTTTTGGAACAGCTTTTTTTGAAGCGGGCGATGTTCAGAAACCAAAGCCAGATGTCTATTTGCGTGCTATGGAACAATTGGGAGTGGCTTCCCAAAATTGCTATGCCATAGAAGATAGCCCTACAGGTGTTACGGCCGCAGTTCAAGCGGGAGTCATTACTTTTGGTTTTTTAGCCTTTAGTGACAATCCAGAAAAAATAGCCCAAACTTTGCTCGAGAAAGGAGCTACAGCTTGCTTTCATCATTGGAGAGAGTTGCCTTTACTCTTGGGTGAATTCCATGGGTAGAGAGAGCTTTTGAAATTCCAAAGATTTATAAAGAAGGGCTGGTTGATGGGAGGCAGTAAGGAAAATCCCCTCATCTCCTAAATCGAGTTGAAAGAACAGGAAAACAATCAACGATGGGTTTTAAATAAGATAATTTTGCTAGATACGTGCTCTCAAATGACAGCCTGAGTATGAATTAAAACATCCGTGAAATTTCTGACTTCATGGTTCGTATTGGCGAGCTTCACGATTCCGAGGGTCAGATATTTCTTTTAGAAATTCTAATATCATTATTATTTCCCTCATATAACAAACATTCATAAAATTGTAACAAAATTTTATTGGTATTCAATCACCCTGATGTTCAATCTAGAAAGATTTCTTTTTCTCAGTGACAAATGCAAGCGCCTCTTATAGATTATGCTTTATCGTTAACGATAAAGCTTTTTTCAATGTAAATGATTCCTTCTTATCTTAGAAAATTTAAAAACATGAGTCTTTACCCCATCCTTTGGAAGATGTCTGGATGGCTTCGAAGCTCGTTCTCCTCGCAAAGAGGAGAAGAAAAAAGTTTTCGGGAGCCCTTGAAGAAGACACGTCAATCCAGAAATAAAGAATTTTCAGGTGTGAAGAGTATAGAAATCTTTTCTTCTATTTTTCACAAACATTTAAGCTTAATAGTATTTAAAGATATATTTTTTATTATTATCAGTCTTCAGATTTCCCTTTTTTTACGATTAGGAGATGACATTTCTCAAGTTTCATTGTCTACGATCGTTATTAATACCGCTCTTTATATCTTATTTGGAATTTCAATTTTTTTAGGAAAACATATCTACAAGGGAAAAGGGTACTATACTTCTTTGGGAGAGCCAGCTTCAACTTCTTTAGCCGTAACCTATATTACACTTTTATACATTCCGGTGATGTTGGTTTTGCCTCAAGATCTTTCTCTCCCCCGATCAACCCCTTTTATCAACTGGTTTGTGTTAATTGTTTTATTAGGGATTCCCCGACTTTTTGATCGCTTAACTCAAAACAAGTCGCTCGAAGTTGAACCTGAAAATTCTGCGTCTTCCTTAAAGCCGCAGATACAGTCCCTTATACCTGAGGATCTTTTAAAGAGATCACATGTCAGCTTTGACCCCAAAAGAATAGAAGCCATAATTAAAGGAAAAAAAATTCTTGTGACAGGGGCTGGAGGAACCATTGGTGGAGAGCTGGTTCGACAAATTTCAAAGTATAAGCCTTCTCGCATCTGTCTTTTGGATCATAGTGAATACCTTTTGTGTATAGCGGATGTAGAAATGAGTGAAAGTCATCCTAAACTTTCACGAGATAATGTATTGGCTGACGTGGCTTGCCGAGAACGCATACGCAATGTCATTTCTACCTTTAAGCCTGAATTAGTTTTTCATGCGGCAGCTTTGAAGCAAATTTCTCTTGGAGAAGAAAACCCCTCTCAAGCGGTTCTTGCTAACGTAATTGGAACACGAAATGTAGCGGAAGCTTGTCGAGATTTTAATGTAAAAACAATGCTTCTCATCTCAACAAATGAAGCCCTTAACCCCCTCAACACAATAGGAGCTACAAAACGTCTTGCTGAATGTTATTGTCAAGCTTTGGATAATCTTGAGCAGAAAAAGGCCAATGGAACGCGGTATATTAGCGTTCGATTTGGCAATGTTCTCGAATCCTTAGGCTCAATTGTCCCTCTTTTTAGGCGACAAATTGAAAGAGGGGGGCCTATAAAACTAACTCACCCAGACATGACGCGCTATTTTATAACTCTTCAAGAAGTCGGAGAACTTATTTTGCAAGCTATGTTATTGGCAGGGAAGCCTGAAACACCCGCAGGCCGTATCTTTGTGCTGAATAGGGGTGAACCGCTAAAGATCTTGGATCTTGTAAAACAAATGCTAAATCGAGCAGGACTTAAACCCGATGTGGATATTAAAATCAACTTTACAGGACTTAAGGCGGGAGAAAAACTTATTGAAGACCTTTCTGCTGAACACCTCTCTCCGACATCTAACCCTCATATTTCCATGGGAAACCCCCGCACCCTTGATCATGGCTTTTTAACACGAGCTTTCCATGAGCTTGAGACTATTGCTAAAGATCAAGATCAGGATTCTCTTTTTCGCCTTCTGCATGCGCTTGTTCCTGATTATAAAAAATCAGTCCTTACTCAAGAAGATGATGAGGTGACTTGAGGGTTAATCGCAGGATATTCTATCCCTCTTATTTATTTTAAAAAGCTTCCTAAACCTCAACCTACCCCCCAAATTACTCTCCATATTTTCAGCTCGGCTACTTTAAAATTTGGGTAAGTCCTGGGAGTTAAGTCTCTTGCGAAAAGCTTAGGAATTGTTTATCCTTTGGTCCTCAATGAAAGGGAGAATAAACAATGAAAAAAGTATATGTAAGCCTGTTATCTTTTGCAAGTCTAAGTCTTATAAATGATGCCGTTGCAGCAGACGCCCCTGCAGCTCAAGCTACTTCTCAATCTGCAGCTTCCACTTTTCCACCAGCCCACGTCGCTGAAATCGAGAAAGTTGTTTCAAACTATCTTACTAAAAATCCTGATATTATCATGGCTTCTTTCCAAAATGCCGTGGATAAACAACAGAAAGAAGCTTCTGCTAAAATGGAACAAGCCGTAGCTGATAATAAGGATAAAATTTTTAAAAATGCAGCAACTCCTACAGGGGGAAATCCTGAAGGAACTCAAACTCTTGTCATCTTTATGGATCCCAATTGTGGATATTGTAAAAAGCTTCATAAAGAATTGCCCGCAGTCGCAAGTGCAAATAAGGATTTAAAAATTATCTTTGAAGATATTCCTATTATGGGCTCAAATTCTGAAATCGCCATTAAAGCTATGCTTGCTGCGAAAGAGCAGGGAAAATATGAACAACTTCAAAATGCCATTTACTCCGCTGAAAAAGCTTTAACAGAAAAACAAATCTTAAAGATTGCAAGCTCCTTAGGGATTGATGCCAAAAAGCTTGAACAAGATATGAAAGACAAAGCCATCCAAGCTCAAATTGATCAAACCCTTGAACTTGCAAAAAGCTTAGGGGTAAATGGAACGCCAATGTTAATTGTGGGAGAGACCACTGTTCTTCCAGGTTATGTGAGTGCTGAAGAGCTAAATATTAAGTTGAAAGAAACCGCGTCTTCTGCGGATAATAAAGCCGCAAATGAGAAAGCATCTTAAAACTTTTTTATCCAATGGAAAGGGGTCTAAAGACCCCTTTTTGCTTGTTCTGGCATTGCATTTTTATAAAACCGTCAAGTAATTATTCGTAACTACTCACCCTTGGTGTCATCCTCCCTCCCTAAATTTCATTATTTTAATCTATTCATAATTACTTAGGGTTTTTATGAGAAAATTAAAATATAAACTCTCTCTTTCGAGGTTAGTTTATTACACTTTTATTTAAGGAATAGATCATGCATCTCGTAGCCTTTATTGGAGCTGCATCCGGATGGGGCGCTCAGATTCGTGAGACGGAGAAGGGACCGGAAGCACTTCAAAATTCAGGAATTTTATCATCTCTTAAATTTCACTGGATTTGGAAAGAAACAATCTTCCCTTTTAAAGCGGAACAGGAAATTTCCCTTTCTCCAGGTCCTTTAACGTTGCCTTTTATTGAAAATCTTTGCCATCTCATCTCCCTTTCTGTAGAACAATCTCTTCAGAATCAACATCTTCCAGTTGTCATTGGGGGAGACCACATCGTTGCGGCCGGAACCTGGGCGGGAGTTATCCATCACTTGAAGGCAAAACAAGAATTTGGTCTTATTTGGATCGACGCCCATATGGATGCCCATACAATGGAGACGACTCCCTCTCACGCTTATCACGGGATGCCTTTAGCGATTTTGCTCGGATTTGGGCCCCCTACCCTTGTCAATATTCTCGAGAAAGGTCCCCTTTTAAGCCCCCCCCATCTGTGCCTTATTGGCATTCGAAGCTATGAAGAAGGGGAAGCGGCTCTCCTTAAACGCTTAGGTGTACGCATATATTTTATGAAAGAAGTTGAAGAAAGAGGTTTTAAATCTGTCTTTCAAGAAGCGCTGCATCTGGTCAAAAAAGGAACCAAGGGTTTTGGTCTTTCTATTGATTTGGATGCGTTTGATCCTAAAGAAGCGCCTGGCATAGGAACCCCCGAACCCAATGGTTTAAAAGCTAAGGAAGTTTTAGAAGCCCTTCCCATAATTCAAAAGGATCCTTCTTTTAAAGCTCTCGAAATTGTGGAATACAACCCGGATCGGGATAAGGATAGCAAAACTCTTCTTCTTATGAGAGACTTACTTGCAAAGCTTTTAGGAAACAGGGGGATGAAATGAGCACACAAGACTTTATTGCACGAGAAGCTTTAGTGTGTCCCCCCACTTATTTTCCGCTTCCTGTGGTTTTAAGCAAGGGCAAAGGCGTTTGGGTTTGGGATAGAGAAGGGAGAAAGTACCTTGATATGATGACCGCCTACTCTGCTGTTAGTTTTGGCCATGGACACCCTCGTCTCCTAAATGCTTTGATACAACAAGCTCAAAATATTGCGGTTACTTCACGTGCCTTTTATACGGATCAACTCGCTCCATTTTTGGAAAAAGCATGTGCTTTGTCAGGCTTTGATATGGGAATTCCCATGAACACGGGAGCAGAAGCTGTAGAAACGGCCGTTAAAGTAGCCCGACGGTGGGGCTATGAAGTTAAAGGTATCCCCGAAAACGCCGCTGAAATTATTGTGGCCAAAAATAACTTTCATGGACGGACCACAACGGTTATTAGCTTTTCCTCCGAACCTCTCTATCAAAAAGATTTTGGTCCTCTCACCCCTGGATTTAAAATCATCCCTTTTGGAGATGCCAAAGCTTTAGAAGAAACTATCACCCCGAACACCTGTGCGTTTCTAGTCGAGCCCATTCAAGGAGAAGCAGGGATCATCGTTCCTCCCAAAGGATGGCTTAAAGATATCCGCCGCATTTGCACTGAAAAGAACGTGTTATTGATACTTGATGAAGTTCAATCTGGATTAGGTCGAACAGGTAAAATGTTTGCCTTTCAGCACGAAAATATCCAACCTGATGGGCTCATTCTTGGAAAAGCTTTAGGCGGAGGAATCTTACCTGTCTCTCTTTTCTTAAGCCGCCGCGATATACTCTTTCTTATGACGCCTGGCAGCCATGGCTCAACCTTTGGGGGTAACCCGCTTGCCTGCGCTGTAGCCTATGAAGCTCTTTGTCTGCTTGAGGAAGAACATCTCGATCAACGCTCTGCTGAGTTGGGACTTTATATGATGACACGCCTTCAAAGAATAGATTCCCCTTTAATTAAAGAAGTTCGAGGGAGAGGTCTTTGGGTTGGCGTTGATTTTCACAAACATCTTGTGGGTGCAAGAGAAGTTTGTGAGCAAATGCGTTTAAAAGGAGTTCTTTCTAAAGATACCCATGAAACTGTCGTCCGTTTTGCTCCTCCTCTTATTATTACGCAAGAAGAAATTGACTTTGGTCTTGATATTTTTGAAGCAGCCTTAAAAGAAATTGAAAAAACCAAAGGAGTCCGTACATTTAAGGATTGATGTCTAGGAAGAGATCACGTAATTATGAGCTCAAACATAGGGTAAATTGTTAACAATGATCCATCCAAAATTTCCAAATCTACACATTATTGACCATCCTCTGATTCAACACAAACTTACGCAAATGCGAAAAGCCACTACGCCTAAGCATGCCTTTCGCCAGCTCCTTCGAGAAATCGCACTTTTGATGGGGTATGAGATTACGCGTGATTTACCCCTTACCACGGAAACAATTACAACTCCCCTCACTACGATGGAGGCTCCCATCATTACGGGTCCAAATCCTGCTATTATTCCCATTTTAAGAGCCGGGCTTGGAATGGCGGATGGGCTTTTAGAGTTGATTCCAGAAGCTGATGAAGGCCATATTGGGATGTACCGAGACCCAGTGACGAAAAAACCCGTTGAATATTTAGTTAAACTTCCACATGCGAATGGACGTATCTTTTTCCTCGTTGATCCTATGCTAGCAACAGGAAATTCTGCCGTGGCCGCTGTCGATATACTCATAAAGCATGGAGCGAAAGCCTCAAACATAAAGTTTATGGCTTTAGTTGCCGCGCCTGAAGGTGTGCATGTTTTTAACCAAAAATATCCCCATATCCCTATCTACACGGCAGCGCTTGATGAAAAATTAAACGAAAAAGCCTATATTATACCAGGTCTTGGAGATGCTGGAGATCGCCTTTTTGGGACACAGTAACTCATATTTCTTTTTCGTAACTACATAAAGTGAGAGGCAAGTCGTTTTCTTTTTTAAAAGAATGGTTTTATTTGTTTGAATAGATTTAAAACTCGTCTAAAATCCCCCTCATGAATTCTAACACTCGTAATCTTCACAGGCTGAGTCAAAAAGCTCTTGCACCCTTTATAGTCCTCTCTGTCATGGGGTACTTCATTTACCACTCTCTTCAGGGGGATAGGGGTATTCTTGCTTGGATGCAGCTCCAAGAGCGTCTTCTTCATATTCAAAATCAATTACAAGAGCTAACACACGTGCGGCAAGAGCTAGAAGACAAGGTTCGTGACTTACGACCAGAGAGTATTAATCGGGATCTGCTTGACCAACAAGTTCGCCTTCAGTTAGGCTATATGCGACCTGATGAAATCTTAATTTTAAGACCGAATACGGACCAAGCAAAAGGTTCACCTCCCACACCATCTGCTGAGCCGTAGGAAAGCATTTCCTGGGGTTGTGTCAAAGTTTGTTCGACCCCAACGTTCTATGACCTTACCTTAGCCACAACTTCTCCACCCTTTGCATTATCAGAAGCACACAGATCACGTACGGACACAAGACCACGAAGCTTTAAATGATGATCTAAGACGGGAAGCCTACACACATGTTCCGCAACCATTCTTTTGGCAATGCCCTCCGTTGAATCATCTTCTATACAATGGACAACCGGAGAAGACATGGCTTCTTTAACTTTTGTTGTTTTGGGATCTTTCCCTTGGGCAAGACAGCGAACAACTATATCACGATCCGTAATAATACCCATAATTTTGTCTTCTTCTTCAACCATAATAACGCCCACTTCATGCTCTTTCATTTTTTCAGCTGCACGGCTAAGTGTATCGGTGGGCGCAAGGACAAATTTGTCATGCCGCATAATTTCTTTAACTTGTGTCATGAGAGTCTCCCTAAATAATTTTAAGTGAGGTTTATTTAATATATTTTAACCAACACGCTACATCAAATAATTTAAGAATTTATTAAAATGAAAAAGTAATGGAAAATTACGCGGGAATTCCCAATCGACCCATCGCCAAAAATTTGGCTCGTCTTTGTTCACGAACTGTTTTTCTATCCAGAAAAAGGAGGGGCTTGAGGGCCTTTTCAATAGCGTCACCAACGGCTTGGATCGTAGCCTGGGGTCCTCGTTGCGCACCTCCTAGAGGTTCGGGAATAATACTGTCGATAACCCCAAGTTGCTGTAAATCTTGGGCTGTAAGTTTTTGAGCCGCAGCCGCTTCTTCTTTTTTATCCCGTGTGCGCCATAAAATGGAAGCACACCCTTCAGGAGAGATGACAGAATAGATGGCATGTTCAAGCATCATAATGACATTAGCAAAGGCAAGAGCGACAGCCCCTCCAGAACCTCCTTCTCCAATCACTGTTGTTATGATAGGCACTTGTATAGCTGCACTCACCTCAAGGCTCCGCGCTATGGCTTCTGACTGCCCCCTTTCTTCTGCTTCAATAGCAGGATGAGCACCCGCCGTATCAACAAAGGTAAGGATGGGAAGTTGAAATCGATCGGCAAGTTGCATTAAACGCGCTGCCTTCCGATAACCTTCGGGTCGAGGCATCCCAAAATTATGTTTGAGACGTAGGTCCGTGTCTTTTCCCTTCTCATGCCCCATCACAACAACAGGCTGATCACGAAACCGCCCAAGTCCTCCAATAATAGCTGCGTCTTCCCCAAAGACCCGATCCCCAGCAAGGGGCGTAAAGTCGGTGATCAAGGTCTTAATGTAATCACTTGTATGAGGCCGTCCGGGATGGCGCGCTACTAATACTTTTTGCCAGGGAGTGAGATTTTGATAAGATTTTTTGAGGAGTTTTTCTGCTTTTTCTTGAAGACGTTTAACTTCACTTACAATGTTAACTTCCCCATTTGAGGAAAGATGGCGAAGCTCAGCAAGTTTGCTCTCAAGCTCTGCAATCGGTTTTTCAAAATCAAGTGTTACTGACATCGACTATATATCCTATCATACTGAGATGAGTCTTGATTTGAATCTAACGACCGCAGGCGTTAGATTCAAGTAAAACCTCCCCTTTAAGAACTTGAGATGTCTTTTTCTGCAAGACAATGATCTGTAACTTTCTGGCCAAAAGCCTTTAACTCATCTAACGAAAGTGAGGTCTGCTCTGTCTCTAGCAATCCTTCGAAGATCTTGTCGAAACATCCTTGAGGGGAGTTCACATTTTCTTGGGCCAATTTATTTTTTATATCTTTAAGACTTACCGTAAAATGAATACCCTCAACTTGATTGTTTTTTAAAGAAACCTCTCCAATACAACAAACTGCACAATCATCGAAAAGAGGGGGTGATTCTTTAGTTTCCTTCTTTTGATATAAGAGATTGAAAAGGCCTTGAGCGGTGATTTGTTTATTATATGTTAAAATTCCTTCCGCTAATTTAGCATCATGCACAGATCCAAAGCATCGATCTCCTTGATCTAACATCTGAACTAAACGTAGCCATTTATCAGTTTTTTCTACGACGAGGAGTCCAGATGAACTCTCTGTGGTTCCATTTGACCACTGCAACTCAATAAGATCATAAGAGGGTGTCGTCATATTTTGGAAATGAACTTTCCCAAGAAGCCTATAAAAACTGTAGGGAGCCTTCATCATGTGAGATTCATTCTCTACCGTATATCCAATAATTCCCTTTTTAAGCTTCTCCTTGTCGTACTCTTGCTGTTTTTCTTGACAAGCATTACCCTTCAGAACCACTGGCTCATAAGCGGATGAGGAAGAGACAAGCGGGAGGAAACATTCAGGACCGAGGGGTTTCCCCTCAAAAGTAAAATCTAAAAGACTTAGAGTTGAAGACTCAGCCATAAGAGGTCCAAAAGCCATAAAAGGAAGACATCCTCCCATAAACAGATTTTTTATTCGAATCATATTATTTCCTTTATTTTTATTTTTTTATAATTTTATATATTTTTTCACTTTATTCAATAAAAAATTCTACTTTTTTATCAGTTCACCGGCTAGAGGATGATAGGTATTAACCAATTCTGCAAGATCTTCTCGTGCAACATGAGTATAGATTTGAGTCGTGGATATATCCTTGTGTCCCAAAAGTTTTTGAACGACCATAAGATCCGCGCCATGACGCAAAAGATGAGTTGCAAAAGCATGTCTTACGGTGTGAGGGGAAAGATGGGCGGGGTTGAAACCAACTTTGAGAGCAAGTTCTTTTAAAAGCTGCCCAAATCGTTGGCGCGTCAAGTGCCCTTGTCGACTTGTGGAAGGAAATAACCAGGGGGATTCTTTGTTTTTTTCCAAAAAATGAATTCTTACATTCAAGTATTCTCTTAAAGCCTCTAGAGCACTAGGCGTTAAAAGCACCACTCGATCCTTATTTCCTTTTCCTCGAATAATGAGAAATGGTTTTTCATTTTTTAGAACTTCAGTCGCTGTTACATAGGAAAGAGACACAAGCTCACTCACCCGAAATCCACTTGCATAAAGAATCTCTAAAAGCGCAGAAAGCCGTTTTCCTTCAACTCCTTTCCAGGTCTTTGTGCCCTCCAAAAGACAATCCACATCGTTTTCACTCAAAACCGAGGGTAGCTTGCGTCGATAACGAGGAGCCTCTATCAAAGATGTGGGGTTCTCCGTAATTTCACTCTCGCTCATCAAAAATTTATAAAACTGACGTAAGGAAGAAAGTCTTCGCGCCACCGATGCAGCTGCGAGATGTTTTTGTGTGATCATATAATCTTGAATGTCTTTAGAAACCACAGCTTGAGGCTCTTTATTATTAAGGAATCTACAAAAGTCTCTTACATCTGTTTCATAAGCGCTTAAGGTAGACCTTGCAGTTCCTTTTTCTGCAGCCATCATCTCTAAAAAACGATCGAGGTACAACATCTCTCCTCTTAGGCCACTCATTAAAGCTTTCTAATAAGGATCACTTTTTAGGAGTCATGAGTTTTTTTTCAAGAGCCAGATTCAGAGATTCAATTTGTCCGCCCCCTTTTTGAATAACAGACGCATATTCTGAACGTTGAGTAATGCTCATACTAATGCCTTCGAGTATCACATCATAAATACGGATTTCGCCGTTTTTTTCAAAAATTTTCCAATCAATGGGGATAGGGGGGCCATTAGGCCTTACGATTTGAGTGGATACTGTTACGCCTTCATCAGATTCGGATCGAGAACCAAGAATATCAAATCTTTCAGACGTATACTCTTTAAAACGCGTTGCATAACTTGCCACTGTTGTTTCTGTGAAAAGATTTAAAAATCTTTCTTTCTCCTCTTCACTCGCTTGTTTCCAATACCGCCCTAAAACAAATTTAGCTATGGCTTTTACATTAAATTTTGTTTCTAGAATTTCTCGAAACTGGTCCGCTCGTTCTTGGTCAGAAATGGAATTGTCCGTCAATAGATAAATGACTTTTTCTCCAATTTCACTCATGAAGGCTTCAGCTTTAGCGCGCGTAATCTCAGCATTAACCCCTTGCGTCCATATAAAAAGAGACACAAATAGTACAATAAACTTTTTCATAAATACCCTTTCCTATAGCTCATTAATCATCATCATCAGGTCGAGGAGAATCAATAGTTTGATGCTCTCCCTTAGCAATTAAATGCTTACGCCGCTCACTATA
Organism: Alphaproteobacteria bacterium; assembly: GCA_041690915.1. Classification (GTDB taxonomy): domain Bacteria; phylum Pseudomonadota; class Alphaproteobacteria; order UBA9655; family UBA9655; genus UBA9655. The sequence goes on from JBEPVR010000014.1 coordinate 18,286, forward strand.
CCATGTGCGAAAAGTAGCATACGGATCAATATTTTTCTTTAGATCCGCAACGATTTCACTATCTGATTTGGCATCTATAATTTGGGCACTTGTTCGAGAATTACTATAAAAAATGCTATCCGCAAAATAAGCCACCCAGTTAATGGGATCACCTGCAAAATCCACGATACGACCACAGGCATCACGCAGGTTAGAAGGTCCAAGAATAGGAATGACAATGTAAGGCCCAGCACCAAACCCTAAGCGCCCAAGAGTGAGGCCAAAGTCTTCCTTCTTATAAGGAATATCCAGGCTCGTCGAAACATCAAAAATACCTGCAACGCCTACGGTCGAGTTGATCAAGAAGCGCCGAAGTGTATCTTCAGCATCTTGCATTTCTCCTTGAAGGATATTATTTGCGAAAACAATAGGTTCACTGAGGTTTCGCAAAACATACCCGATGTGTTCACGCACGACTTGGGGAAGAACTTCTGTGTATACTGCCGAAATTGGATCGAAAATAATAGTATCAAGGACGTCATTGAGTCCGAAGATAACACGGTTAACAGGTTCAAACGGGTCATTATCTTCAACAGCAGAACTAGGTTGAAGGGTTTCTTCTTGTACATAAAGTGTCTTGCCCGTGTCGCTGCCGCTTAAACCATCTTCCTGAGAGTATGCGGGTGCAACCATCAAATGGAAAAGAGAAAGAACGGTAAAAAAAATCTTCATGGAGCTTTCTATCATTGTTTATGTGAGGGGAGTGTATGCTTCTTAAAGAAACATGTAAAGATTCTCATGCAGCTCTAATCATAAATATAATTCTTAAGGGCTTCCATCACTCGTTCTACAGTCGCTTCATGAGCATCATCATTACTTTCCACCGTAAGGTCCGCTTTTGCATATAGAGGATAGCGCCGCTCCACCATTTCTTCAAGGATTTGCTTGGCATCTCCCTCAAAAAGAAGAGGACGGGTGTCCCTTCGAATAACACGCTCATACAAAATCTCAGGGTCCGCTCTCAACCATAAAGAGATAGCATTTTCTTTGATGAGTGTTCGACTTTCCTCATCCACAAATGTGCCATCACCAGTAGAAACCACCTGAGTTTGACCACTCAATAAGCGCTTAAGGACACGCCGCTCTGCATCTCTAAATGCTTTCTCCCCCCACGTTTCAAAAATATCAGCGACCGAACATCCAGCCGCCCGCTCTACTTCTTGATCTGTATCATAAAATGGAGTTCCCATTTTCCGAGCAATTCGCCAACCAATACTGCTTTTCCCAGCTCCCATCATGCCAACAAGCACTAAAGTTTTTGGTAAAACAAGACTTGCCGAATATCGTTTCGGTTTTGCTTTCATTCCTTTGTAATCTCTCTTAATTTACTTTAACATAGCGAATTACAACGTAAGAGGAAACACCTTTCATCATGGAAAAAAATGCCTACCCACTCTCCTAGAATAGAGAAATTCTCTCAAAAAGAAATGGTTATCTTTAAACCTCAGGGTTTATGGGTGGCTAAAACGGCAAGAGAAGCTGACTTTGTTTGTGCAAATTTTCTCCTAAAAGACTTTCCAAACCACCTTGTTTTTGATCTTGCTGACCTTCAAACTTTTGATACAACAGGCATTTGGCTTTTGCATCGCACCTTTCAAGCCCTTAAACAAAAAGGTCATCATATTGAGCTTCAAAATGAAAACGAAGCTTTTCTTACTCTTTCTTCTCGACTAGAGACTTATCAGCCTTCTCCTGAAAAAACTTATAGACAGGTTTCAATTTTAGAAGAAAAATTAGTTGAACTGGGTAAAGCAAGCGTAAGTATTGCTCTTTTAACCAGAGATCTTATCATTTTTTTAGGTCAAGTCACCGTTACGCTATTTTTTATTTTTTTGCATCCTAAACGTTTCCGCTTTACTTCCATTGTAGCCCATATGGAACGGTTTGGAGTCAATGCCGTTCCTATTATTATCGTTATGTCCATTGCCCTGGGGTTGGTCCTCGCTTACCAAGGAGAAGAACAATTACGTCGTTTTGGGGCAGAAATTTACACCATTAATCTTGTTAGTATCTCTGTTCTCAGAGAAGTAGGAATTCTTATTACGGCTATTTTGATAGCTGGGCGTACAGGAAGTTCTATTACGGCCCAACTCGGAATTATGAAAATCAATCAAGAGATTGACGCTCTCAACACCTTAGGGCTAAGTCCTATGGAAGTTCTTATTATTCCCCGCGTTTTAGCTCTTATCTTCATTATGCCCCTCTTAGCTTTTGTTTCTGACATCGCAGGACTTATAGGGGGAGGGATTATGGTCATTTTTTCTTTAGATGTTTCTCCTCAACTTTATATTCATCGGGTTGGAGAGGCAGTTACAATGGGTAGCTTTTGGGTCGGCATGCTGAAAGCTCCTTTTTTTGGAGCCATTATCGGCATCGTGAGTTGCTTTGAGGGAATGCGGGTAGAAGGAACGGCAGAAAGTGTGGGTATTGGCACGACTCGTTCTGTTGTTGAAGGAATATTTTTTGTCACTTTAGCTGACGCTCTTTTGTCTATATTTTTCTCCAAAGTAGGTATTTAAATGATCCGGCCAGATCCCATCATTTCAATCCATGGGCTTGTCACTCAGTTTGGTGATCAGGTCATTCATGACAACTTGGATTTGGACATATTTCGAGGGGAAATCTTTGGGATTGTGGGAGGCTCTGGTGCAGGTAAATCCGTTCTCATGGGAGCGATTTTAGGGCTAGTCCCTCTCAAACATGGCATCATTAGAGTTTTAGGCAAGCAAGCAGGCACCCTCGAAAAAATTATGAAGCAGCATTTACAGGCTCACTGGGGCGTTTTGTTTCAGGGGGGCGCTCTCTTTAGCTCTCTCACCGTGGGAGAAAATATTCAACTCCCTATGAAAGATATGGAAGATATGCCAAAAGATTTGGCCCGTGAAATGGCTTTTATAAAGTTAAAGATGGTGGGTCTGGAGGAAGGAGACTTCTTTAAATATCCCTCTGAGCTTTCCGGGGGCATGGTAAAAAGAGCTGCTTTAGCGCGCGCTCTTGCGGTGGATCCTGAGATCTTATTTCTAGATGAGCCCACGGCTGGCCTTGATCCTATTTCAGCTGCTGCTTTTGATGATCTTATCTTAACCTTAAGAGATAATCTTAATTTAACTGTTGTGATGGTCACTCATGACTTGGATAGTATCAAACGACTTTGCGATCGCGTTGCAGTCTTAGTTGACAAACATGCCGTTGTAGGGACATTAGATTTCTTATTAAAGAACGATCATCCTTGGATCCATGAATACTTTCACGGAATTCGGGGACAGGCCGCTCTTGCAGGCCTAATGGAGTAAATATGGAAACACGCGCTGGATATTTGATTGTTGGCACCTTCGTCCTTTTGTGTATAGCGGGGATCTTAGGTTTTTTCTTATGGATTGCAAAAACAGACTTTGATGAAAAATCCAATTTTTATACCATTTATTTTCCGGGGTCTGTTACAGGTCTCACCATGGGAGGAGCTGTAAATTATCTTGGCGTGCCTGTCGGTATCGTTAAAAAAATTGAACTTGATTCTGCTAATCTTGAGCGAGTGAATATTACTATTTCTATTAAAGACAGTATCCCTATCAAAGAAGATGCTTATGCTTCTCTCGAGCTGCAAGGACTTACAGGATATAAATTTGTACAAATTTATGGGGGAAGCAAAAACAGCCCTCTTCTAAAAGCCAAGCCCGGGCAAAAATACCCTGTTATTTCTTCCCGATATTCAGGCGTAGAAGAAATAATGACAACATTGCCGCGCCTTGCGAATAAACTCACGAACCTCGTTGATCGTATCAATGCGACTTTTAATGAGGAAAATAGACTTCGTTTTTCAAATACCTTAAAAAATATAGATACCCTTTCCAAAAATCTGGTGAAAAGTTCTGATCCTTTAAACAATTTGATTAATAATGCAAGCGTTGCCCTGATAACATTTGATAAAGAACTCCAAAACCTGAGTCGTTCTACCGAAAAAACATTAACAACAGTAGATTCCGCTGCCACCGATATTGCGAATTTTTTAAAAGATAACCACGCCGCATTGGAGTCATTGACTCAAACCGGCTCTTATGAAATCTTCCGAACTTTAAGTGAGACGCGCGACATGGTTACAACCGCGACGCGTTTTTTTGAAAAGCTTGATGAAAATCCAAGAAGCTTGTTATTTGGTACTCAACGAAAAGGTATTTCTGTTCCGCAACAATAAAAGGAGAAAGTAAGAATGCGGTATATTATAGGATTATTATGTTTGTTGATAAGCCAAGATCTTATGGCTCAAAATTGTTGTCAACAACCACAGACCAAATCATGGGCATGTTGGTGGCAAAAAGGATGGGCAGCGACGATTTTTAGCGGGCCCTTGACTTCTCAAACCTCTAGCAAGATTGTTCGTAACGTCGATTTTGGCCATTCAGGAATAGCTGGATTCGCTATTTCTAAAGAAGTGGGAACTTATCTGGAAAATCGCCTTGGTTGGGAGCTTGAATCCACAGCCGTCCAGCACTTCGGAGACCAGAAACATTTTGAGTTCAATCCCATTGCTCTTCTCGCCCGCTGGAAATCATTTCCGTGGAACAACACTCTCCCCACCACCTTGGCTATTGGAGAAGGAATAAGTATTGCCACGCGTAAGCCCAAACTGGAAGTTAAAAGACGAGGAAAGCATAATACAAATAAAACACTCAACTATGTAATGGCAGAAGCAACTTTCTCGTCTCCCTGTTACCCCCAATGGGCCTTTATTCTTCGCTATCACCATCGCTCAGGATTATTTGGAACTTTCCATGGAGTTCATGATGCTTCCACAGCCTTTGCAGCTGGTGTTAAGTATTGGTTTTAAATTATTTGAGATCATCCCATTATACCCTCATGACCCGACTTCGCCAGAAATGGGAATGAGCGAGTTTAGGGAAAAAGATCCAATGGCTTGATGTGATCAGCAATAAGTTATGATCATGGGGAACCCTATTTCGACTGGAGAATGGGCTTCATGCTTTTTGTAAGGCTCATTATTTGCGAGACCTAAAAGCATTGGAAGAGATTGAAAAAGAGACTTGGGCCTTTAAGATGAGCTGATTGTTAAGAATTTCCAATGTCTTGCACTTGTGATTTTTATGACCTTATTATTACGGAGGAAAAAAAACATATCTGACTATTTTCAGACTCTTTTTGG
>JBEPVR010000015.1:0-23474 GCA_041690915.1 Alphaproteobacteria bacterium
GTGATAGACCAGGTCAAAAAGAGCTCCTTTTTAAGTCATTTTGATATTTTCTGCGCGCACATGCGCTTCAGAGTGCAAACCATATGTTAGACATCGCTGCTCCGATTTAATTCTTTGCCAGAGGCTATAGACTTGAGGGTGATCAATTCCTAAAACAGCTACCCCTCCCACAGAAAGGCGGGTCGTAAAAGTTTCAAAAGCATCGTAAAGCCGCTCAACACATCCATAGTAATCCATATGTTCAAGATTAATATTAGTAACAAGAGCAATCTTTCTGGGAAGTTTTAAAAAACTTCCATCAGATTCATCCGCTTCCACCACGCACCACTGTCCCTGCCCATATTTAACATTGGATTCCCAGGTATTCATCACTCCGCCATTGATGATCGTGGGATCAAGACCAGCTTTTTCTAGCACCCATCCCATCAAAGCAGTTGTGGTTGTCTTTCCATGAGTTCCTGAAATTGTGATTCCTTGATAATCTCTCATCAAAAGAGCCAACATCTCGGCACGATGAAGAATAGGAAGTCCACGGAGACGCGCTTCTTTCAGTTCAGCATTGGTTTCTTTGATATCTGTTGATGTAACAATAATATCTTTTCCTTCAAGAATCGAAGGATTATGACCCAAAACAACATGAACTCCTTCCTTTTGAAGCCTTTCTGTATTTCCATTTAAAGACAAATCACTACCACTGATCTGATAGCCTCGTTGAGCTAAAAGTTGAGCAATACCGCTCATGCCAATGCCACCGACGCCAATAAAGTGGATATGCTTATCATCAAGATCTTTAAGAGTCATATGATTTTCTTTCTTAAGCTGCGATCAGTTTCACAAGGTGTGCAAGCCTTAATGAAGCATCCGGATTTGCAAGGGCTTGTATGTTGACCGCTGCTTGTAATAGTTTGCAGGGAGATGTCATTAATTCTGACAAATAAGCAGCTAACTCGTTAGAAGTAAAGTCTTTTTCACGCATCATCCATCCTCCTTTTACATCAACAACTTGCTGTGCATTATAGAATTGATGATCATCCATAGCATAAGGGTAAGGAATAAAAAGTGCGGGTCGCCCTACAATCGCTATTTCAGTAACACTCGAGGCCCCCGCCCGAGAGATAACTAAATGAGCCTTTTTATACCTTTCTCCCATAAGGTCTAAAAAAGGAGAAAGTTCAACATGGGCTTTTGTTTTTTTATAAAGGATTTGTGTCATTTCTAAATATTCTGCCCGACACTGCTGACTAATATGAAGACGCTTTTGAAGCACAGGGTTTAAAAGAGAAACGGCTCGCGGAATAACCTCTCCAAAAATTTTTGCTCCCTGACTTCCTCCCGTCACAAGAAGGTGAAAGGAATCATTTTTCTCGGGAGACTCATAGAGTTCAGGTTCAATACCTGGGCGGACAGGTAAACCTGTAAAACTCACTTTATTCTGACAAGATCTGGGGATATTTTCCACCTGGGGGAAAGAGGTGGCAATCTGGGTCACAAAAGGAGCTAAAAGACGATTCGCCCGACCAAAATAAGCATCCGCTTGGTGAATAACCCTAGGAATACGAAGCAGGCTAGCAGCCATCATGGTAGGAAAGGAAGCATACCCCCCAAACCCTATAACAACATGGGGCTTCACACGCCTTAAGTGATAAAGTGCGGCTCCCATTCCTCTTATTAGCTTTATCCCGCCTTTTAATTTCTGCTTCATCGACCCTCTAAGGTGAGACGCAGGAATCTTAACTCCTAAAAAGGAAGCATCATTAAACTGATACCCTCGACCATCACTGAATATAAAAACTTCATATCCTTGCGCTGAAAGCTCACACCCCAAAGCTTGGGCAGGAAAAACATGTCCTCCGGTTCCACCTGTTGCTAAGACGATGCGTTTTATGAGCTTACTCATAATTCCCAATCCTTCTGCGGGTAAGACCTAAAACGATTCCCATTCCAATGGCTTGAGCTATCATAGAAGACCCCCCATAACTAATGAAGGGTAAAGTCATTCCCTTTGGAGGCATTAGACTGAGAGCCGATGCCATATTAATAACCGCTTGCAATCCAAACTGAACAACAAGGCCTGTAACGGCAAGAACAACAAATAGATTACTTTCATCAAAAAGACGATAAAAGGCACGCAAGAGGATAAAGACAAAAATACCTACTAGCAGAATGCAGAAGATCATTCCAAACTCTTCCCCAGCAACAGCAAAAATAAAATCAGCATGTGCATCAGGAAGATACTTTTTGACCGTTCCTTCTCCTGGCCCCTGACCCATGAACCCCCCGTTCATAAAGGCTTCTAAGGCTTGGTTAACTTGATATCGATCGCCAAACTTATCTCCACACTCTGGATTTAAGAAGTGATCAACGCGACGGGTCACATGAGGGAAGAGGAAGTATGCGCCAAAAAGACCTCCAACTCCACATCCTCCGACTGGTAAAATCCAGTGCAGAGGAAGTCCCGCCAAGAAAAACTGAGAAAACCACATAATTGTAACTAAGGCCGTCATCCCTAAATCTGGCTGAAATAACAAGAATGTAACAACAAACAAATAAAGACAAATGGAAATCAAATTTCCGGGAAAAGAAGATTCAGTTTGTTGTTTGGAAAACAACCACGCACATACCACAGCAAAAGATGGCTTAACAAATTCCGAGGGCTGAAGGGAAATACTCCCTAGTTCAAGCCAACGTGTTGCCCCCTTAATTTCAACACCCATAAAGAGAGTCAGCATAAGGCAAACCAAGCTGATTCCCAATACCCCCAGAGAAACCCACTTAATCTCTTTAAGAGAGAGAAGAGAGAGCCCTATTAAAAGCATAAGAGTGGGAAGCAAAAAAATAATATGTTTTTTGATAAAATGAAATGAGCTCCAATGATGTTGGTCGGCCACTGCTGGGCTCGCTGCCATAACAAGAAGAATCCCTAAAAGAATGAGAAGCATTAAAGCCGCTAAGGCCCACCGGTCAACTGTCCACCACCACTGACCAATCAAGTTTGTATTTGTACGAGCTAATGAGAGCATACTATCTCTCTTGGTGAGAGCAGAAATGTTCATTAGATGTAAGCTTTCTTTTTTTCTAAATCTATTAACTCTTGGACATACCTGCAAAAAGCTTCCCCTCTTTCCTCAAAATCAGTGAATTGATCAAAACTTGCACATGCCGGGGAAAGAAGCACCACTCCCTCCTGTTGAGGACCCTCAAATGCTAATTTTGCAGCCTTTTCTGTAGCTTCCTGGAGGGTTTCACATACTGTACAAGGAACCTCTCCCTCTAAGGTAAGTAAAAAGCTTGAGCTCGCTTCTCCATATAAAAAAGCATGCTGAATAGCAGAAAAATAAGGTTTGAGATTTATTATTCCTCCCTCCTTTGGTCGCCCCCCCAAAAGACAATAAAGGGGAGAGCCTTGATAACATGCGAACGCTTTTGCAGTTGCCTCTGCATTCGTGGCCTTACTATCATTAACAAACGTTACATTTTTATAACGAGCGACTTCTTGTTGACGATGGGCAAGGCCAGGGAAAGAAGCTATACCTTGAGAAATGGTTTCTGCTTCAATCCCTATAGATCTAAGAGCCCCATAGGCTGCTGCTATATTTTGCCAGTTATGTTGTCCTCTTAACCGACAAAAGTTTTTCAAATTTAAAACAGGGCGAGACTTTTCATAAAGAACCCCCTCTTTTACATAGATACCCTCCTCGAGCACTTTACAGATAGAAATGGGGAGAAGTTTCACTTTTTTTGATGTTTTTAAAGTTTCATAGATCGTTAAGCAAAAAGGGTCATCAACACTAATGACCAAGATATCTTGAGCCGTTGCATTTCTATAAATAAGCCTTTTTGCAGCAATATACCCATCTATGCCCCCATGTCGTTCCAAATGGTCAGGAGTAATATTTAGCAAAATGCCTAAGTTAAAATGGAGACTTGGGGAGATCTCAAGTTGATAAGAAGACACCTCCAACACATAAATCCCTTCCTCCTTTAAAGAATTCAACTCCATCACTGGAATTCCAAGATTTCCCCCTATTTCTACTGATACACCGCTTTTTTTAAGAATATGACCGATCAAAGTGGTCGTCGTTGATTTCCCATTCGTACCCGTAATACCCATATAGCGAGCTTGAGGTTGGCTTTGGCATAAAATCTCAATGTCGCTCAAGGGCCGCAAACCTGCAATTTGTGCCCGCGCAACAACCGGATGAGGAGCGGGATAGTGATGTGGAATGCCGGGGCTTAAGATCAGATGATCGACCGCTTCCCATTCAAGGAAATGAAGATTCATAAGGGGAATTCCCTGCTCTCGAGCTGCCTCTCGTGCTCCTTCTTGGTCGTCCCAAGCGAAGACTTGAGCTCCCGCGTTGAGCAAGCTCCGCACCACCGATTTTCCAGACCGGCCGAGACCTAAAACCGCAACTTTCTTATCTTTGAAATGAGTCGGAATAATCATCTTCTTAACGTAACTTAAGGGTTGAAAGCCCCGCTAACGCCAATACAACTGCAATAATCCAAAAGCGAAAGACAATAGTTGGTTCTGACCACCCTTTTTTCTCAAAGTGATGATGAATAGGAGCCATTAAAAAAATCCGATTCCCTCCAGAGAGCTTAAAATAGCCGACTTGAAGGATAACGGAAATAGCCTCCATCACAAAAAGCCCCCCTACAATCGCCAAGACAAGCTCATGCTTCGCAATAACAGCTACCATCCCCAGAGCCCCTCCTGCTGCAAGAGAACCTGTATCCCCCATCCAGACCTTGGCTGGTGGCGCATTATACCATAAAAATCCAAGGCCTGCTCCAATCAAAGCCCCACAAAAAATCGCAAGTTCTCCTGCACCAGGCACAAAAGCAATTTGAAGGTAATTGGCAAAGACGTGATTCCCTACAAGATAAGAAATGAGAACAAAACAAGCCGCTACAATCATGACGGGGCCAATGGCTAAGCCATCAAGACCATCCGTCAGATTGACCGCATTAGAAGCTCCAACCACAACCAGAATTCCGAACGGCACATAAAACCATCCCAGGTTAATAAGAATATTCTTAAAGAAAGGAACAGAAGTGCTTGTTGCAAGCTCGGGATTACCTAATTTCATTACCGCATAAGTTGCAAGAATACTCATCACAATTTGAAAAAAAAGCTTCTTCTTACCTGAAAGCCCTTTTGAATTACATTTCGTGAGCTTTAAATAGTCATCAAAGGCTCCCAAACATCCAAAACCAAGGGTAAGTAGTAACACAACCCATACATATCCATTCGTTAAATTGGCCCATAAAAGGGTACTAAACGTCAGAGCGAATAGAATAAGGCTCCCTCCCATCGTGGGAGTTCCTTGCTTTGTCAAAAGGTGGGAGGCAGGTCCATCATCTCGTATGGGTTGCCCCTGGTGTTGATAGCTTTTAAGCCATCTGATAAACAATGGACCACATAAAAAACTGATCAAAAGACTGGTTAAAAGAGCACCCGCAGTTCGAAAGGTAATGTATCTAAAAAGATTAAAGAGAACGTTTTCTTGGCCCCAAAGTGTATATAGGTAATAAAACATGGCTCAACCTACTTTCTTTAGGAGATTTTTTTGAAGAGTTAGAAGGACCTCCACAATAGGCTTTATGCGCGTTCCTAAGGAAGCTTTGACGCTGATAATATCGCCAGAGTTAATAGCCTTCAAAACAAAGGGAATCAACTCTAACGACGTTGATGCATACCCTCCTTTCATGGCGCTTGGAAGGCGCTCATACAAGTGAGCCATATAGGGACCACAACAAAAAACAAGATCAATTTTATTTTCTAAAAGAGGCTCGAGTAATTCTTCATGGCATTCGCGCGACCTCTCCCCCATTTCTCTCATATCCCCAAGGACAGCTATTTTACGCCCTTTTTTATTTTGTCCTAAGACGGCAAGGGCTGCGCGCATAGAGGTAGGGTTTGCATTATAGCTTTCATCAATGACCACAAAATCTCCTTTATACCATTTGCCGCGCCCAGAAGGAGTTTCTACTGTCGCAAGACTTTGTGCCGCATGTCTCACATCAGCACCCGCTAAGAAAACAGCCCCTAAAACAGCAAGACTATTAAGGACCCAGTGAATACCTGGAACAGGAAGCGTATAGATAATTTGTTCTTTTCCAATTTCTGCAGTCACTCTACTTTTTTCAGCTTCGGCTTCCCAGGAAAGAAGGCGGAAATCCGCCTTTTCAGACTTTCCAAAAGAAAAGACTTCTAATCTATGTTCTTTAGCCAACTTAGATAAGAGATCAAAGTGAATATTATCCCGATTTAAGAGAACGGCGCTCTCTTTTGTCATTCCTTCAAAAATTTCGGCTTTAGCTCGAGCGATGTCTTCCACAGACTTGAAAAATTCAATATGACATTCAACAACAGAGGTAATAAGCGCAATGTGAGGCTTAATCATGTGTGCAAGAGGTCGAATTTCTCCCGAATGGTTCATCCCCACTTCAAAAATACCAAATTGGGTGTTTTGAGGCATGCGCGCAAGAGTTAGAGGTACCCCCCACAGGTTGTTATAGCTTGCAACACTTCCATGAGTCGGGCCCTGATCTTTAAGAACCCACTTGAGCATATCCTTCGTGCCCGTTTTCCCGACACTTCCGGTAACAGCTATACGCGTCCCAGAGCATCGCTCTCGCGCGGCAACGCCAAGCTTTTCTAGGGCATGGAGAGTATCTACCACCTGCAAAAGAGGAAGAGAAGCCTCCAACGCTTCGGAAACAACGGCCGCAGCTGCTCCTTTCTCCATTGCCTCTTGAAGAAAAGCATGCCCATCCGCTGTTTCACCTTTAAGAGCCACAAAAAGGTCACCTTTTGCAATCGTTCGCGTATCTATAGAAATGCCTGAGCATACCCATGGTTCAGAAGAAACTCCTCCTGTAACTTCGTCTACTTTCCTTGAATCCCAAAGATTTGTCATATTCTCACGTACTTTTGAACTTCTTCCACATCGTTAAAGGGTAAGACTTGATCTTCTACCAATTGATAGGTCTCATGGCCCTTACCCGCAATTAAGATCACATCTCCCGGCTGTCTTTCTTCTATAGCCTTCGCAATGGCTTCTCGTCTCGATGGAATTTCGCTTGCTCCCGGACATTTTGCAAGAATTTGTTTCCGAATGTCCGCAGGATTTTCATATCTGGGATTATCATCCGTAACAATAACTTTATCCGCAAGCTTCGCTGCAATTTCCCCCATCATAGGTCTTTTAAAAGCATCCCGATTCCCTCCACAGCCAAAGACAACACAAAGCTTGCCTTTCGTGTGGTGCCGTAAGGCTTTAAGAGCTACGGCAAGAGCCTCAGGTTTGTGAGAGTAATCCACATAAATGCCAGGAGCTGCTTGCTCCAGTCGACCCGGGACCCCCTTTAAATTCACACACGCATCAACAGCGTGTGTGATATCTCCTCCACAAACAATGACTGCTCCTAAGGCTGCCATTACATTATAAACTTGAAATTGACCCACAAGGGGTAAAGTAAAATTATAGGGTTTATCCTCTATATCTAAAGAAACATCCTGACATCCTTCTTTTGGAATGACAGAGGTAAGTCGAATCCTCTCTCCGCCTTTACCAAAGGTGATTGTTTTTAGACAACGCTTCTGACAAAGGGCGAGGAGCTGTTTATATTCAGCAATATCCGAATTCAAAATGGCACATGATCCAGGAACCAAGACTTCCTGGAAGAGGCGCAACTTTGCCTCCCAATACGCCTCTAAGGTAGGGTGATAATCCAAATGATCGTTAGAAAAATTAGTAAAAACAGCCGCTTTGAGACGCACACCATCCAAGCGATGCTGGTGGAGGCCATGGCTCGACGCTTCAAAAGCCAAATGGTCAATCTGTTGTTCTTTTAAGGTTTGAAGGATTTGGTGAAGCCTTACGGGATCCGGCGTATTGATTCCATCGGTCCCCGTCGGAGGAGGCAGGGGCCTCCCTTCCACAATAAGGCCCAATGTACCTAAGCTTGCTGCAGGATACCCTAAGTGATGCCAAATCTGGCGTATAAAAGAGACAACAGACGTCTTTCCATTCGTTCCTGTCACGGCAATAACATTGTTTGACTGAAGAGGGTAAAAAGACGAGGCTAGAAGACTTGCCGCTTTACGAACATTACTGGCTACAAAAAAAGAAACGGTGGGGTGCTGCTCTTTAAGATGGGTGACTCTTTTTTCATCAGACACCACAATGCCTACCGCCCCTCGACATAAAGCTTCTTCAATAAAAGCCGTCCCATCGTGTTGATTGCCCGAAATGGCTACAAAAAGAGCTCCTTTTTCTACTCTCTGCGAGTTGAGAGAAAGGGACGTCGGCATGTGAAGTTCACTCCCTAAAGGAATCAAAATTCCTGCTTCGATAAAGGGAGCAAGATCCACGAATTAATGTCCTTCTCTTTGCTGCGCTTTTGCATGAATCAACATGGGATTTTCTTCCCCTTTCATTCTTGCTTCACTTGTGGGAATTACTTGAAGAAGCGGGGCAATCCGCCCAATAACTTTTCCAGCAATGGGAGCCGCATTCCATCCTGCAGCGTTAAATCCATAGGTTTCTTTGATCGCTTGAGGACGATCTACCATGATAAGGACAATGTACTGAGGACTACTCATAGGAAAGGCGCCTACAAATGAGGTCATGTTACTCCCCTGTTGGTAAGAACTCCCCGAAATCTGATTGGCGGTTCCTGACTTTCCTCCCACTTCATATCCCTGAACTCGAGCCTTTTTTCCTCTGCCTTGGGCAACTACCATATACATCAACTTCCGCATAATTTCCGAGGTTTTCTCAGAAAGAATACGAGGTCCTTTTCTGATCTGGGAGGGGTCTAATTTTATAAGCGTTGGCTGTTGCATAATACCATTGTTTACAACACCAGCGATGGCAGTGACAAGCTGCAAAGGGCTTATGGAAATGCCATAACCATAAGAGGCTGTAATTGTTGTCGATTCGCTCCATTGTTTCGGATAAAGGGGAGATCCTATCTCTGAAATTTCGAGAGAAGCGGGTTGAAAAAACCCAAGCTTTTCAAAAAATGGTTTCTGAAGGGTGGAACCCATTTGCATTGCCATCTTTCCTGACCCAATGTTTGAGGATTCAGTAAAAACCTCGGCCACCGTTAAAGGATAATGAGCCCGGTGGAAATCTGGAACCCTAAAACGCCCGATTCGTAAAGGAGCAGAAACATCAAATTTTGTAGAAATATTTCCCGTCCCACTTTCCAAATAAAGAGCTGTATTAAATATCTTAAAACTCGATCCCATTTCATAGGTTCCTAAGGTAATCCGGTTAAAAAGGGCTTCCTTGTGAGACCCCATTTTCCCAACCTGATTAGGATCAAAATCCGGCAGCGAAACCATTGCAACAATCTCCCCTGTCCGCACATTCATCACCACCCCAGCTCCTCCTTGGGCCTTGAATTTTTCAATGCCAGCTAAAAGCTCATCTCTCAAGACGTGTTGAACTCGAATATCTAAACTTAAGTATAAAGGCTTTTCTTTTGATAAAAGATGGCTATTAAACTTCCTTTCAACGCCTCCTAACCCTTCATTATCAATATTTGTATACCCTAACACATGAGAAAAAAGCTCTCCGTGAGGATAAACGCGCCGTTCATCTTGTTTGAAATAAATCCCCGGTATACCAAGACGAATAATCTCTACTTGCTTTTGCGGCGTGAGATGGCGAGCAAGCCACACAAATCCTTTTTCAGACTGAAGACGTTGAAGAGTATCTTTATAATTAAGCTCTGGTAAAACGAGTGTAAGTTTCCCAGCTGCTTCGTTGGCATCCAAGACGACTCTAGCGTTGGCATAAAGAGAAAATGTGCTGAGGCTCGTTGCTAAAAGCTCCCCGTTACGATCCACGATATCAGCGCGAAAGTTTATACCGTGAAGAGCCCTTATTTGGGCAGAATTTTCTTCCCCACTCCCTCTTAGAAGACTCACATCAACAAGACGCCCTGCAATGATTAAAAAAGCAAGCAAAAAAGTACCGCTTACAACTAAAAGACGCGTCTTCGCCGTATCAAGAGCTTGTCGGAGTGACTTTGCATCATGCCAGCGCTTCGTCTCGTGAAATCCCTGTGGAATATAAAGCTTACGCTGATTCATTCTTCCCCTTTCACAGATGCAAGATACGCTTGCGGGAAGAAGTCCTTAAAATTGTCTTTCTCTCCAACATCACTTCTTATAGCTACAATTTGCTCTGCCTTCATAGCTTGAATGTCCAAAAATTTTTCGGCTAATTTTTGCAGACGTTGGGGTTCATTTAAATGGCTCCACTCCGCCTTTAAAATATGAATCGTATCCTTCTCTCGTTTAGTCTGTTGAAGAATCAATTCCAATTGTTGTTCAACGGCCACCACTTCATACTTTACTTTAAAGAGAACAAATCCCACGAAAAGAGACAAGAAAAAGAAAAAGACTGTTGAGCGTTGCATTTAAATTCCCTTCTCCACACGAATTCCCCACCTCAATCGGGCAGAACGCGCACGAGGATTTATTTTTATCTCCTCTTCTTGTGGTATTAAGGCTTTCCTACTCTTCAGTTGAAACGTTGCCTGAGGGCGGGGAGCATCAGGGAAATAACGAGACGAATGAGGCATATTTCCACTTCTTTCTTTAAAAAAAGTTTTGACAATTCGGTCCTCAAGAGAGTGAAAACTTACAACGACTAGGCGTCCTCCTTCTTTGAGAAGCTTCTCTGAAGCTTCAAGACCTCTTTCTAACTCTCCTAATTCATCGTTTACAAAAAGACGTAGAGCTTGGAACGTTCTTGTAGCGGGATCAAATCCTGGCCTCTCAAACCCAACTATTGCTCTTACTAAATCTCCCAGTTGAGTGGTTGTCGTAAAGGGCTTCTCTTTCCTTTTTTCAATAACTGCACGCGCAATAGCACGAGAGCGCCGCTCTTCCCCATAGACCCATAAAATACGCGCAATTTCTTTTTCCGCAAAAGTGTTCACAACCTCCGCAGCACTCAGCCCTTTTCTTTCCATACGCATATCCAACGGACCCGTCGCTTTGAAAGAAAAACCCCGCTCAGCTTGATCCAATTGAGGAGAAGAAACTCCGAGATCAAAGACAATGCCGTCATAGCCTATGGAAGGTACAAGCTTAAGCATATCCCCAAATCGCCCTTCGACAAATGAAAAGCGATCTTGATAGTGATTCTTGAGGAGCTGAGCGCGCTCACTGGCTTCCGGATCACGATCTAATGCAACCACAGAACATTTGGCTTGTTCTAAGAGAATGCGTGAGTACCCGCCCCCTCCAAAGGTTGCATCAATATAAGTTTCTTGATCACACGGAGTAAGCGCTTTAAGAACTTCACAAATCATCACCGGCTTATGCATAATCCGCTTTCAGCTTTAAAGTCGCTTGTTTGTTCTGTACGCGTTGGCGGGCCTCATGTTGATGAGCTTCAAAAGCATCCGGATTCCAGATTTGAAAGGTAGCCCCATGGCCTACATAGGCCACGTTATCTTGTATTTTGGTATGCTCTAATAAAACGGGAGGTAGCACAATACGACCATCCCCATCAAAGCCGAGCATGTGCGCATCGGCAAAAATGGTAGCGGTTAAGTCATCTTGAGCCTCTGAAAAAAGGTCCAGTTGATCCACACTGTCACTAAGGCGCTGCATACGATCAATTCCCATCCCTTCAATGGCGGGGAATTTATAGGAACGAAAGACAACAATTCCTTGAAAAGCTTGTCCTGAAAGAGCAAGACGAAAAGAGGCAGGAACGGAAACGCGACCCTTTTTATCAAGTTTATTAATAAATGTGGATAGAAATAATGCCATTCCCCGCTCATCAAAATATCACGATCCCTATCTTTCTGGAATCAAGTGTATTTGAATGGTATAACATGGGCTATGACGGGATTCAATGGGATAATCTGGGATGAAAATGATCACAGACTTATCCACAGTCTTTAAAGAAAAAGAAGCCCCTTTTGATGTTCAAAAACTTTATTAACACATTAATATTTAACAAATTTTAGACACAAAAAATCGAAGGGTTTAAAATGAAATTTTTTCCTTTAAATATTTATCCACGGGAATAAAATGATGGCTCTCAAAATCTGAAAAAGAGTGCGCCCATAATTTACAATCAAGCCCTCCCTTAAGAGGATTTTCAGCGGGATAAAAAGAATGAAGAATGGCAATAAAACCTCAAAAAACAAGAACCAGCGAGAACTTCTGCTATTTTTGTTGAAAAATTTTTTATTATGTGACATCAGATTGATCTTAAAGCAAATTATTTTAAATTGAGGTTAAAGAATGATTATTTCCTTGATCAGGTATTGGATAATAATTTTGATGATAATTTCACCATTAAATACTATTTCCGGGGCAAGGACTTTTTCAGCCCTTCCTCTTGAATTCAGAGAACAACACTTATTTGAAGTTGAAGCTCAGTTTCAAGACCGCTGGAACAAAGTGAAAAAAAAGATTTCTTTTATTCCTTACAAAAAAAAATCTGAGGAATCTATCCGTGAGGAATTTCGTAAACTTCACTTGTTCAGGCAAAACTTATGGTATCGCAATCCAGAGGGATCACCCCACATCTGTCAAAAAGATTACATGGTTGACCAACGGCTTTTGGAAAAAGGGCTTTATCGAACTATTGAAAATATAGCTTTTTCTTATAATTGTACAGATGGAAGTTATAATGCGAGTACTATACTTATTCATGGACATCATTTTATTGCACTGATGGAACCTCTTGAATTAATGCGTATGTCATTTTTTAAATTGCTCATTAATCATGGCGCGAGCATTTTAGTACGATTGAAACCTGAAGAAGAATTTACAAATGCAGGAACAATTAATTACTGGAAAGGTAGACTCATAGAAAACCAAGAGTCTGTTTTCCTAAGTCTTGATGTATCTTTGCCTGGGTGGCCAGTAAATCCCGTTGAAATACCTTATTTCTACACGAATGCCTGGGCCGATGATAGGGGAGTAGAAGTTAAAGAGCTTTACCAATTAGTTCAAAACGTTCGGCTTAGTTATCAAAAATCGAAATACAAGGGACCTATAGCCTGTCATTGTGCAGGAGGCGTTGGGAGAACTGGGACTTTCATTGCGGCTTTTGTTCTTGCGGACTTGCTCGATCAGTCAAAAGCTCATGAGATAAGTGTCGAAGAAATTGTTTTAAGGCTTTCCCTTCAAAGGCCAAATATGGTTTCTGAGGATCAATATGTATTGCTCTATCAATTTGTTGAATATTATTTAAATCAAAAAAATAAATAAAAGAATTAATTTACTTAATAAACTTACGATGAGCCAGAGAAGAAAATTGATATGAAGAGATATATCATTTTAATTTTAGCTTTTCTTATTTTATTGCCCCAAATTAATTTTGCTGTAAAATTTTCAGATCCGATTAAAGATAAA
Organism: Alphaproteobacteria bacterium; assembly: GCA_041690915.1. GTDB lineage: Bacteria > Pseudomonadota > Alphaproteobacteria > UBA9655 > UBA9655 > UBA9655. The sequence continues at coordinate 13,409 of JBEPVR010000015.1, forward strand.
TTTACGGGAATATTTTATAAAAAAAACTCGTTTGGAGATTTTTATTTAAGTCTCGAAGACATTCAAGAATCCGCAGTTTCCGAGAAATTAAAGACTTTCGTGGCAAACTATATCGGGCCTAACCCCCAAAAAGCCTTTATCATTCATCTTGATATTGAAAATTTTTCTTTCGTTCCCTCTTTAGTTGAAGCTGGTTTTAAACATCATTTTACCGATGAGAAACATACGGAGTGGATTATTCGCAATGATTCCGAGGTCCCGTACCCCCTCACAAATATTTCTGGGGCAATGATATTACTCATCGATAATGGCCGTGTGTTAGTTGTTGAAGATGTAACACGGCCTAATGAGTGGGGTTTTCCAGGCGGGCAAGTCATGCCAGGAGAATTTGCAGAAGCGACGGCCATACGTGAAGCCCAAGAAGAGGTTGGTTTTACTATTGACGAAAAAGATCTCAAATTTATAGCTGACATTCAAAGAATTCATGTTAGTAAATACAATTCTAATCAAAGTAGTAAGGTTTATATGGCACAAAAATACACTGGAGAATTAAATATCCAGGAAAGCGAGATCAAGCAAGCGCAGTGGGTTCCAATTAAAACTTTATTAGAAGAAAAAAAATTTTGCGGTCTTATATTAGATGAATACAGTAAAATGATTTTACAACATGTTGCTAATGGTTTGCAATCTGTAGGTCGATTTGAACTTCCCGATTTACGCCAATTATGGAAAGTGGATGAAAATAAGAATCCAAAAGACATCCTATATCTCGAATTAATCGGTTAAGAATATGACTGGAAAAAGATGCCTTCACCAGAAAATGCTCCATCGAAGCTGTATAAGCAGGAATTAGCCTCAATCCTTTGTGGCTCAAAAGTTAAGCCAGTCCGCACTAAAACCGCCACCAAGATAAAAGAAGCAAGAGCGGCAATAGGATTCCACAAGACCACCCCATATACCCGAAAAAACTAGGCATAGGGATTTTTTGACTTTCAGCTATCGCTTTGACGATAAAATTGGGAGCATTTCCAATATAGGTCATCGCCCCCATAAAGACAGCTCCTAATGAAATAGCTTCCAACGTTCGTGCCAGAGAAGACATCAGGAGAGAAGCCTCCCCCCCCGCCATATGGAAAAAAACCAGATAAGTTGGCGCATTATCCAATAGGGAGGAAAGCCCCCCTGACAACCAAAAGTACATCAGGTTTTGAGGATGTCCTTCGATCTCCACCATTGAAATTAATGGAGCCATGGATCCATGAAGCCCCGCATCAAGTATGGCAATAACAGGAATAACTGTCATAAAAACCCCAAAGAAAAGTTTTGCAACTTCCTTAAATGGCTCCCAAGAAAAATGGTTCGCTTTATGAATTTCAGCGGGGGTAAACATCCATGAGAGCATCCCCAAAAGAATAAGACCACCGTCCCGGATCACATTTTGAGCCTCAAGGGCAACTCCTCCAACGCTTATCGTAAGATCTGGTTTCCAAAGACCACTTAAGAGAACCAATCCTATCACTCCTATAAAAAGCAATCCATTTTTCTCCCCCTTAATTTTTATGCGGGGGCATGTGTTTAGAAGGGCGAGCCCTTCCCTCCTCACAAAGAATTTATCCAAGCCATAAAAAACCAGAAGAAGAGGAAAAGCCATCATTACCATTGCCAAAAGTAAATGTTCAAGCGGCCAAAAAAAGGAAACCCCATTTAAAAATCCAATAAAGAGGGGGGGGTCCCCAAGAGGAGTTAAAGCTCCCCCAATATTTGCGACAAGAAAGATAAAAAAAATCATATGATGAACGCGCATCTTGCGATCGCGATTGATGTGAAGGAGAGGGCGGATCAAGAGCATGGAAGCTCCCGTCGTTCCGATCCATCCCGCCAAAAACGTCCCCATGGCAAGAAGACCCGTGTTTAACAGAGGGGTTGCATGAGATTCCATTTCAATTTGAATCCCTCCTGCAATCGTATAAAGAACACCAATCATGATAACGAAAGGAAGGTAATGATGGAAAAGAGTTCCTAAAATGACGACTTTTGAAAGAGAGACTCCAAAAACGCTTATAAGAGAAAAAATGGTGAGAAAGGACCACCCTAATGCAACCTTTCCATAATGAGCTTCCCAAAAGTGAATCACAAGAAGGGGCATAAGTGCCAATGATGCAAGGAGACCCACAAAGGGCAAAGCCCACCATAAGCTTAACGTTTCACCCGGAAGTACCACTCCTCCTGCAAAAAGAGGAGAAGGTAGGAGAAAAAACAAGCTCAATAGAAAAGTTTTAAAACGCACTCCACCCTCCTTTCTTTTAATGTTTATTCTAAAAGGAGGAGGCGTTGTTAGGAAAGAACTTTTTGTAAGGTCCGAAGGAAGTGTTGCAATTTATTTTAGGATGTGAGATTCTTTACGGGATTTTGCATTTATTAATACTCTTTATTTGTTTTTAAGTAAAATATGAATGAAAGCACTAAAGTTGAAATTAAAAAAGTGGAGCTTAAGGTTTTATGAGCAGAAAAAGGGGGGCCAAAGCTCCTTTACTTCTCTTCAATTATTTTTCTTAAGTTTCTTCGTTAATAAAATCGTCGTCGTGGCCGTGTCGGCCCTATAAACATTCTCCAAACCAACCCTATGTTTTAACCTTCATTTTAGAAAGACGACGATGCAAAAATACAAACATATTTTCATTTATGGATTTGCCATATTTTCCATGTTCTTTGGATCTGGGAACTTGGTGTTTCCCTTAGAGATTGGGAGAAACGCGGGGGATCAGTGGATGTTAGGGTTTTTAGGGCTCTTTCTGACAGGAATTCTTCTTCCCTTCTTGGGTTTATTCGTAATTAAACTTCACCGCGGGAGTTATAATGCTTTCTTCGCAGAAGCCGGAGAGCTCTCCCGCCTTGTTCTCCCTCTCTTCACATTATCCTTATTAGGGTCTTTTGGGGTAGTTCCTCGGTGTATAACAGTTGCTCATGCAGGCATTGGGTATCTATACCCTCAAATATCCCTCGTTGCTTTTAGTTTTGTCTTTTGTATTGCGACTTTTATGTTTGGATTAAAAGAACATATTATGATCTCTATCCTTGGAAAATGGATGACGCCTTTCTTGCTTATTGCCCTCTTCATCCTCATTTCTATGGGCATTTTAATGGCACCAGATATAGGCTTGAACACGATGAGAGAACCTTCTGCCTTTGCAGATGGATTCTTACGTGGTTACCGCACTATGGATTTGTTTGCGGCCTTTTTTTTCTCATCCCTTATTTTTAAGCAAATTCAGGAAGCTATGCCAGAAGGCCTGAGTCATGGAAAAATGATCAGAGCCGCTCTAAAGCCAAGTTTGGTGGGGTCTAGCTTATTAGCTGCCATCTATCTTGGGTTTGTATTCCTAGGAGCTTATTACCACTCCTTTACAGCGGGGGTATCCCCAGAGCTTATTCTTCCCACAATTGCTGCCCATCTTTTGGGAGAAAAAGCCACTTTGCTCATTGGAATTATCATTGTTTTTTCATGCTTAACGACGGCTGTCGCCCTGAATAATATCTACGCACAATACTTGAGCTCATGTTTTAAAATTCCAAATCGTAAATTTCCAATTGTTTTATTTGTAACAGTTGCGACCTCATTCTTGGTTTCTCTCTTAGATTTTCGAGGAATTGAAAAATTTTTAGCTCCAGCTTTAGAAGTTTCTTACCCCAGCCTTATATTGTTAACAATATTGAGCATCTTTCTTAAAGATCATAAAATTTTTAAAATGTCAGTTTTTTATGGAGTCCTTGTTTTTATGATCTGTCATAAGTATTTATGAGAGTACGAGTCCATAATAAAAAGATATTTTGTAATTACACCCCTTTTCCTCAACGCGGTGATGAATAGTTACATAGATCAGAATTCTTGTAATAATTTATTGCAAGCACACTCGATGTTCCAAGGTTTTTTTAAAGAAGCTGATGCATGAGATTATTAAGAGTACACAATCGGGTCTCGCGAAGAAAAAGATAAAAAAATAAATTCCTAGCTATTTTAAACTTTACACCTTACATATAAGTTAAATATATTTACTCCTCTTATAGACTGGTAATTCCATGACAACTTTTACCTCTTTTAGCCTTCCTTCTTTTCTTAATGAATCTCTTGCTCGAATGAGCATTTCGGTTCCAACGCCTATTCAGGAAAAAGCCATCCCGGCAGGACTCGAAGGATGCGACATTTTAGCTTCTGCCCAAACAGGGACAGGAAAAACAATTGCCTACCTCCTTCCCTTAATCACGAATTTAATGAATGCACCTGGATCGATGGGTCTTATCCTCGCCCCCACACGAGAACTGGCAGCTCAAATTCAAACAGCAGCGCGTGCTCTGGTTGGAAAAAAAATTGATTCGGCTCTTCTCATTGGTGGCGAATCGATGTTTAAGCAGCTTTCTGCCTTAAAACAGAAGCCCAGGCTTATTATTGGAACACCAGGACGGATTAATGATCACCTTAATAGGCGTACTTTACGCTTAGGAGAAACGCGATTTTTAGTTCTTGATGAAACCGACCGCATGCTGGATATGGGATTTAGTGAAGCTTTGAAAAAAATTGTTCATCATCTCCCTCAAGAACGTCAAACCTTCATGTTTTCAGCCACAATGCCGCCCACCATTAAAACCCTATCCTTAACATATCTGACGAATCCCCAACATATTACTATCGGATCTACAAACGCACCCGTTTTGAAGATTAAGCAAGAAACCCGTCAAACCTCAAATACAGAAAAATTTCCTTGTCTAGTGAAAGAATTAAATGAGCGTGAAGGTTCAATTATCATTTTTGTGAAAACAAAACATGGAGCTGACCGCCTTGCAGAAAAACTTTCCGGTCAAAACCATCACGCTGCAGCTATTCATGGGGATTTAAAACAGCGCAAGCGAGAAGAAGTTTTAAGAAATTTTCTAAATTTAAAGAAACGAATTATGGTAGCAACCGACATTGCAGCCCGTGGACTTGATATTCCTCATATTAAGCATGTCATAAATTATGATCTCCCCCAATGCCCTGAAGATTATATTCACAGGATCGGCCGTACGGGAAGAGCGGGAATGGAAGGCTCAGCTCTTTCTCTCATTTCGCCAGAAGATGGCCAAAAATGGAGACGGATTCATCAGCTCCTCAATCCTGGGCAAGCTCAGCCTCATTCTACAGGCCCTAGTCAACCTCGAAAGAAAACCAAACAAAGGTCTTTTCAAAATCCTCCCCTATCAAAGCATGGGCCTAAAAAACACACGGGATCAAAGCCTATAGATTCTAAAAAAGAAACCTCCAAACGCGGGTTCTCCAAAAGAGGGTCTTCTCAACGAGCGCATGGTTTTAGATAGACAAAATTAGGTAGGAGGATAAGGAGCGTTATGCTCCTTATCTTGTTGATGCTTCCACATATGCGCATAGGAACCTTGCTGGGCCAGAAGGAATTTATGTGTGCCCCGTTCCACAATCTGGCCTTCATGAAGGACTAATATTTCATCAGCGTGGATAATGGTCGATAAGCGATGGGCAATGATAAGAGTCGTGTGATTTTGAGAGATCTTTAAAAGATTCGTTTGAATCTTTTTTTCAGTTTTTGTATCTAAAGAAGACGTAGCCTCATCAAAAAGAAAAATGGTCGGATTTTTTAAAAGTGTCCTGGCAATAGCGACTCTTTGCTTTTCCCCTCCCGAAAGCTTAAGGCCTCTTTCTCCCACAAGCGTATGATATCCTTCAGGGAGATTTTTAATAAAAGTATCAATTTGAGCATGCTGGGCGGCTTTCTCGACGTCAGTAGCTGAGGCCTCAGGGTAGCCATAAGAAATATTATAGTAAATCGTATCATTAAAAAGAACTGTATCTTGAGGAACGACTCCGATCGTTTTCCGAAGACTTTCTTGGGTTACATTTCGAATATCTTGCCCGTCGATAAGGATTGCTCCTTCTGTAACATCATAAAATCGAAATAACAAACGAGAAATTGTGGATTTTCCTGCACCGCTTTCTCCCACAATTGCCATTGTTTTTCCCGCGGGAATTTGAAACGAAACATGTTTTAATATTTTGCGATTTGGATTGTAGGAAAAAAAGACATCTCGAAATTCTATCTCTCCTGCAGTAATCTTTAAGGGTCGAGCCGTTGGGCTATCTTGAATTTCTGCATTTTCATCTAAAAGTGAAAACATCCCCTCCATATCCACAAGAGATTGTTTAAGGGTACGATAAGCATATCCTAAGGCTCCAAGAGGGATAAAAGCTTGCAAAAGATAACTATTCACCAGCACAAAATCACCAACCGTTAAATTTTGATCACCCACCTCCGTTGCTGCTAAGATCATGATGAGAGTTGTACCTATCGCAATAATAATACCCTGGCCACCGTTTAATACAGCAAGTGACCATTGATATAAGATTGTAGATTTTTCAAAAGAAGATTGGATCGTATCAAAGCGTCTTGCTTCATAATCCTCGTTTGTAAAATATTTAACTGTTTCATAATTTAAAAGGGCATCAATAGATCGGGTATTCCCCTGGTCCTGCATGGTATTCATTCTACGAACATAATGTGTTCGCCATTCTGTGGTGAGGATTGTAAAAAGGGCATATACAGAGATCGTTGCGAGTGTAACAAAGGCAAACTTCCAGCTATAAAGAAGCCACATAGCAGTTGTCATAAAAATAACTTCAAGAGTAGCAGGCAGAATGTTATTTGCAGAAAACCATAAAAAATTTTCAATACCGCTTGTTCCTCGTTCAATAATGCGACTTATCCCTCCCGTTCTTCGCGCTAAATGAAAACGTAAGCTTAAACGATGAAGATGGGTAAAAATCATTACAGCAATTTTACGGGTCGCATGTTGCCCAACGGGAGCAAAAATAGCGATACGAACTTCACTAAAAAAAGCATTTAGAATTCGCATTGCCCCATAGGCTAAAAGTATGCCTAAGGGGAGCACGATAATAACATTTTCGTTTTCAAGAGAGAGAATGTTCACAGCGTCTCTAAAATAAAGCGGTACTAAGAGGTTAAATATCTTGGAAAGAAGCAAGCACAGTAAAGAGACCACAACTCGTATTCTCAGCCCTAAAGAGTCCGACGGCCAAAGATAGGGCAATAGGCGCAAAAGGGGTGTTAAAAACAATTTGGGCGCGCGGGAGGAAACAAAAGAAGTCTCATTCATAGCAGATATTATGTCTTATTATGATTACTAAAGAAAGAACTCATCTTGAGCACCTCGTCAGCAGCATGAGGCGTAAATACTTCGAGCTTTCATTTAACTCAAGTCCATTTAATTTTTTTACTTGAAAAAATAAAAAACAACTCTATATAAAGATAGTAATTGTTTCAATTTTAATTTATAGGATTGTATGATATGACTTGGATATATATTGCGGAAATTTTATCCCGTAAAAAAATTGCCTTTTCATTGTTTCTTGTTTTATTAGGATCCATTTTCACCAGCTCAACATGGGCAATGCAGGAGGAAAGCGAAAAGGGTTATGTTCCTACTGTATCTGTAAAAATGGCACCTTTTTCTGTTGCTGATATCATTCAATATGCAGAAATAAACTCTGCTAATTATCCAATAGATTATTTAAGAAGCGAAATGGGTAAAAGACATATTCGGGATGTAATCGACTCTATTAATGAAGGGGTATGGCCTGAGGATAGTGGACTTGATTGGGATTATGAAAAGAAAATTCCACATCATGAGGACAATAAATTTTTAATTAGTCGCTATATTTCTAAAGAGTATGAGACTAGCCTAGAAACTCTCTCTCCTGAAAAAAGAATTGTAAAGCAAATTCAGCTGTGGGAGCGTCTAGAGGACGGCACACGCAAAGCTTCATGCCCAAACTCTTTCCTAAGATCAAAGTTACGCTGTGGTGAGTGGGCAGTCAACGAAGAATTTCCTGAACGTAAATTTGAACTTGTTCCAAACAATTTTTATGGCGCGTGTTTCGATTATGCTTTAACAAAAGTGTTGGGAGTAAGCTTAGAGATAGATCGTACAATGGCACCTCGCTATAGGCCCCCCTTAGCAGATAGCACGTGCAAATACGAAGGAATAACTCAGAATCACATAATGCCCTGTCTGCACACACTTTTTACTCAAGTTCAAGAGCCAATAGAGGGTGATTTAGCAGTCTATTTCGTTAAAGATAGTGGTTCTTCTATTGATATTGACTTACATTATGGCATCTATTGCGATGATGGTAGAATTGAGTCTAAGTGGGGCTACGGACCCACTTATAAGCATTTGCCATTTTATGTTCCAAGAGGCTATGGCGACAATATTAAATTTTTTCGCGTAACATATGAGAGCCCAATCACCCATGAATTATTATCTGATCTAAGCAAAGCCTATGTAGAGAGTTATGTTCAACGTCGAAAGCTTCAAAATTAATTTAAAAATAAGAGAGTGTTTATATAAAGATAGATAGAAAAGTTTTTTGATAAGTTTTGAAAGTCTCCTGATCTGTGAGAGCATCCCACAAATTTATTGAAGCATCGATCCTTTCTTTCTTTTTTGAAACTATTTTCATACGTCTCGTCATGCTCCCAGAGAGTTCGTCAGCTGAATTGCACAGCTAATGCGGAGAACCATGCTGCTATTAAACTCTATCAGCGGCATGGATTCCAAATTTACGGAACTGCCTCACAATCTTTAAGAGTAGGTGAAAGACTTTATGATGAACATCTTATGGTGTTGAAGTTTGATTGAAAATTTAGGACTAATTTTCTCACGTTTCAAAAAAATGCCTGACGCTCTATATCTCCCTCCCCCAGAAATTTTTCTGTCAATGGTAAAGCATGTTCGCATACTCCAGAATTATAAACCTAAATATGGAAATTCCTTCCGAATGAGGGAGAACACATTTTCTAAATCAGCTTTGCTTTTAATGATGAGGAGGACAGTGTCATCCCCTGCGATGGTCCCTAAGATGCCTAAAGCTTTAGAGTTTTTAGGAGAAAAGGCAACATATTTTCGATCCATATAATAGGCTAAACTACTTCTTGCCCTGGATGGGTATGCAAAACGATAAGCCCAAATTCTGAGGCTTGGATATTCAAAATCAGCGATAAATATAGGCTAATTAAAATCGATGCCGTTAGTGATAGAGACTACGTCATTGAACTCTGTAGCATTGGCTCCCTTATGAGGGTTCATTTATCCCGTCTTGCCGAGGATCTTATTTTATGGGCCACGCAGGAATTCAATTTCCTTGAATTAGATGCCTATGCGACAGGTTCCTTCTTAATGCCCAATAAGAAAAATCCTGATATCTTAGAATTGATCCGAGGGAAAAGCGGACGTATAAGCCATGTTGACCTTCTGATAACCTTCTTGCGTTATTTGTTAGATAGTAATAAGAGAAACGTAAATTACTCTATGCTATGTGAGCTCACTTTCTATTTATTTAAAAGGAAAAATATGAAGTTGATATTTAGTCCCAGGGTGTGATGGTGTATTATTTGTTGGATTACCCTCCAAGGAGGAATTATGGGACAAATATTACACGGGTGCGCCAAAACGACAGAGGCAGTACGTCGGGCAATCCAAAATAGTCAAGAGAGCTTAGACGTTCTTGCTAAGCGATATGCTATCAACCGCAAGACGGTAGCAAAATGGAAAAAACGTGAGTTTGTTCAAGATTCTCCTATGGGGCCAAAGGAAGTAAAATCCACAGTTCTTAGTCCCGCAGAAGAGGCGATATGTATTGCTTTTCGTAAGCATACATTACTGCCCTTAGATGATTGCCTCTATGCTTTGCAGGCTAGCATTCCAATCCTAACCCGATCCTCTTTGCATCGCCTCTTCCAACGCCATGAAATCAGCCGTTTGCCAGATCTAGAAGGTGATAAGAAACAAAAGAAGAAATTCAAAACCTATCCCCTTGGTTATTTCCACATCGATATCGCCGAGGTGCGAACAGAACAAGGTAAATTATATCTTTTTGTAGCTATTGATCGTGTAAGTAAGGTTGTTTACGTGGAGCTGTTAGAAAAGTAGGGAAAAGCAGAAGCTGCTCAATTTTTACGCAATCTTATTAAGGCTATTCCTTATA
>JBEPVR010000016.1:0-22416 GCA_041690915.1 Alphaproteobacteria bacterium
GTTTGAGGGAGTATTCCATGGCCTAAATTAAAAATATAAGGCCTTTCTTTCATCCCCCCATGAATAGATTCAATCGCTTTTTTTAAAGGATCCCCCCCCGCAACAAGGAGGAGAGGGTCTAAATTACCTTGAAGAATGAGCTTCAGAGGAAGTTTTTCACAAGCCCACGAAAGCGGGGTACTCGCATCCAAACTCAATGCAGAAACACCTGAGTGAAGCCCATAGTCTAAAAGGTGGGCGCCGATACCCTTTGGAAAGCTTATCATTGGCAAGTAAGGAAAAGCTTCTCGGACGGTCATCACTATCTTTTGAACCGGTTGAAGAATCCATTTTTGAAAATGGGTTGCAGGACAGAGTCCTGCCCACGTATCAAACAGTTGAACAGAATGAACGCCTGCATTTATTTGCTCAATCAGATGTAAGGAAATTGCTTCCGTAAGAAAATCCAAAAAATCAGAAAAGAGGTCTTCTTGCTGAAAAGCTTGGCTCTTGGCCTTTGCAAAATCCCGACTTCCCCCTCCTTCCAACATATAAAGAGCAAGTGTCCAAGGGGCTCCCGCAAACCCAAGGAGGGCTTTAGAAGAAGAAAGTTTTTGGCGTATCAAACGAATGGTTTCATAAACAGGAGCATTTTTTTCAGAGAACCGATCCAAGGATAGAAAATTTTGAAAGGACGTTAAAGAAAGAGGAGATAAACAGGGTCCTTTGGAATCTTCAAACGAAACCTGTTGGCCTAGAGCATCGGGAATCACCAGAATATCGGAAAATAAAATAGCCGCATCTAACTCAAATCGATAAAGAGGTTGGAGGGTAACTTGAGCTGCAAGGTCCGGTGTATAACAGAGATCTAAAAAAGTTTTACACTTTTTTCGAATCTCGAGATATTCTGGTAAATACCGGCCTGCTTGACGCATGAACCAAACGGGGGGAGTGGGAAACTGTTCTCCTTGAAAGAGGTCTAAAAATTTGGACATTTCTCTTCTACCTCTTCTTTATATTTATAAATTATAAAAAGTTGTTGTAGTAGTGTATCCTCTTAATGATGGGGATAAATTGTTATTTCTTGTTTGTCCACACCTTTATTTTTTTGAGACAGAGCCTTCTTATAAAAAATGTAATTTTTGTGGAAAACCCATAAAAATAGCGTATTCTTAGATGGGTGAATTGTTTACAAATGTGGGGATATCTTGAGATAAAAAAAGGGAAAGAATGAGCATGGGGAACAAGTACGCACACGTCTTGAAAAAAGAAATCACAGAGGGGTTCTTTTGTAGATATCATCGACTTATCCTATTCTGGAGGAAGGCTAAGGAGAAATTCACTTTCTATCCCCAGAATACTCACATCTTATCCTTCAGGATGGCCTTATGTGGATTATAGGGCTGACAGGGGGGCTTGGAGCAGGAAAATCTACGCTTGCTAAATATTTAAGACAGGAGGGCGTCCCTGTTCTTTGTTCCGATAGGGAAATTCATGCGCTTCTCTCATTTGACCTTGATATTCAAAAAAAAATTAAAGCTTTGTGGCCAGAGGTCCTTGTAGGGGGAAAAATTGATAGAAACCAACTCGCAAACCTTGTCGTTTTCTCTTTTTCCAATCTAACCCAATTGGAAACCATTCTTTATCCAAAACTTATGGAACGCCAAAAACAATTTCTATTAAAAAATCAAAGGGTTAATGTTCCATTTGTTGCTCTTGATGTTCCTTTGCTATATGAAGTAGGGCTGGATCGCTATTGCCATTCTGTTCTCATAGCCTCTGCTCCCCTTTTTTTAAGAAAGAAAAGAGTCTTAAAACGTAAGGATATGACATTGATGAAATTTCAAGCCCTTGTTTCTTACCAAATGAATGAACGAGAAAGACTTAAGCTTAGCAATTTTGTAATTCGAACTGGACTGGATAAAGGAAATATTCTAAAAAAAGTGAGAGAAATGCTTCGCCAACTTTCTCAAAAACCGGCTCCAAAATGGCAAGGGAAATGGCCAACACATATTAAGAGGAGACCCGTGTGGCACGAGAAATTGTTTTAGACACAGAAACAACTGGGTTTGAACCCACTCAAGGTCATCGTCTTGTGGAAATTGGGTGTCTTGAGCTCATCAATCACATCCCCTCCGGTCGTATTTTTCATACCTATATTAACCCTGAACGAGAAGTCCCTCAGGAGGCGTACGCTGTTCATGGCCTATCTTACGAATTTTTAAAAAGTCATCCTCCTTTTAAGGACGTGGGGGCCCTTTTTTTAGATTTCATTGAAGATGCGCCCCTTATCATTCACAATGCCAAGTTTGATATGAAATTTATCAATGCAGAGTTGAAAGGACATGATTTTTCAGAAGTTCCTTTTGAACGTGCGATTGATACACTCATCATGGCAAGGAAAAAATTCCCGGGGTCTCCTGCAAGCCTTGATGCTCTTTGTAAGCGATTTGGGGTGGATAATCGAAAACGTGATAAACACGGCGCCCTCCTAGATGCTGAACTACTCGCGCAAGTTTATTTAGAACTCATAGGGGGGAAACAACCCGGTTTATCGCTACACTTTTCTTCCCAGGAAACGACATTTGCGATAGAAGAAAAGAAAGAAAAACAAAACCGTCCTCCTCGACCTCATATAGCCAGTCAAGAAGAGCTCGCCTTACACCAAGAGCTTATCGGGCGCCTTCAAAAGCCTATCTGGTCGTCTGTTAAGAAGCCGATTTTAAATTTTGAGTGAGAAGATTTAGGCAGCAGGAGAGAAATTTCTTCCCAAGACACGGGCTAGGATAAAGACAAAAAGATTCCTGTTCCAGCGGAGGACTATCTGGTGGCGAAAGACGAGTTATTCTTCTCCTCTTAAAGAATTTACAAAATGAGCTAGGCCGACTTGGCGGCGCCTTTTTAATCTTTCGGCTTGAAGAATGGATCTGACAGCCACAATGCTTTCTTGAAGCGTATGGTTTATGATGACGTAATCATATTCTGCCCAGTGGCTGATTTCAGCAGAAGCTTTGCACATGCGAGTTTTGATCGTCTCCTCCGAATCTTCTCCCCGCTGACGCAAACGACTTTCTAGGGTTTCCATTGCAGGGGGAAGAAGAAAAACGCTTACCAAATCATTCATTAACACCTGTTTAAGTTGCTGCGTTCCTTGCCAATCGATATCAAATAAAACGTCCATGCCTTGGGCAAGCAATTTTTGAATAGAAGCAATAGGTGTTCCATAATGATATCCATATACATGAGCATATTCTAGGAATTCTTGTTTTTGCACCATTTGTAAAAAAGTACCTTCATCCACAAAATGATAATCTTTTCCTTCATTTTCGGAATTCCGTTTAGGACGAGTTGTCACTGAGATCGAAAGATCAAGTTCCGTTTCAAGAGCCAAAACATCTTTGGCTATCGTTGTTTTTCCCACACCCGAGGGTGAGGAAAGAACAAGCATAAAACCTCGTCGAGCAATGGGAGTGAGGAGAACGTCCTTCGTCATCTTTTTTCTTTACCTTAAAAATATTCCCTGTGATATCTTATCACAGGAGAAGAGACTATGACGACAGTTCGAATTTATCAACCTTGTAAAACGGCTATGCAATCAGGTAAAGGAAAAATAAACCATTGGGTTGTTGAATTTGAAAAAAACGACCCGATGATACCCGACCCTCTTATGGGATGGGTTACGTCGGGGGATACGCACGAACAACTTCATCTTCCTTTTCCCTCTTTAAGTGAAGCCCTCCAATTTGCGAAAGTTAAAGGATTACGTTATGTAATAGGCAATCCTACCCCCCCTTCTATTGTTCCTAAAAGCTACGGAACCAACTTTACCTGTCCTCGTGTGAGAGGAAAATGATGGGATTAAGGCTTGAAAAAATCTCTGCTTTCTTTTGATTACAAATGGGTGAAGCTATGGCTGGGGTTTATAACATACCATCAGGGTATTCTTTTTTAGAAAGTCTCGCGAAGGGGCTGTTTCGGATGGGACAAAAGGATCCTTTTCATCTGTGTCAGATGGAAGTTTTTCTTCCCACAAAACGGGCGGCTCTTGAACTCAAACGTGCTTTCATACATCAAGGAAATGGGCAATGCATGCTTCTTCCCAAACTTTCGTTTTTGGGAGATCTCGATGAAGATGAAGAAGGGTTAAGGTCTCCTCAAGATGAGATCGGTTTGCGCCCGCTCATTCCTCCTTTTAAGCGCCTAGGGCTTCTGACTCATCTCATTGAAGACTATACGAAAAAATCAGGAATTCCCTCTTCTCCTTTCCTTTCTCTAAAGCTTGCCAAAAGCCTCCTCAGGTTGATGGATCAAGCTGCCATTGAAAAGATACCATGGGAGTGTCTCCTCCATCTTGTTCCGTCCGAATTTGCAAGTCATTGGCAATTAACCCTTAATTTTCTTGAGATTATCACAACTCACTGGCCAAAGATCATAGAAGAAAAGGGATTTGAGGAACCTTATATCCGCCATCATCAGATGGTGGATAAAATGCTCTCTCGCTGGAAAAGGGTCCCCCCCCAACATCCCATTTTAGCAGCTGGCTCGACGGGTACCATGCCAGCAACAGGGCGCCTTCTTCAGGCCATTGCTGAGTTACCACAAGGAATGGTTATCTTGCCAGGGCTGGACACCAGCCTGAGCGAGGAGGAAACTCAATCTCTTTCTTCCTCCCATCCTCAGTATGCCCCAACGCGCTTCCTTCATAGGATGGATCTTCTTCCTTCTAAAGTTTTTCCTTGGCCTGGGCTTGAAGAGCAGAAGGAAAGAAACGTTGCTCGTGCCCGTCTCTTTAGGGAAGCGCTAAAGCCCTCATTTACTCTTCCTTCTATTTTTAACACACCTCAAGATACAAAAGTAGGGAGAGATCGTCACTGCCAAGCTCCAGAGGAGGCGGTGAACTCCCGTATTTTTAATCCTTCTAAAGCCCTTGAGGGAGTCTATCTTATTCCTTGCGCTTCTCCTCAAGAAGAGGCTTTAGCCATTGCGGTTCTCCTTCGTCAACAGATTGAAATTCCTCATCAAAGAGTGGCTCTGATTACTTCTGACTTAAAGCTTGTCGAACGCGTCACAGGGGAACTTAAAAGATGGGAGATTGAAATTGATAGCTCTTTGGGAGAAGCACTCGATCACACACCACCGGGGGTCTTTTTAAATCTTTGCGCAGAATTTATTGCTTCTCCTCAAGATCAAGTCGCTCTTCTTTCCCTTCTCAAGCACCCTCTTTTACGTATGGGAAAATCAGCTGGGGGACTTCGATCGGATATTCGACACTTTGAGAAAAAAGTTCTACGAAAAGATTCAATTCAAATACCCCCTTGGTTTCAGGAATTTTATACTCTTACGCGCTCTTTTATGGACATAAAAGAAGCTTCTTTTGAAAAGCTTCTCACCTCTCATTGCGAGATAGCTGAGCGGCTTTCCACCGATCAGGACGGTGTATGCCAACTATGGAAGGGGGCTAAAGGAGAGGCAACGAAGGTTTTTTTTGAAGAGTTAAAAGAAGCTTCATGGGATTTTCCTTCTTCATCTCTTTTTGACTACCCCTCTCTTCTTAAGGAACTTTTCCGGGGTCAACGTTTTCGCTTGCGACCCCAAAAGCATCCTCGGCTTTCTATTTTAGGGCCACTTGAAGCCCGGCTTTTCCATGCGGATGTCATGATTTTGGGAGGCCTTAATGAAGGGACCTGGCCCCCAGATATTGAGGTAGATCCTTGGCTCAACCGTCCGATGCGTCAAGAGATGGGTTTTCCTTCTCCAGAAAGACGCATTGGGCTTTCCTCTCATGACTTTGGCCAAGCCCTTGCAAGTTCCAAAGTCTATTTGACACGCGCCTTAAAAGTTGATGGAACACCAACCCTTGCCTGCAGATGGCTGGAGCGTCTCGAGGTTTACTTAAAAGCTTGGGATCTTTCTCTTCCAAAAGAACCCCATATTCTTGAATGGGTAAGACAATTTGATCATCCGGGAACACAACAAACCTCCTTTTCTCCTCTTCCTCTGCCTCTGCCTCCTCTCCCCTCTCGACCCCGCCGCCTTTCCGTAACTCAAATTGAAACATGGATGCGCGATCCTTATGCTCTTTATGCGCGTCATATTCTTGCGCTTTTGCCTTTAGATCCCCTCAATGCTCAAGTAGAGGCTTCTGATCGAGGAACCCTGATTCACAATGCTTTGGATCAGTTTTTTAAGATTTGCCCTGATCCCCATCATAGACAGGCCTTAGATATCTTTCTTCTTATTGGGAAAACGTTGTTTGAACCTTATGAAAAAGATCCCTCTGTGAGGCTTTTTTGGTGGCCGCGCTTTCGTCATTTAGCTCATTGGTTTATTGCGTATGAGAGATCAACGCGCCTGCCGGGCACACAAACCTTTACGGAAGTGCGTGGCACACTTACCCTTGAAACTCCCTTGGGGCCCTTTGAATGTATAGCCAAGGCTGATCGCATTGATCTTTTGCCGGATGGACGCTTACGTATTCTGGATTATAAAACAGGAATACCTCCTTCAGATAAAGATGTGCAGCTTGGTTTTTCCCCTCAACTTCCTCTCGAAGGAGCCATAGCTTTGCAACAAGGATTTGAAGGTATTTCAACACCCCACATAGAAAGTCTTCAGTTCTGGTGGCTTAAAGGGGATACGAAAGGAGGAGTTATTAAAACGCTTTCAGGAGATCCTCATGAGCTCTCCTTAAAGGCTTTTGAAGGACTAAAGAGGATGATTCTTTTGTTTGAAGATGAGAAAACTCCTTATCCTGCACGTCCCATCCCGGGAAAGGGGCTTAAGTACAATGATTACGCTCATCTTGAACGCCTTCAAGAATGGGGAAGACTTTAATGCCCCATCAAATTGCTGCAAACTCTCAATGTCTTGCTGCTCATCCTCATCTGTCGGCTTGGGTGGCAGCTTCCGCAGGATCAGGTAAAACAAAGGTATTAACAGACCGGGTCCTTAATCTCCTTCTTGAGGGCTGCCCTCCTGAACGTATTTTATGCCTTACCTTCACAAAAGCTGCTGCGGCTGAAATGGCAAACCGAGTGCGTAAGAGGCTGGGTGAATGGTCTATTTTACCCCCAAACGAGCTTCAAAATACCCTTGAAAATCTTTTGGGGGTCGTCCCCTCTTTAGAAAAAGTAGAGAGAGCTCGACAGCTTTTCAGCCTCACTCTTGACACTCCAGGGGGTCTTAAGATCCAAACAATTCATGGGTTTTGCCAATCTCTTTTGAAGCGTTTTCCCCTGGAGGCGGGTCTTACTCCCTTCTTTGAAGTTGCTGACGACACAGAACGACACTGTCTTATCAAAAAAGCTTCTCAAAAGGTGTTCGAAAATCCCCTTCTTGAGGAAACGCTTAATGAGCTTATTCTTCGGTTTAGTGAATCCACCCTGCTTGAGTTGAATTCTTTTATTTTACAGGGGCGAACCTCCTTTGAAATATGTGACCCTCAGAAAATTGATGAAAATCTTCAAACCATAAATGTCACGGAAGAAAAACTATTAAAATCTTTCTTAGGAAAGATTCCCGAGGAAGAGCTGAAAAAGGGGCTTTTTTTCTTGGAGCGAGGAAGTTCAACCGATCAAGCACGCGGGAAAGACCTCTCCGATTTCTTAAGTCTATCTGAGGAAAAAAAAGTTCAAAATTATGAAAGTTACCTCGCCATCTTCCTGACCCAAAAAGGAGAAAAGAGGGCATGCCTTTTGACTCAAAAAGTTGTCCTTGCCTCTCCTTCTCTTAAAGATCTTTTAGAGAAAGAGGCAGTCCGCCTTGAAAATTGGATGGAAAGGCGAAATGCTTTAGAAATATCCATTATTTCCAAAGCCTTCCTAAGCTATAGCCTCTCTTTTTTAAAAGCTTATGAAAGTCTTAAAAAGACACGGTCTCTTTTAGATTACGATGATTTGATTCTCAAAACAGTTTCTCTTTTAAAGAACCCTGGGTGCCATTGGGTTCTCTATAAGCTTGATGGAGGACTGGATCATATCTTAGTAGATGAAGCCCAAGATACGAATCCTGCTCAGTGGCAAGTCATTCGCGTCATCGTGGAAGAATTTTACGCCAATTCCGCAGGAGATCCGCGCAATCGCACCTTATTTATTGTGGGGGATGGCAAGCAATCTATTTATAGCTTTCAAGGGGCAGACCCTGCCGTTTTTTCTCAAATGCAGCACGATCTCAGGAAATTTGCGCAAAATTCAGGAAAAACCTGGGAAGATATTGATCTCACCGTTTCTTTTCGTTCAACCCCAGAAGTCCTTGCGACCGTTGATGCTGTATTTTCATCACATCCTCTTTCATCTGTGCCTCTTCAACACCTCCCCTTTCGAAAAGAAGCGTTAGGGCATGTGGAAATTTGGCCCCTCGTGAAAGAAGAGGATGAAGACTCTTCTGAGCCTTGGCAACCCTCCCTTATTCAACGTCAGCAAGATTCTCCCCAAAAGCGTCTTGCCCAGCTGATGGCCAAGACCATACAAGAGTGGCTTTCAGGGTCTGGCCCCCTCTCACGACCCATTATCCCTGGAGATATCCTTATTCTTGTGCGTCGAAGGACGGCCTTCGTGGATAGCCTCATCCGAGCTCTGAAAGATCATGATATTCCTGTTGCAGGTATTGATCGACTGTGGCTTCTCCAAGGAATCGCTGTTCAAGATCTTCTTAAAATCGCGGAATTTTTACTCCTTCCTGAAGATGATCTCACCCTCGCAACAGTTTTAAAAGGACCTCTTTTTGATTTGTCGGAAAAAGATCTCTTTACCCTTGCCTATGATCGAGATAGATCTTCCCTATGGCAACGTCTTCAAAATCATAAAGAATTCGAGGCAGTAACGACTTTTTTAAAGGATCTTCTCTCTCGCGTGGATTTCTTAACACCCTTTAGCCTTTTTAGCACAATTTTGGGTCCACTCGGGGGTCGGAAAAAGTGGCAGGGACGATTGGGGCCTGAAATTTTAGACTCTCTGGATGAGTTTTTAAATCTCTGTCTGGTCTTTCAAGAGAAGAAAACACCTTCCCTTCAAGGTTTCGTCCATTGGGTTTCTCAGGAGATTATTGAACTTAAACGGGACCTTGACCAAAGCAATCAGATTCGAGTGATGACCGTTCACGGATCTAAAGGATCCCAAGCGCCGATTGTTATTCTTCCCGACACAACCCAACCTCCCCATGATGTTCCCCCTTTTGAATTCCATGAAAAAGCCTTACTGTGGTTGCCGCCCCTTGCCAAAGATATTCCTCTTACAAAAAGACTCAAACAAAAGCTGAGAGAAAAGCAACAAGAAGAATATCGACGTCTCTTATACGTTGCCCTGACGCGAGCAGAAGATGCTCTTTATATTTGCGGATGGGAAGCAGGTCATCAAGAAACCTGGTATAATCTTGTCCAAAAAGGTCTCCAAAAGATTGGGGAGGAAATCGAATTTGATTTTTCTCCCTATCTGGACTTGAAAGGAACTGGGTGGCGCCTTTCTTCACTTAAAGAAAGAGAAGTCCCCTCTTATAAACCACAAAAGTCTCCTTCATTCCTTCTGCCACAATGGTTGAAAAGTCCTCCTTCTCTGGAACCCCTACCCAAGCTTTTACGGCCTTCGGAAAGTGAAGAAGAAGAACCGTTTGAATTTTCCATTTTTGGGGCGTTTGGAAAACAAAGAGGTGTTCTTATCCACAAATTGCTTGAAATTCTTCCCCATAGTGAAGAAAGTTTGAGGGAAAAAACAGCTCGTCGGTTTTTAGAAAAAGAGGGTATCCCTGAAGATATTGCCCTTGAGATGATCGACAATGCTCAAAGAGTTTTTGAAGCTTATCCTGATCTTTTCGGCCCGCGTTCCCAAGGAGAAGTTCCTGTTATGGGAAGACTGGGGGGATCTCTTCTTTCGGGACAAATCGACCGGCTTATCATCAATGAAGATCATATTCTTCTCGTGGATTATAAAACCCATACTCATGTTCCTGGACAATTAGATAACATTCCAAAATCCTATCTCAAACAAATGGCCATTTACCAAATGGCCTTGACTCAAATTTATCCCCAACTCCCCATTTTGTGTGGAATTTTATGGACTCAAGTGCCTCGTCTTGATCTCTTGCCTGACTCTTTGTTGAAAAAATTTACACCTTTAATTGACGAAAATGAGGGAAGAGCTTACACTCAAGAAAATAAGGTTCGAGAGAAAAGGAATTAACTTATGGGAATTGTAAAAGTAACAGACGCCTCTTTCAAAAAAGATGTTATGGAATCCAAGAAAGCTGTTCTCGTTGATTTTTGGGCAGAATGGTGTGGTCCTTGCCGTATGATTGCCCCTGTTTTAGAAGAGGTTGCTCAAGAAATCGATGAAGATGGGGTTATTGCTAAGCTTAATATTGATGAAAATCCTGAAACACCCGCTCTTTTGGGGATTCGATCAATTCCGACTCTCATGGTCTTTAAAGACGGTAAAATGGTTGGAACCAAAGTTGGTGTTCAATCAAAACAGGCTCTTTTAGAGTGGATTCGTTCTGTCTAAGAAGCAACAAAACTTCACATCGCCACGAATTCACTTCCCCATGCGACTTGATTCTCAGTTGGAATTGGATTCTACGTTTGTTGTTGATTTAAAGCTCTCCCATGTGCGCCTTAGTCATAATGCCGCATTCCCTTGGCTTCTTCTTATCCCTAACCAAGAAGCTGTCGTTGAGATCATTGATTTAAATCTTGCAAACCAGCACTTGCTTATGCAAGAAATTTGTCTGGCGAGTCAAGTTATGCGCGAGCTTTTTCATCCAAGGAAACTTAACGTGGCGAGCCTCGGAAATATTATTCCTCAACTTCATATTCATGTGATCGCGCGCTATGAAAATGACCTCGCTTGGCCTCATCCCATCTGGAACAGTTCCATAGAAGCGGCTTATGACCTTAGCACGAAGGAGGAACGAATTTCTCAGCTTCAAAAATTTTTCAAATTCTTCTCACAAGAAGGCTGAATAAATTGGATTTTAGGGGTTTCCATTATGGGTGTAAATGCTGGAGAACTGATTTTCCTTGGAGTTTCTTATGAAAGGCATACGATGATTGAAGCCCACATAAGACCCTTCTACCAATATAGTTTAGGTGATCCTCTTGCGCGGAGGGTGGGAAAAGTTCTCTCTCCTAATGCTATAACATTTTTAAGTGCTCTAACGGGTATGGGTATTATACCTTTTCTCGTTTATAACCAATCCACTTTTGCCCTTGCGCTATTGATAATTTCAGGTCTTTTAGATACGCTCGATGGCACTGTTGCACGTCTTTTTCATAAAGATTCTCCTTATGGAACAGCTTTGGATATTGTATGCGATAGGGTTGTGGAATTCTCAATCGTTTTCGGACTCTTTCTGGTCTCTCCTGAAATCCGCGCAGTAGGGGGCTTTATCATGTTGGGGAGTATGCTGGTTTGCGTCACGTCATTTCTTGTTGTTGGTATTTTTTCGGAAAACCACTCCCCTAAAGGCTTCCACTATAGTTCAGGCCTTATGGAAAGACCTGAAGCTTTTTTCTTTTTTGCAGCCATGATCCTATTTCCTGATCATTTCCAAATTTTGGCTTTCCTTTTTTCGTTTCTTGTTTTTTTAACAGCACTTTTGAGAATGATTGAATTTAAAAGGGCTATCACTCGTTTCTCAAAGAGAAATAAATGAAGTGATTACACATAAGCAATTCATGTAAATTAGTTCACTAAAAGACTTTACCTCCTTCAAAGAAAGGGACAAACTAAGTCCAAAAAAGGAGGGAAAAAATGAAAAGACAAATAAAGAAAAATCCACAAGCTGGCTTTAGTTTGATTGAATTGGCTATCGTCCTGATCATCACAGGACTTTTAATGGGGGGCGTTTTAAAAGGCAAAGATTTAATTGAAAGCGCACGTCTTAAACGTGTTATGTCTCAACTCAACGAACTACGAATGGCAACCAGTGCGTTTCTTGATAAGTACGATGCTTTGCCCGGGGATTTTAACAAAGCCTCCCTACAAATTAAAGCAGACCTTCGAGATGGCAACGGAAATGGCGTTGTTGAAGGAGCAGGACTTGCCACAGGAAGCGAAGCATTAGCCTTTTGGTCTCATCTTGCAAACGCAGGCTTCATTGGCAGTCCTGGGCTTGAAGGCGAACAAAACGTTGGAGATTTTGGGAAAGGGGCTCCCGAATCGTCCTTAGGAGGCGGATTCACCGTTGAAAATAATCCTCATGGGTTAAGTGGTCTTTGGTTCGTCCTTGGCAAAAAAAATGGAGACCATGGGGATGGAGGATTGCTAACACCTGCTCAAGCCATGAGCATTGATAAAAAAATGGATAATGGTTACCCCAATTCTGGAAAAGTACGAGCGATCGATGGGTCTGATAAGAGGACTCACGCCTGCGTCAAGGAGAATGGAAGCTATAACATCGAAAATAATGAGGCTGCATGTGCTCTCTTCTTCCAACTTTAATCGCGCCTCTGAAGCCGGGTTTTCTCTTTTAGAGCTCGCCATTGTACTTGTGATTTTAGGCATTATTGGAGGAGTGAGTTTGCCTCTTTTAACCGCTCATATTAGCCGAACAGCACTGGTAAAGACACGCGTCCACCAAGATTATGCGCTCAATGCTATTGCTGCTTATGTGGAAAAAAACAAAAGATTTCCTTGCCCTGCCGATCCTCAAGTCACAGGTTCCGACTATGGACTTGCGCAAATTCAATGCCGCAGCCAAAAAGCAAAAGGAATCCTTCCTTTTAAAACTCTTGGTATCAGTGAAACCTATGCAAGGGACGGGTTTAAACGTCTCATGACATATGTGGTGGAGCCCGAATTTGCAAAAAAAGACACAAGCTTACAGAATGAGAGGGGTGGCTTTATTACAGTCAATAAAGAAGAGAGCGGAAATGTTTTGGCTCCTCCTCAGTCAGTGGACAGGAATCCTAATTCGATTGCTCTTGTCCTTATTAGCCATGGAGAAAGTGGCGTGGGGGCCTATATGGGTAAAGGTCAAGAGGGCAAGTTTTTGGGAGGCTCGCCCTCTCCTCATAAAAAAGAAAACTATGATGATAATTTTATTTTTATTGAAAGCAATCAAACAGATGACATTCTACGTTGGGAAAGCCGGGATCAGTTTTTAAAGCATTACGTCGTGATGAAATAGAGATTTTTTCTATACGCGTAAAGCCTTTGAAGCTTTTGACGTGGTTGCATGGTTCAAATGCTCATCAATAAAGGCTGCAGCCTTAAGGAGATTTTGAAGGTTCACTTCATTGTCAATTCCAAGTCCATTAAGGAGATAGACCACATCTTCCGTAGAGACGTTACCAGAAGCTCCGGGAGCATAAGGGCATCCTCCAACACCGGAGAGGGCGCTATCAACAATGGTAATTCCGCGTTCAAGAGCTGCATAAATATTAGCAATCCCTTGACCATAGGTGTCGTGAAAATGGACAGCCACTTTTTCAAGGGGGGCTGGAATCCCCTCCAAAAGGTTTTGAACTTGCAGGGGCGTTCCCACTCCTATTGTGTCGCCCAATGAAATTTCATCACAGCCAAGATCAAGTAGCCTTGAAACAAGTTGATGAACCTTAATAGGCGCTATAGGGCCTTCAAAAGGGCATGCAATGGCGCAAGAAATATACCCTCTCACATGCAGGCCTCTGGCTTTTGCTTCGGGGACAAAGCTCCCAAAGGACTGAAGGCTGGTCTCAATGGAGGAGTTAATGTTCTTCTCACAAAAAGTTTCTGAAGCGGCTGTAAATACGGCAATAGAATGGACGCTGTTTTTCAGAGCTATTTCATATCCTTTGGAGTTAGGCACAAGAAGAAAATAGTCAACTCCCTCTTTTTTTATAATTCCTTGAAAAACTTTGTCGCTTTCTGCAAGTTGGGGAATCCATTTGGGAGAAACAAAGCTCCCCACTTCAATGGCTTTAAGCCCTGCGTCTGAAAGTAAGTTGACAAGTTGGATTCGCGTAAGGACCGGAAGAGTTAGGGGCTCTGCTTGGAGCCCGTCTCGTGGCCCAACTTCAACAATTTTAACGTGCTTCGGTAACATTATCCGTCTCCCATATCAATGACTTTAACTCCCTCTTCCACCACATCCCCCACCTGATAAAAAATATGTTTTACTTTTCCTTTTCGAGGAGCAGTTATCATATGTTCCATCTTCATGGCTTCAAGGATTAAAAGAGGCTGATTTTCTTTAACAATCTCCCCCTCTTTAATGAGGATGAGGGAGACTTTTCCTGTCATGGGGGCTTTTAAATGAGATTCATTTTTTTCTTTGGAGGGGGGTTCTCCAAGAGGCGAATGAGGAAAAAGAGTATAGGTTTCTCCTTGGTACATAAGAGAAATTTTTTTCTCCATTTCCCAAAAAGGGATCCGAAGATTTGAGAAATAAAGGGCATTCTCAATAATATGTGCCTTAAGTAGAAGAGTTTGAGGGTAGATCCATCCCTGTGGGGAATAGGTTAAGGAAATGGCCTTTGTCTCATCCTCACAACGCCATTCAAAAATAAGAGGAGCGTACCCTTCCAAACGCCAATTATGCTTTTCCTCCCACGGAGAAAGAGAGTGAGGAGCGGTGAGAACTTTAATGAGAGAAGCTGCAATATAGACCTTTTCAGGAATTTTTTGTGAAGGGGCGAGAGTCTTGAGATGACAATCAATATAAGCCACATCAATATGATTTTCGATAACGGCTTTGTCTTGTAAGAGCTTTTTTAAAAAAGAAGCATTTGTCTTAAGACCAAGAATTTGCAAACTCTCCAAAGAAAGTTCAGCCTTTCGAAGGGTTTCAAGTCGATTTTTTCCTCCCACGATAAGCTTTGCTAAAAGAGGATCATAATAAGATGTAATGGTGTCAATCGAATGAAGGCCGGTATCAACTCGCACATTTTGGGGGAGTTCTTTTATCCAGACGGGACCTGTGATCGGTTTAAAGTTTTGTTGCGGATCTTCCGCATAGAGCCGAAGCTCAAGACAATGCCCCTGTTGCGTGATGTCTTTTTGGGAGAGGGGAAGCCTCTCTTTTGAAGCTACGCAAAACTGCCATTCCACAAGATCAAGTCCTGTTATGACTTCAGTAATGGGATGTTCGACTTGAAGACGGGTGTTCATTTCCATGAAGTAAAAGTTATTCATTTTGTCCACTAAAAATTCGACTGTCCCCGCGCCTTCATAATGAATAACTTGAGCAAGTTTGAGGGCGGCTTTATAGAGTTTTTCTTTTAAATCAGAAGGAAGAGAGGATGGGGCTTCTTCGATGACTTTTTGATGACGTCTTTGAAGGGAGCAATCTCTCTCAAAAAGGTGAACCACATTCCCAAAAGCATCTCCAAAAATTTGCACTTCGATATGACGAGGTGAGGAAATATACTTTTCTAAAAGAACATCTTCACACTTAAAGGAAGAAAGAGCTTCTCGCCTGCAAGTTTCAAGAGCACTTTGAAACTCAGCCTTTGAATTAACTCGTCTTATTCCCTTTCCGCCACCGCCCATAACTGCTTTTATCATCAAAGGATAACCGATGCGATCGGCTTCCTGGGGGAGTCTGTTTTGATCTCCCTCAAAGCCTGGAATAACCGGGATCTTGGCTTTTCGGGCAATCGTCTTTGCTTCGCTTTTTGATCCCATCATTTTAAGGGCTTCCAGAGGAGGGCCAATAAAAATAAAGCCCTTTTCGCGACAGGCTTTGGCAAAAGCTTCATTCTCAGACAAAAATCCATAACCAGGATGGATGGCCTCCACGTGGCCCTGCTTTGCGGCAGTTAGAATAGAGGGGATATTGAGGTAACTCTCAGAAGCAGGAGAAGGGCCAATGGCATAGGCTTCATCAGCCATTTGAACGGCCAAGGAAGACGCATCAGCTTCGGAATAAACAGCAACCGTCCGAATTCCGAGACGGCGGGCCGTTCGTATAATTCGACAGGCAATTTCTCCTCGATTGGCAATAAGAACAGACTTAATCATCATTAGGCTTTTTAGGATGCCAAGGAGGCGTTGTTTTTTTTAAAAAAGCTGAAACTCCTTGTTGTCCTTCGTCGGATTGGCAAAGAGAAGAAATAAGTTCGGTTGTCATTCGTTTTGTGTCTTCCGTAACCTCACCTGTCAGCTCACGAATCAGTTTTTTAGCTTGGGTTATGGCCTGGGGACCTCCTTCTAATATATGAGATATAACTTCCTCAATTTCTGCGCTAGCTTTCTCTTTCTCTACAATTTTGTGAACAAGACCCATATGGTAGGCTTCTGTGCCTTTAAAAGGCTCTCCTGTAAGGAAATAACGGCGAGCATATCGAGGGCCTATGGCTCGCAAGATATAAGGGCTCACAATAGCTGGAGCTAACCCTAATTTTGTTTCTGGAAAACTAAGAGTTGTTTTAGAATCCGAAAGAACAATATCCGAACACGCAACTATTCCAACGCCTCCTCCCATAACGACCCCATGAATATAAGTCACGGTGGGAAGGGGCAAGCTGTCGAGAAGAGACATCATCAAAGAAAGGTTCCGTGCATTCTTAAGACTATCCGCTTCTTTTCCCTGAAATGAACGTTCAATCCAGGAGAGGTCTGCGCCTGCACAAAAGCTTTTCCCATTTCCTCGAATGACGAGAGCTCTTACGGTGGGCATATTGTGAAGCTTTTTAAAACATTCAATGAGCTTTAAAATTGACCCTTCGTCAACGGCATTATGGACGTGAGGACGATTCAAGGTCAGCCAAGCTATGTTTCGATCATCAATTGTAAAAAGGATCTCTTCTTTCATAAGTATCTCCTAAAATCTGAAAATGCCAAAGTGTGTGGGAGAAGGGGCGGCATTGAGGGCAGCGGAGAGACTTAAAGCGACAACCTGACGAGTATCTTTAGGGTCAATGATCCCATCATCCCAAAGCCGTGCGGTGGCGTAGTAAGGGTGGCCTTGGGTTTCATATTGCCCCACAATTTTTTCTTTAAAGGCATCCGTGTCATTTTTTTGGATTTCTGCCAAAACATTGGCGGCTTGTTCGCCTCCCATCACTGAAATACGAGCATTCGGCCACATCCATAAAAAACGTGGGCTATAGGCTCTTCCACACATGCCGTAATTGCCGGCCCCAAAACTTCCCCCAATAATAACGGTGATCTTGGGGACAGCAGCGCACGCAACAGCGGTTACAAGTTTAGCTCCATCTTTTGCAATACCTTTGTTTTCGTATTTTTCCCCAACCATAAATCCGCTGATGTTTTGTAAAAAAAGGAGAGGGATTTGTCGCTGACAGCATAGCTGAATAAAATGAGCTCCTTTAAGCGCGGACTCAGAGAACAAAATGCCATTGTTGGCGAGAATTCCGATGGGCATTCCCCAAATATGAGCAAAGCCACAGACAAGTGTTGAGCCATAGTTTTTTTTAAATTCTTCAAAATCACTGCCATCGACAAGACGGGCAATCACTTCTTTCACATCATAAGACTGATGCGGATTCATAGGAACAACGCCATAAAGTTCTTCTGGATTAAAGAGGGGTTCTTGGGGTGTTTTAAGGGAGAGAGAGACAGATTTTTGACGGTTGAGAGTGGAGACGATGTCTCGTGTTATTCTTAAAGCATCGAGATCATTTTCGGCCAAATGGTCGGCAACTCCTGAAATTTTTGTATGTACGTCAGCGCCGCCTAATTCTTCAGCAGAAACGTCTTCTCCCGTTGCGGCCTTAACAAGAGGCGGACCTCCTAAGAAAATGGTTCCTTGATTGCGAACGATAACGGTTTCATCAGCCATAGCGGGAACATAGGCGCCCCCCGCTGTACAAGATCCCATGACGACTGCAATTTGAGGAATGCCTTGAGCCGACATGCGGGCTTGGTTATAGAAAATGCGTCCAAAATGATCTCGATCAGGAAAAACCTCCGCTTGATGGGGGAGATTTGCTCCTCCAGAATCCACCAGATAGAGACAAGAAAGATGATTGGCTTCTGCAATTTCTTGCGCACGTAAATGTTTTTTCACCGTTAAGGGGTAATAGGTTCCTCCTTTCACAGTCGCGTCATTAGCAATAATAAGACACTCCTGATCTTTAACTCGCCCAATTCCTGTAATGATACCTGCAGAAGGGAGTTGATTGTCATAGACGCCATAAGCTGCCATTGCCCCAATCTCAAGGAAAGGAGAGCCCGGATCGAGGAGCTTTTTGATTCGCTCTCGAGGGAGAAGCTTGCCACGAGCTTGATGCTTTGCTCTTGCTTTTTCTTCTCCCCCTTTTTGAGTGTCTTTAAGTTTTTCCTTAAAATCTGCTACCAGGGATTTCATGTGATGAACGTTTTTTTGAAAAGCTTCAGAAGAAGGGGTGAGGGAGGATGTTAACGTAACCATAATCTAAACCCGTTCAATGGCCATTGCCGTGGCCTCTCCACCACCAATGCAAAGACTTGCTACCCCTCGTTTTAATCCTTTTCGCTCAAGAGCATTAAGAAGAGTCACAAGAATGCGGGCTCCCGTGGCTCCGATGGGATGGCCAAGGGCAGAGGCTCCCCCAAAAATATTCACCTTTTCAGGAGGAATATGAAGATCAGCGATAGCTGCCATCGTCACCACAGCGAAAGCTTCGTTGATTTCAAAAAGGTCCACATCTTCAATTTTCCAACCCAATTGCTTAAGAAGCTTTTGAATGGCAGGAATAGGAGCTGTTGTGAACAACGCAGGTTCTTGAGCATGAGAAGTGTATCCACAAATCACAGCTCGAGGTTTAAGTTTATGCCGCTCAACATACGAGCGACTTGCCAAAATGAGCGCTGCCGCCCCATCACTAATGGAACTGGAGTTAGCGGCCGTCACTGTTCCCCCTTCTTCAAAAGCCGGTTTTAAAGTTGGAATCCGATCAATTCTAACTTTAAAGGGAACTTCATCTTGGGTGATATTAATTGTGTTTTTACCAAGGTCTAAATGTATAGGGACAATTTCAGTTGCAAAGGTGCCATCTTCCGTTGCTTTTAAAGCTTTAAGCGTTGATTTTGTCGCGAATTCGTCCTGTGCTTGTCGAGTCAATTTATATTGTCGGACAGTTTCTTCAGCAAAACATCCCATTAAGCGATGATCGTAAGCATTTTCAAGACCATCAAGGAGCATGTGATCGAAGACCCGACCATGACCAAGCCGATAACCACTTCGAGCTTTATCGAGAAGGTAAGGCGCATTACTCATACTTTCCATTCCTCCTGCAACAGCGACATCTATCTCTTTTGCACGAATTTCAGATGCGGCGAGCATGACAGCTTTCATTGCTGAACCACAAATTTTATTAATCGTTGTACAGGGTATACTGACAGGAATGCCTGCGCCAATAGCTGCTTGCCGAGCAGGGGCTTGACCAAGTCCTGCAGAGAGAACGCAACCCATAAGAACTTCCTCCACTTCAGAAGGAGAAAAAGAAGCATCTTCAAGAGCTCCTTGAATGGCTATGGATCCAAGTTGAGTTGCTTTGACAGCGGAAAGCTCTCCTTGAAAAGCACCAATGGGAGTCCGTTTTGCTCCTAAAATCATTACTTCTTCAGCCATCTTTCCTCCTCAAATGGTTTCATTAAAAATATCGCGCCCAATAAGCATACGGCGAATCTCAGAAGTTCCTGCGCCAATTTCATAAAGCTTCGCGTCTCTAAGAAGGCGACCTGTCGGATATTCATTAATATATCCATTGCCTCCCAAGCATTGGATGGCTTCAAGGGCCATTTGGGTTGCGCGTTCTGCTACGTATAAAAGGGCTCCCGCTGAATCTTTACGCGTCATTTTTTGTTGGGTACAAGCGCGCGCCGTTGCATAAACATAAGCTCGGCTGGCACATAAATTTGTGTACATATCCGCAACTTTTCCTTGGATAAATTGAAACTCTCCAATAGGTTTATTAAATTGGTGACGTTCATGGATGTAAGGAACGACGACATCAAGGCAAGCTTGTAGAATCCCTAAAGGGCCGCCCGCCAAAACCACTCTTTCGTAATCAAGGCCGCTCATAAGAATCTTAACGCCGTGATTGACAGACCCAAGAATGTTGTCCTGGGGCACAGGACAATCCTCAAAAACAAGTTCGCACGTTCCTGAACCGCGCATTCCTAATTTATCGAGCTTTTGGGCTGTTCGAAAACCGTTCATTCCTTTTTCAATAAGAAAAGCTGTTATTCCTTTAGAACCTGCTTGAGGATCTGTTTTTGCATACACCACAATAACATCCGCATAAGGACCATTGGTAATCCACATTTTGGTTCCATTAAGGATATAAAAATTTCCTTCTTTGCGAGCGGTGGTGCGCATACTCATTACATCTGAGCCAGCGCCGGCTTCACTCATAGCCAGGGAACCAATATGTTCTCCGCTGATAAGTTTGGGGAGAAATTTTTTCTTTTGGTCTGATGTTCCGTTGAGGTAAAGTTGATTCGTACAAAGATTAGAATGAGCTGCGTAACTCAGCCCAACCGACCCAGAGACGCGTGAAAGTTCTTCAATAGCAATAACATGTTCAAGATACCCCATCCCAGCCCCGCCATCTTCTTGCGCAACCGTAATGCCAAGAAGCCCTAAGGCTCCCAGTTTAGGCCACAGATCTCTTGGAAATTCATCCTTGTGATCAATCTCATAAGCGCGAGGGGCGACTTCTTTGAGGGCGAAGTTCCGCACTGTTTCTCGAACAGCATCTGGAACGTCTCCTAAAGAAAATGGTAAACTTTGCACTGACCCTCCCCAGAAATGATCAATATTTATTTTTTCTTATTAGTATGCCAGAAAAAGAGAGGAAGAGCCAAAGATTTCGATAAATGGCCAATTAAAAAGAGTTCAATGTTTTCGCCATTAAGCCACTTTCAAAATGAATCGAATGTTCACATTCGATGCGATTTGGCAATTCATAAACTTATACTTATTCAAATGAGCCACAGGGGTATATTTTATGTGAAGTAAGAAAGCGACTCGATAAGAAAGCTTATGTAGCATCCCCATTTTAAGTATCATCATAAATTGACTTAAAATTATGAGTGTACACATCCATTTACCCCACGTGCCTAAAGAAACTATAGATGATTTTTCTAAGGCCGTTTTTCTTACTTTGTTGGGAGTGGTTTTTCCTTTTGTCTTTTCATAGTCAACAGAAAGAAGGGGTTGTACTGGAATTAACTCCCCACTTTTTCGGAGATAAGCTTTACTGAATGTTGTCGGGACTGGGATCCTGTTTTGAACGGTTTGGGGTATAGCAGCAGGAGAGAGGATGTTTATAAGATTTTTGAAATCCGAGAAAACGCTCTTTTGTAAAACAACGAGTTTTGCTGATACTAACGTCTGATAACCTATGAACTCTTCGTTGGCTATAACTCGTCCATTGTTGTTTGCAGGAGGTGAGTTATGAGGCGGGCTTGGAAGAAAATCTGCGGTTCCTGGAACGACAGGACTTAGCATAGATGAAGGCGCGGTTTCTCCTAAAACAATTTCTTCAGCAGAGTCTTCTGTCGGCTGTAAAGGAAAAGTGTGTAATCCAGACGTCAGCGAGGGGATTTGATTGGGGTCATTGTTATTTATAGCACTCTCGGCCTCTGGTGTTGGAGAAGGATTGTACAGCGCATCTAAAGCAGGAGAGGGTTGTAAAAATAAGGAAGGAAGGGGGGGGGTCAGGAACCAGCAAAGGAATTCCCCCTAATTCTTGAGGGGCATCATTTTCATTGTTGATTTCAGGTGCTTCTACAATAGGAACAGGTGCCCAGGGGAAAAAAGATAAAAGTAAATTCCTATGTTGCACCATTAAATCTTGATTAATGTCTTCCCAACGTGCAAAAGTTGGCAATATGCTAACAAGCCGATCGTTAAAAGCTATAGTCTCACCCTCCTGACAATGAAGAGTTACTTCTCCTTCTATTGGAGAACGTATCGTCCATTCCATTTTCATGGTCTCTATAGTGCAAAGAGGGGAGCCCCTTTGAATCTGTTGGCCCGTTGTTACAAGTATTCTCAGCATCTGACCGGGCATGAACGCTTTTTGAGCGTTAGCGTTAGTTTTTTGCCAAGAGAGTTGTAAAATATTTTCTTGTTCCGAGAGAGGAATTTGAGAGGATAGCCCCAACGATTCCCTTCCTCGTGAAATGCGTTCATGTCTTTCTTCAATTGAAGAACCCGGGGGAAAAGTAACATAATGAGGTGCGCCATTGACTGAGCCAATAGGAGCCCTTATGTAATCCTCTTCTAAAAATCCAAAGCAGCTTGGTGAATAAGCCATGACTTGCAGAGTGAAAAGAAAAAAGATTTTTACAAATTTTATTTTTAAATGCCTCATGCTCTTCAACCTTATGTGGTTATTTGATAGCAAGAAGAACGTACCCGATTTTCAATTCTGGTGTCAAATTTGGGGCTGAATCCTTATGGTAAACGCATTTAAATCAAGTTATAGAACCTTTTTAATGTCTTTATCTTTTTCGCCTTTTGCCCTCATTCTTTTAATAATTTAATAAAGAAGACCCCGGGGTCCCTTTT
>JBEPVR010000017.1:0-22323 GCA_041690915.1 Alphaproteobacteria bacterium
TCTTAATTGCGTCCGGTGAACCTTCCTCTTACCCACAAGTTTTGGAATCAGGAGGTCATTTGCTTTAAGGTCGTTTCCTTCCTTAGTGTATGCCCTCACTTTATTCCTGCAATAGATCTAACCATTGGTTCTATTGCATTAATTAACTTGTGGGTAATTGAAAGCTTCGCTAAATGGATTACCTAGCCCTTGAAGTCGAATCTTGGGTATAGGCCTCCGGATGCTGACTCATAAGTTGTCTGTGATCAACCATGGAAGGGCGAATGGGGCCCATAAAGGATCTAGATTGAGCAGGGGCTCCATAATAGTAGTGGGATGATTGAGCATAGGAAGCCTTAGCCTCCGAATGGGCTCCGGCAAGAAAGGTCGCAATAATTACTGCTGTATAAAAAAAATGTTTCATTTTTTTCTCCTGTGTTGTGTATTAAAATTACTCTTTTTAGAGGTTCTTTTATTCTATAGGCTAAGTATTAAAACATTATTAAAATTTAATATTTATAACCGACGCTTAGTTCTTAAAAGGGTTCGCCATTTTTTAAGAATAAGCCTTAAAATCCCGTTGTTCCCAATGAATCAAATTTAATGAAAATTAATGTAAAATAAAAATTTCATATTTATATTGACGATATTTTAAAAATGAGTATGTTCATTCCAATATAAAAATAAAATAATCTTTTTATTAAAAAATAATTTTAAAAAAAGAAGCGAATCTAAGCTCGCTCGCCATTAAGTTTAACAGAACAAATCCTTTCTGCTAAAGAAAGGTATAGGGTGGTTTTATGGATTTTCCTGGTTTTTATAAAAAATTAGTTGTTGCAGTTTTCAACTTTTCTTGCCTTCTTCCTTTGCGAACTAAGAAAAAAAAGTCAGACCAGGGGGGAAGCTCGCCTCACGAGGCACACACTCACTCTGAAGTGAGACCAGAGAGCGTCTTCCTTCAGCACATGAGGGATTTTAAGAAAGCCCTAAAGGCAAAAGAAGATTTTAGGAAGCAGCTTAAGAAAAGATCACAAGAATTCCTTATTCATATTCGAGAACTTATGGAGATTTCTAATAAAATGACCCATCCCTCACGCGAACTTGCTGTTGATAGTTTTGAGATCAGAATGATTCACAGCCACATTGAGGAGGCTCTTAAACAATTAGAACAAGGCTGTCCTCCCTTAAAGATTTCACACTTCAATCTTCACGATCTCATAGAAGAAACAATCATTCTATTCTCATTGGAAATTCTCGAAAAAAATGTATGCATCACACGCCCCTCAAAAGGTAAGCAAATTTTTATCGAAAGCGATGCCTTACTAAGTAAACAGCTCCTTGCTCATTTTTTCACAATAGGCATTGAAAGACTACCGAAGCAGGGAAGAATCGAGATTGACCTGAGCGCGACAAAAGAAAAAGCAAAAATAAGACTTAAAGATAATGGGTATTTTCTTGACAATGGACTAAGAGATATTCTTTGGGGTGAGAGGGAGAGCTTCTTTTTAAAGGATTGTTTTTTCAATACTCTTATAAGAGAGCTTCAAGGAGAGGTTAGCTTTTCCTATAATTCCAAGGAAGAGTTTGAGGTCACCTTACATCTTCCTCTTAAATATGAGGAAAATGAAAGGGCCTCTCTCCTATGAGTGGATCATGCCTTCAAAAAGCCACTCGACAAAATCCATATCGATCGTCTGATTCTTTTTTTGAGAATAGGAATAAATGCCTCGGATAAGATGAAGGGCTTGTTGAAGAGTTATGTTGTACCCCTTCTCTTTTGTCACACGCACAACAATCTCTACTACTTTTAAGAAGAGATCAAAATCTTGAAAAGGAAGGGGGGGATCAACTTCTTTTTCCAAAGCCGCAGAGGGCAATTCAGAGAGAAGATCATCTACTGAACACCCAAGAACATTCGCAATAACCTTAAGCGTAAGAGCTCCCGGGTTTTTGGATGTCCCTATCATAATATTTTTTACGGCATTCATTTTTAAGTGCCCTCTCTTTTCCACATCCCGAGACTTCAGATTTTTTTCTTCCATCCGTTTTTTAAGTTGGTCGGCAAGAGAAAAAGTCATCGGTAATCACCAGAACATAAGAGAAAATAAGGAAAATTCCTAAAAATAGAAAAAGAGGAAAAAACCTGTTGATACACATATATGTATGCTATACTACTACACATAGTCAATATTTATACACCTATAGTGTGGATGTGGGCGTGCCTTCTTAGTGTAATGAAAATGGAGATTTTGAGCAAATGAACTTTATGAGAATTGATTTTAAGGTCCCTCTATTAAGAAAGAAATTATCATGTTTATGATTATCGACCCTCAAAACCATTGTTTTTATAAACCCAAAATTGATCATTTTATAGAATTGATGAAAAGATATTATCAGAGGGATCTCTCTCTTTCAGATCAAAACAGCTCTACTTTTATCATCGCAGAAGATGAAACACGGGGCGTTTATGGGGGAGCTCTCCTGGCTCAAAAAAAGGTGAGACTGCTTTCAGAAAAACTGAGGAAAAAAATTGACTGTTTGATTTCTCAAGACCAATGGGTATGGACGTGCACTGTTTTCCTTCACATTCAAAATGATGATCCTCTCTCTACGACGGATAATTTTGAACCCTTTTGTTGGGATTTTTATCGGACTCTCTATAAACAGCTGACCGAGTTTGGAGAGAAGGTGAACACAGGGTTTTTATGCATGACCTTGGACTCCGGGGAATACCTGTGTACGGAAGAAATGGGGCTATGGCCATATGTTATCGAAATAAAACCTCAGGAGTCATCCGATCGTCTTTTTCATGGGATTTTATCTTTAACGGGGATTCAATATGAATCATACTTGAAAAATTGGAAAGTTGTTGAATTGTCTCTTGAAAATACGAACCTAGTCGCCAAAGGAGAGGGAACGGAACCTACCGGGGATAAGGTTGCTGATGAATAGCCATAGATCTCTCGTTTAATGACTGCTTTCTATAACAATGCGGTGGAGAGTCACAAGAAAGTTATCCTATCTCCCAAAACAAACCTTCCTCGCCTAATCTCTACATCACACTTCGTAAGTTTTCCATATCTCGATTTTTAATGCGTTTACCTGCATTTCAAATCAATCTTCTTGATTTTCTAGAGGAACAACTGTTAGTGTGTTACAAATTCTTTATAAGGGGGGAGAATAAAAAACTTGAAATCTATGGCAAATACAGCCTTACAAGACCATACGCTTCCTTCTGTCGGACAAATTTTAAAGGACGCTCGCCAATCTCAAGGTCTATCTCTTGAAGAGATAGCTGTTACCTTGTGTATAAGCAAACGTTACTTAGCCTATCTCGAAGATGACAAAGAAAACCTTGTTGGTGACGTCTATACAATAGGCTTTTTAAGATCCTATGCTCAATACTTAGGACTGGATCATAAAGATCTCAGCAAAATGTTTAAAAACCAAGCCATTCACCCTCCCCCCTCTCAGCTTCCATTTCCAGCCCCCCTTCCCGGAAAAGGAATCCCAAGCTTCCGTGTTCTAGGCTTTTGTTTTTTTATTCTTCTCGCAGTTATCGGGGGGTGGAAATGGAATAAATATTCTAACTTACAACCAGCTCTTCCTCAAAATATAGAAAGCGTTGAAATTTCACCAGAAGCTAATAGGGCCCCTCAACAAGAAAACACTTTACCTTTATCCGAGACTCTTCTCAAAGCCTCTACGCCGCCAAAAGAAAACCTCTCTCCTGACACTTTGATCGCAGCTCCACAAACCCCTATTTTACCACCATCCGTTTTTTTAAAAGCTACAGAAGAAGCTTGGATTGAAGTTACCGATCAAAAAGGAGACGTTATTCTTAGCCACCTTTTTAAACCAAAAGAAAGCTATGAATTTAAAAATCCTCAACATCTTATTTTAAAAACGGGGAATGCAGGAGGACTTTCGCTTTTTTCTGGTGAAAAATCAATAACTTCTCTAGGGAAATCGGGTGAAGTAAAAAGTGGAGTTTCCCTGGATCCTGAAAAATGGGTTGAACAAACTCCTGAGACTCATTAACTAAATAAAAGAATAGATATCTTATAACTTTGCGAATACGGATGACAACATTGCAGCCTGTTCGGGGAACTCATGATCTGTTACCCCCAGAACACCGAAAACATTCTTATATTATTAATATCGCCCGAAAAATAGCCGCTTGCTATGGCTTCCCTGAAATGGCAACCCCTATTATGGAATTTAAAGACGTTTTTAAGCGCACCCTTGGCGATGTATCCGATATCGTCACCAAAGAAATGTACGAAATTGTTAAACGTGGAGATGAAGAGATCGTCCTTCGCCCCGAAGGAACCGCTGGCATTGCTCGATCCGTGATTTCAAATGGTCTTACGCAGTCTATGCCATTAAAGTTTTTTTATGCTGGCCCCATGTTTCGTTATGAGCGCCCTCAAAAAGGGCGCTTGCGCCAACTACATCAAATTGGCATTGAGCTTTTTGGTGTTTCTGATCCTATGGGGGATGTGGAGGTCATCGCTTTAGCTTTTGATATCCTAAAAGCTTTAAGCTTGAGTCATCGTGGAATCTTAGAAATCAATACACTTGGGGATGAGGCAAGTCGAACCCACTACCGGGATCGCCTTCTCACTTATCTCAGAGACCATGAAACAAATCTTTCTCCCGATAGCCAGGAACGTCTTGAGCGAAATCCTTTAAGAATTTTAGATACAAAAGATGAAGGAGACAAAAAGATTTTAAAAGGAGCTCCCCTTTTAACAGAAAGCCTTAATGCCTTTTCTCAAGAAATGTTTATGAAAATCCAGGAAGGCCTTAAGACGCTCCACATTCCTTTCAAGCTTAATCCCCATCTTGTGCGAGGACTGGATTATTATTGCCATGTTGCTTTTGAATTCACAACCGCTGAACTTGGATCCCAAGGGGCAGTATTAGCGGGAGGTCGCTACGATGGCCTAATGAGCACGATGGGTGGGCCTTCAGTGCCTGGTGTAGGCTGGGCTGGAGGCATTGAACGGATGGCTTTGATGCTCATGGAAGATACCCTCCCCCCTCTTATTCGTCCCCTCGCAATTATTCCTACGGATGAAATATTCGATATCCAAGGGCTTAGCTTAGCACAAATCTTGCGCGAGGAAGGCTATGTCGTGGAAATGACATACGGAGGCAACCTTGGAAAACGCCTTAAAAAGGCAAACAAAATAAATGCACGTTATGCGTTAATTTTAGGGGAAACAGAGGTTGCTTCTCATACAGTTACTCTGAAGAATTTAGATACGGGAGAACAAACCCAACTTCCTCAACATCAAGTGAGTGAAATGCTTAAAGAGAAAGGTGTCCTGTGAATTTCGATCAGAAACTAAATCAAGTCCTCACTCACTTTAATGAGTTGAGAGAAAAACTCTCTTCCTCAATGGCAGACCCTGCAGAATTTGCAAGACTTTCAAAAGAATACTCAGACCTGACCCCCATTGCTGAAAAAATCCTAGAGTGGCAGAACTTTTCTGATGAAAAGAAGACTCTTGAAGAATTTTTAGCCGATCCTTCGCTGGATAAAGATTTTAAGAATCTGGCTGAAGAAGATATGGAGCGCGTGCATGGGCGCCTACCTGCTCTTTTACAGGAAATTCAAATTCTTCTCCTTCCGAAGGATGTCGATGATGACCGAAACGCCATCATGGAAATTCGTGCCGGAACAGGGGGAGAGGAGGCCGCTCTTTTTGCAGCTGATCTTTTACGTATGTATCAAAGATATGCTGAACTTCAAGGGTGGAAATTTGAGCTCATGCATGAAAGTGACACAGGTATTGGGGGAATTAAGGAAGCATCTGCTTCGATCTCGGGCAAAGGCGTTTTTGCAAAACTCAAGTTTGAATCCGGCGTTCACCGTGTCCAACGTGTTCCTGAGACCGAAGCTGGCGGGCGTATTCATACCTCAGCTGCAACCATTGCTGTTTTACCTGAAGCTGAAGAAGTGGATATTCATATCGAAGAAAAAGACTTGCGAATTGATGTGTTTCGCTCAAGTGGTCCGGGAGGCCAATCTGTCAATACAACCGATAGTGCAGTGCGCATTACTCACCTTCCGACAGGCGTTGTTGTTCAGCAACAAGATGAAAAATCTCAGCACAAGAACAAAGCAAAGGCCCTGAAAATCCTAAGAGCTCGCCTTTATGAACATCAACGGTCTCAAAAAGCAGCAGAAAGGGCTGCTAATCGCAAAAGCCAAGTCGGAAGTGGTGACCGATCAGAACGCATCCGAACCTACAATTTTCCCCAAGGGCGCGTAACGGATCACCGCATCAACCTTACCCTCTATAAACTTGATCGCATCATAGATGGCAGCGCTCTTGATGAAATGGTTCAAGCTTTAATTGCGGAAGACCAAGCCAGTCGTCTTGCGGATCTAGCAGAGACAATTTAATTTACCTTTATATATATTTAAATGGATATTATCACGAATTACAGAGGGCGCCTTTCTTTTAAGGAGTTCCACACTATAATTTTTATAACATCATTTGAACCTATATTTACAAGAGCTTTCATCTTGCTCTTTTTTCTAAAAAACGTTCTCTCTTTAAAATAAATTTGCAAATATATTCATATTGTTGTATAATAAATTAAATAAAAAGAAATAAGAATGCAGGGGGTGACTTTGATGTTACCGATATGGCTTAAATTTAAAAAACAACTTGCCAAGCTCTTGATGCAAGAGAGAGGGTCGGTAGCTATTATTACGGGGCTACTTCTTATCGTCTGTATAGGATTTGCAGGGTTAGCTATTGATGTTGGGACGTGGTATAATCAAAAGCGTCAACTTCAATTGGCTGCCGATGCAGGAGCAGGCGGAGGAGTGGTCGCTTTAAGCCAAACAGGGGTAAGCACAGTCAATGCTTACGTTACTCATGATGTGACTCTCAATGGATGTACGGCCGCTAATAATTGCACAATTGTGGCCATTAATAGTCCTCCCCAATCTGGCGCCAATTCCGGCAACACGAACGCTGTTGAAGTGATTCTTTCCAAACCCGCGTCCCTTTATCTTACAGGAATTTTTCTAGCTTCTTCTCCTACGATTACAGCAAGAGCTGTCGCCATAAATGCTCCTGCTTCCAACTGCTTACTCCTTATGGGAAGCGGACTTTTGAGTTTACTAACGGCTCCTCTCACCCTAACAAGTACTGCTCACGTACAAGCCAATCTGTGCAATCTTTATATCAATGCATTAGGCCTTTTCGCTATATCTGCCTCTGGCGGAGCGACAGTCGACGTCAATAAATTAACGGTAGGAGGTCCAGCTGGCTTATTGTCAGGGGCTGCTTCTATCGTTTCAAATCTAGGAATTACCTTAGGAGCTCCTGCAGCGAGTGATCCCTATGCAGGGTTTCAAATCCCAGTTTTTGCTGCTGCCACAACAAGCGTTACGACAAGCGGAAATCTTACTATTAATCCCGGAAGTTATACTTCAATTACAGCAAACAATGGTGCAAATTTGACGTTGAATCCCGGCGTTTATTTTGTAGATAGTGGAAATTTTCTAGTTAATAGCGGTGCGACTGTGGTCGGGAATGGCGTAACCATCATTTCCACAAGTTCTCATGGCGTCTTTGGGACGGTCACAGTTAACAATGGTAGCAATGTCACTTTGACTGCCCCCTCAGCAGGCCCCACGGCAGGATTTGTTTTCATTGGAGATAGGGCCTCTGCTAACCTTACAGCCAACCTTAAGGGAGGGGCGAACCAAAATCTGAGCGGTATTCTCTATTTCCCAACCCAAGCTTTAAATTTTACGGGCAGTACAGCGTTTAGTGCCAATGTTTGTCTCCAAATCATTGCAAAAATTGCCACACTTACAGGATATGTCAGTCTTGGAAGCTGTGGAAGTGGGAGCGGTGGGATACAATTAACTGAATAGAATAATAGGCTTTATCATGAAAAAGGAATGCCGTTTTCTCCAGAATTCAAAAGGAAATGTTGCCATTGAGCTTGCAATTGTTCTTCCTTTGATTTTTCTCCTGCTGTCTGGGATTGTTAATTTTGGACTTATCCTGGCCAACAAAAACCAAGTCAATGCTGTTGTGAGCGTCGGAATGCTTTATGCGTTTGGAAATTCATCGAACACAGCAGCCATTATCGCGGCAATGCAAAATGCAACAAATCTTACTCCTTTAACCGTTACCGCAACACAATTTTGCGAATGTTCAAATGGGACGAAGCCAGCTTGCTCAAGCACATGCACAGGAGGGGGTGCGCCTGGTTCCTACGTCACCGTGACCGCTCAAAGCCAAGTTAATCTATTTGCTCTTGATTTTATTATTGCAAATCCATTTACAACTAAAGTCCAAGGGACAATACGAACATTTAAGTGAGATGAAAAATGAAGCTTTTTAAAGAGGATTCCTCTTCATCATTGACAAAGAAAAGGTTATCTCAAATTAAGTCCTTCCAATATATAAGGGATAGTGCAGGTGCTGCAATTTTAGAATTTGCTATTATTCTTCCCGTCTATCTTCTCTTTATTTTTGGCATCATTGAGCTAGGATATGTTCTTTGGGGAAATTCCGCACTCGAACATGGCGCATCTTATGGGGCACGCTATGCTTTTGTTCACCCCACCAGTTCAAGCTCAACCATTAAAAGCGCTGCTTTAGCTTCAATTGATTTTCCCAACAATGATATTACCTATAACGTTACAATTTCCCCAAATGTTTCAGCTGATATAGATGGAAGCTTTTCATATACATTTAAGGTCTTACCCTTAAACCCATTGACAATAACCACACATATCCATCAAGTTCTCCCAACACCTTCTTAAATTCAAGAGGATATTATGGCTTCAATGCAACATTGTATCCATAACTTTTATCGCTGCTGGCCCAATAATAACGATATAAATGCAAGGGAAAATAAAGAGCATCATAGGAAGGGATAATAAAACAGGGAGCTTGGCAGCTCTTTCTTCGGCCTCTATCAAACGATCTTGTCGAAACTGTTCGGCGATATTGCGCATTGTTTGTGCAATAGGTGTTCCATATTGTTCAGCTTGTATAATATTGGCAATAATGGCTTTAAAATAGGGAGAATCCATACGCTCGCTAAAATTTAAGAGAGCCTTACTTCGATCTGCAAACATGTTCAACTCAATTGATAAAAGAGCAAGTTCAAACCCCAAATCAGGACACAGTTGTGATACTTCCCGTGCGACTCTTTGAATTGTTGCGGTAAGGCTTAACCCTGCTTCTGTGCAAATAACCATAAGATCAAGAGCTTCAGGAAAGGCTTTTCGAATTCGTTCTTGCCGTTTCTTGACAAGCTTTCCCAAGATATAGTCAACCAGATACGATCCCAACAAACCTGCCGCTATAACAGCTAAAATCTCATATAAAATATTCCAATGAACATAACGATAGAGAATGTATGCAGTGATTAGCGGAGGAGGGAAAATCATGCAAATTTTAGCAATACCATAGAGAAGGGTAGCGTTGTCTGATCTAAGGCCCGCTCTAATAAATGTTTTTTTTAGAGATTTCTGCTCGTCTTCCCCTATTCGTTGAATTTTATTAATATACTTTCTTAACCATTGTAACTTCTGTTCTTCTTGAGGCTTATAAATCTTTGTTACAGAAGGATCATCTTGGATCATCTTCTCTTTATAACGCATGAGTTCCTTAAGTCGATCCTTAAACACATCTTGCTGACGAATTTTTGATAGAAAAGAAAAAACAAAATATATTACAATAAACGCAAGTATAAACGAAAGTAAATCTGTGTTATTCAACATTTTTTACCTCTTCCTAATAAATATCCTTATAAGCCATTCGAATCATTATACCGATCCCAGTAAATAGCATACATCCTCCTACAAGGAGGAGTGTGTGCCCTCTTTCTGTATAAAACAAAGGATCCAAATACTGAGGGCTGGTAATAAAAACGGCCCCTAATATAAAAAAAGGCAGAGATGCCAAAATCATCGCCGTAACACGTACTTCTGCCGAAAGAGCCTTTACTCTTTTCCGTAGACTCTCACGAGCACGGATAATTTTGGCGAAATTATCCGTTGCTTCTGCAAGACTCCCTCCCGTTTCTCGCTGTAAAATAATCACAATAGATAACATTCGAAATTCATCGATACCAAGCCGGTTAGCCATTTCTCCGAGAACGGCTTCAGGAGTCTCTCCAAGGCGCATTTTATCACTAAGGGTGTGAAAAATTTTTCCTATAGGACTTTTCTGCTGTTCTGCCACCATCTCAAGAGCACGGTCGACGGCGTACCCTGCTCGTAAGGCACGACGAATAACATCCAGCGCAATAGGAAACTCTTCTAAAAATTCTTTTCTTCGTCGAGAAGTAAAAAACATAATGAAAAGCCATGGGAGGAGAAAGCTAATCGTTGCCCCTAATAAAGCTGCTAGGAGAAAGTTTATATGAAGAAAAAATAAAACGAAGAATAAACTTAACCCAATCGCCCAACATACTGCTATGAATATAGCTGGGCTAATATTAAGCCCCGCATGCTGAATCCATTGCTGTAACCCCTCTATCTTTGGCAATTTACTTTTAAAATAGGTGTCTGGCGATCCTTGCTCTTTTAAAAGAGTCAAGGCTTCTTTTGTATTTTTTTTAAAAGTGGCTTTATTTTCAGTCAGCCTCCTTTTCCATCCTCTCACTCTCTCACCCCCCTTATGAAGGCGATAAAAAATCATAAAAAACCCATACCCAGCTAATATTAAGAGCCCACCTAAAATAGGGATAAAATTACCTTCAACTGAGCTCATAAGTCTCCCCGCATTGTTTCTTTTAATTCTTTATCTAATCCATATAATCGGGCTCTATCAATAAAGTTAGGAGTTACCCCTGACGATTTAAAAAGACCTTGAATCCGCATTTCCCCACTCTCTTCATCCACAAGATCCTCCAGATATTCAAATTTAAAGAGATCGTGAATCATAATAATATCTCCTTCAATGCCCGTAATTTCAGCAACTTCAGTAATCCGGCGAATACCATCTCTCATTCTCTCTGTATGAACAATCAGATTAATCGCGCCTACAATGAGAGCACGGAGCACACGTGTAGGCATCTCATATCCTGCCATCGACAACATATTTTCTAGTCGAGTAAGCGCTTCTCGTGGACGGTTCGCATGAATTGTAGACATGGAGCCATCATGGCCTGTATTCATAGCTTGGAGCATGTCAATGGTTTCATCTCCCCGCACCTCACCAACAATGATTCTATCAGGGCGCATACGTAAGCTATTTCGCAGCAACTCTCGAATCGTGATTTCTCCTTCACCTTCAATGTTAGGAGGCCGGCTTTCAAGACGAACCACATGGGGTTGTTGAAAACGAAGTTCTGCTGAATCTTCAATTGTAATAATGCGCTCATGGGGATCAATAAGTTGAGACATAGCATTCAAAAGAGTTGTTTTTCCAGAACCCGTTCCTCCTGATATCAACACATTAAGGCGAATTGCTGAGACAATCTTTAAAAAGTCACTCATCGACTGAGAGAGATTTTCATTTTTTATCATTTGATCAAACGTAATATTAACATTAGAAAATTTACGAATTG
Source organism: Alphaproteobacteria bacterium (assembly GCA_041690915.1). Lineage (GTDB taxonomy): Bacteria > Pseudomonadota > Alphaproteobacteria > UBA9655 > UBA9655 > UBA9655. The sequence continues at coordinate 11,548 of JBEPVR010000017.1, forward strand.
AAATGGCCGTTCCATCTAAAGCAAGAGGGGGCATAATGATATTTACGCGGCTTCCATCTGCAAGACGCGCATCAACCATTGGGCTCGATTCATCTATGCGTCTACCCACACGACTTGCAATACGTCTTGCTATTTGTTGAAGATGAGACTCGTCATGAAATTTAATACTAGAATTTTTTTCAAGTTTTCCTTTGCGTTCAATGTACACACTTTGGGGGCCATTAACCAAGATATCTGTAATGGAATCATCATGAATGATGGCTTCAAGAGGACCAAGCCCAATCATATCGTCCACGAGAGATGTAGCTATTTGTTTTTGTTCTTTTAAATTTATTTGAACATTACTTTCAGCAGTAAAATCAGTGATAAATTTTTCTATTTCACGATGTAAAGTCTCTGACGCCATTTGGCTGGCAGCAACCAAATCTATTCTCTCCATGAGAGCTTCATATGCCTTAATTTTAAACGATTTGAGTAAATCAGATTGAGATTTGGTAGAGCTAAGACTCGTCGTTCGAGCTACAGGTTTATTTTTCCCCAATTCTTCCTGTGGGGAATTATCGGTTTGATTAGTCCCCCCCGTCTTTCGACCAAAGCCGCCCATTTTTCTCTCATTATCTTTTTCATTATGATCTTAAGAAACATCATATAACCTAAATAATTAAGATTATTTTAATTTAATGCGTTGGAAAAAACGTTCAAGCCCACTTTGTTTTTTTCTTACCTCTTTTACCCCCTGGACCTCATTAGCTATTTTCCTTATAGAATCAGCTAAAAGGTTTTCTTCTCCTACTAATGTTTTTCCTTGGTTAACACATTCCATAGGGATTAAAGAATCATAAGGAATTTTATGATTAATTTTAAAATTCAAGGCTTCTTCATAATCAGAAATGCTCACTTCGCCTTTTCGAAACGCCTCGAACTTATTCATCACGAAAATAGCACGATGATCAACTCCTTCCTCTCCAAAAAGACGAAGGAATCTTCCTGAATCTCTAAGACCTGCAAGCGAGGGGTCTGTCACGAGAACCATTATTTTTGCATTCTCCAACACAGCTAACGTACTTTCATTAGAATAATGAGGAACGTCCACGATAACATAATGAAAGAGCTTTTCTAAGAATTTCAAAAGGTTTAGGACCCCGTCAACCCTATAATTTAATGATTCCTCGAGAGGTTCTTCCGAAATTAACGCATAAAGATGTTCATTCACCGGAAGTAAAAGTCTCTCCAGAAAACCCTGGTCTACACGCTCTGGTTCTTCGAGAGCGGCCTTAAGCCCATAACTTGGCTTTATATCAAGGTAAAGAGATACGGTACCAAAGTGAAGGTCTAAATCTACGATGGCGACACGACGAAATTTTTCGCTTGCAAGAATAGCTGCAAGATTTGTAGCTATAAAAGTAGATCCAACTCCACCCCGCGCCCCCGCCACTGCGATAATCTTGCCCGACTGAGAAGTAGATCCTTTACCCTTCTCTTCTCCCAAAATCATATGTTTGAGAGCCCGTCCTATTATTTCAAAAAGTAAGGGGCTGACGACATACTCAAAAATGCCGAGCTTCATCAAGTCGCGGTAAAGTCCAACATCATTCTTTTTACCCACAGCTATCAGACTTATACCCGGCTCACACACCTCTGAAAGCCTACTGAGATCCGACACGGGTAAATCTGACTTGGAAATATCAATAATAAGATATTGAGGGGACCTTTGATGTGAAAAAAAATCAATCGCTTCTTTCACACCACCTTGGATAACATCTATATTCTCCATATTAGTGACTTTAAAAGCTTCACGAATAACTTCTATATCTTTTGCATCCTCAAGAAATGCCATAAGTTGGATGGGATTAGCATTGGCATCCACCATAATTTAGGAGCTCCCACCCGTTCCACCACTTGCAGGGGCACCTGAAGTTCCTGAGCTTTGATTTGAACTTGAACCAGCTTGCCCCGGAGCTACGTTCGTTGAGCTCTCTAAGAGGTCTTTAACTTTATCGTCTCGATAGCGCTTAACACCTGCAGCCATAACCGTCCCATCTGAATCCCCTAAGGTTCGGCCCTTCATCAAATCCCGTGGATTCGCAATCATCATCCCCAGATTAGCAGTCACCGCACAGCCGTGGTTACTATGAGAGTAAGCTTGTCGTGCATCTCCAATGGGTTGAGAGAAATCTCCACAAGAAGGAGGAATAACAAGATAACGTTCGAGCGTCAGCTTAACCCCAGACCCCGAGTGGCTTTTAGAATGTTTATGGGGTTTATGGGGTTTATGGGACTTATGAGGAGATTCATCCTGTTCAAAATCTACAGTAATAAGGTCGTAGGGAATTCCAAATCTTAGAAGTTCACGCTCAATATCTCTCACCCTGCTTTCCGAATGCCCCCCATATTCTTCAAGAATGACAGAAACAGCCAAAGGACTTCCAGCATGAGTCTTCAAGAATTTAAAGAGATTTTGCTTCTCTCTTTTTTCCATACCACTCGCATGAGAAGGATAATGAATCGTATAAGTATAAATCGCCCTATCTACCTTATTTTCTTTTGGACTTTGTGCCGGCGTCCATTCCGCAACTTCTGGAGTACATCCTGAAGCAAGAACAAAAAGTAAGGCACTCATTTTATGAATTTTCATTTTCCCTCTACTGATCAATCTTTATTGGGGTTTACCCTCTTTATTCAATACTAAAGCCTGCGGGTCCCATCAAACGAACTCCTCCTGGGCCAAAGGCAGGAGCATGGCCTTTTTCCACACCTTGCTTAATAAGCCGTCGCTCAAAAACTTGTTCCACAAAAGTAGCATAATTTAAACCATCTGTGGGCAAGATCATTTCTTTACCCGAACTTGGCTCTACAATATAAGGTGTAACAAGAATCACAAGCTCACTATCCCCTCTTTGAAACGAGTTAGAACGAAAAAGAGTCCCTAAAATAGGAAGGTCACCGAGTCCAGGTAAAGCCGCTATATCTGAGAGAATCGTGCTTTTTAAAAGCCCCCCGATGACAAAAGTTTCGCCACTCCCCATCTGAATGGTTGTCTCGGCTCGACGCGTTAAAATTCCAGGAACTGCCACCCCATTCAACGTAATACCCGTTGAAGGATCAAGTTCACTCACTTCAGGACGAACGCGTAAACTAATCAAGCTCCCATCCAAAACTGTTGGTGTAAAGGCAAGGCTAACACCATATTGTTTAAAATCAATCGTAATATTTCCTAATTGTTGGGGGACGGGGTAGGGAAATTCACCACCCGCCAGGAAACTCGCCGTCTCTCCAGAAACAGCCGTCAGGTTAGGTTCAGCCAAAATTGTCACAAAATTTTCTTGAGCGAGTAAATCAATAGCGGCGTTTATATTTGCATGCGTGTTATGGAAACCAAAACCAATAGCACTAATTTGCTCTCCTGGAATCGTTGTAGCCAGTTGTGTTATTGAGGTTACATCATTGTCAAGAATAGGAACGGCTGTAAAAGGAGCTCGATTGGTTAAGGCCCCAAATTTAAAGCTTCCGCTATTAACAACAGCTTGCCAATTAATACCCAACCTATTGATCACAGATCTTTCTACCTCGGCAACTTTAACGCGGAGATTAATCTGAACAGGCGGCCTGATGGTAAGGCGATTAATAACAGTTTGATCTGTATCTTTGGATTTTTTAATAAATTTATCTACTAAGGACCTGATATCCTCTGCTACTTTAGGGGAATCAACAATACCTTCGATAAGTATACCTCCTGGAATCGACTTCATCTCCACAAGCCCATGAGGATCATGGGCGCCAATCACCTCTTTTAACTGGGTGAGAGAGAAGGTGACAGCAATATCAGCATTTAAAACTTCTTTACCCTTTGCATCCAGAGCGATAAGCTTTGTCGTCCCTACAGACTTTCCAAATAAATAGACCGTATTTCGATTACTCAGTTGGACATCTGCAATTTCTGGATTTGCAATAAAAACTTCCGATACACCGCTTTCAAATTTTATCATTTCTGCACTATCAGTGCTAATATTAATTGTTTTCGCAAATGCAGGAGATAAGAACAAGAAAGACATCAGCACAAACGCATTAAAGAATGCTTTTTTCCTCAAATTTTTACAAACGATTAATGCTTTCGTTTCCATCAAATATCCTATCATATTTATTAATTTTGGGTGCTTGAAATATGAAAGCACATTATTTCTCCTGCACTTGAATTTCTGTTTTCTCTTTTCCACGCATTATAATAATGGTTCCTTGTTGTGGCTTTGGCTTCTCTGGCACGATTTCCTCTTTATCCGGAACAACTGTTGCTGTTTCAAGGCTATGTAAACTTAAACTTAACGTTCCTTCCTTAATGGCTGCGGTTATATGCTCCGCTTCGGCGGGAGTAACTTCAAGGGTAGCAACCCGAGGAATATTTTTTGGTTTTTCATGAGTATCCGCGAGCTCCGTATCTATAGCTAATACTTTTATCTTCTTGGCTACGACTTTGCTTTCTCCATATTGAGCTCCCGCTGTGGGCGTAATAGCTTTAGATAAGATCACATCTACATAATCACCCGGCCCAATAAGGCCACTACTCGCACTTTGAGCTGTTACATCAATGGAAATAGCTCGCTTACCCGCAGCAAGAACGGCAGCTAAACTTCCTTTATCTCCTGGCTTAACAAGATCTGTCGATGTAATAGGTTCACCTTTGTTTATTTGCTCTCGCACAACAGTGCCCACCAGATCTGTTTCTCTGACCGATCCTTCAGCAATATAATTTGAATTGAGAGAATTTTTAGGCCATCCTTGCCAAATTAAATCTCCAGGTTTAATTCTTTCCCCAGAGTATAAAGCCCTCCCAGCAATGAGTATTTTGGTCAACCCGACTGGCACTACTTGCACCTCTTGCTTGGGCTTTTCTTCCCGCGTAAGAAAAAACCTTGTAAGAAAGGCCACACCTATGGCTAATATAAGGGCCAATACTAACCCTATAATATCCTTAAGCCTCATCCCTGTTTTCCTTCTTTATCAAAGCGTTAATGATTTCAATATCGTCAGCATGCAGGCCCCTATCGCAATAGCAATGCCATAGGGAACCATGCGCGGGTTTATATTTTCACGTTTCCCTTTTTCAGAGCCTTTTCCACTCCCTACCCACACGGATTGTAAAATTGGGAAACGCTCTTCTGCCTTTTGAATTTGGCTCCATAGCCAATCAGACAATCTGGCAACATAATCTCTTAAAATTAAATAAATTATAGCGACAAGTCCTCCGACGACGGCAACAAGAAAAATAAGATGCACAACTCCCGGAAAACCAGCCCAAAGAGCACTGACTGCCAAATATTTGGCATCGCCCCCTCCAATAATTTTTAAGATATACAGAATGAACCCTGCCACTAACACAACCGCAAAAACAACAAAGGATATCAACAGGTTTTCAAAGCTCATATAAAACGGCGCACAAAGCCCATAAAGCACCAGTAGCGCTGCTAAAAGAAGGTTGGGTATACGATAAAAACTGAAATCATATACCCCTATAGCCAAATTAATAAGGATATATATTGCTTTAATCAAAATGAGGAACATATAAGCCCTAATTCCTTTCTTGCCACTTTCGAGTTTCATTTAAAGAAGTCGTGTTATCTTTAGGAATCAGTCCGGAATATTGTCTTGTCTGTTGAATAGCTTCAAAATAAGTAATATTATTCATGACCATTTCATCAGAGAGATCGACTCGACCAATTTTTTTTGCACTCTTTATGTCACCCGCAAGTCCATAAGCCAGTGCAAGATTTTGCCGAACGCGTGGCGTGGCATTCGGAGAGCGAACAAGTCTTTCTAAAGTATGAATGGCCTCCTGCTCATTACCGCAAAGCGCCATCGAAAGGGCTAAGTTACTTTCATAAGAAATGTTGGTTGGATCAAGCTCCATCGCTGCTCGATAATTGGCTTGAGCTGTTTCATGCTCATCTATCATATCAAGTGCCATCCCATACCCATTGAAGGCAGCCGCATTACGAGGATTGGATTTCAGGGCCCTATCAAATGAGTTGATAGCATTTTCGGGTTGATCGATAAGAAGATAAACTAATCCCAAACCTACATAAGCTTCCGAACTTTTGGGAAATAGGGCAATGGCTTTTTCAAAAGCTAACTTGGCTTCAACAACTGCATTGGCATCGATAAGCGCCATTCCTAGGCCCAAATAAGCTTTTTTGCATCCGGGGCACTCTTTAATGATATCTCGATAATCCCGAATCGACTGCGGAACATCCCCTCGAATGCGAGCCATTTCTGCAGCCTTAAGATTAGGATGGTCTTCGTAGGGGGGGGAAATTAAATCAGAGGTGCAGCCGCACATAAGAGCTACACAGCTCATTATGCAGACCATTTTCCAAACCTTCATACCGCCCCCCACTCAATCAATCATTATAGTTTTAATTAATCTCATCCTTATCATAAATTTTATCCAAACCATACGGCTGCTCTTTTTATTTTTTATTTTTTCTCAAATTGTGGCAAAAAAACAACTTTTCTCTCAAATTATTGCTGGACAATCTCTCATCATATATGAGAGATACAACCATGAGTTTAAGTATTTCTAAGGCACATGGCGCAAAGTTCAAAATCACACCCTTCTATTCCGCTTAGCATTTGGGCTTTGGGAAGTGTTTCGTTCTTGATGAAAATATCTTCTGTCATTATTTTTAGTCTCACGCCACTATTCGTCACGCAAGTTTTAGGGGCAAGCACTCTTACCCTTGGCCTACTTGAAGGTTTTGTTGAAGCGACCACTCTTTTTAGCCGTATTTTTGCTGGAATTTTAAGTGATACTATCCATAAAAGGAAGGGGATCATTGCCATTGGCTATGTTTTAGCCTTAATATCTCGTCCTATTTTAGGCCTTGCAACTGGCATGGGGGGCGTGTTTTTAGGGAGAGCTTTTGATCGTATTGGGAATGGATTAGATGCAACCCCTCGAGATGCTCTCGTAGGTGATCTTGCACCTTCACAAATTAAGGGGGCCTGTTATGGCCTGAGGGAGTCTTTATCGCGCGCAGGCTCTTTTTCAGGTTCTCTTTTAGTTGTAGGTCTCTTGTGGCTGACACAAAACAATTATTCCCTTTTATATTGGCTAGGGTCTATTCCAACTGCCCTTGCATTGATTGTTCTCTTGATTTTTGTAAAAGATCCTGTGAGTGAAAAATTTCAAAACAAAAAGATAAAAAAGGGTTTAACGTTTCAAGATGTTTTACATTTGCCTCTGAATTTTTGGTTGACGTTGCTTTTAAGCGGCCTTTTTATGCTCTCTAACTTTTCAGGAGCTTTTTTAATTTTAAGAACCCAAGAAACAGGCATTGAGACTCACCTGATTCCTCTCGTCATGGTGGTCCAAAATATGGCTACAGCTCTAACAGCTTATCCTGTGGGATATCTTTCAGATAAGATGGGAAGACGTTTAATGATGGGTTTAGGAATTGTACTCGTCATTCTCTCAAACCTTCTTTTAGCAATGGGGGGGTCGATTTATATCGTTTTAGGAGGTGTTTTGCTTTGGGGAGCCGAAATGGGTATCACTCAAAGCATTTTGGCCGTTTTTCTTGCAGATACTTGTCCACAGAATTTGAGGGGAACGGGTTTTGGCCTCTTTCATCTTGTTAATGGAAGTTGTTTGATTATAGCTAATACTCTTTCTGGATGGGTTTGGAGTGAGGCTGGCCCTTCCTATATGTTCTATATGAGTGCTGTGATAGCTGCCTGTTCCTCTCTGGTGTTGCCATTTATACACAAAAAATCTTCTTAAAGCTTGCCAGGTGCTTATGCAAAAGTTATGCCTTGTTCAAAGAAGTTGGAAACTGTACATTATCGGGCAATTCAATTTTATTAAAAAATGGGGATAGAGGCTTATCTATGAGGAAGAAAATATTCAACCTTTCTGCTAATACTTTATTAGAAACAGCTTTTCCTTGGTCTATAGCCTTACTCTTAGGACCCGCACTTATAAGTTTAGGAAGTGAGAAGGTTTGGGGAAATACGCGTGAAATTCCAGGTTTGCCTATTGCACGTCTCGCGCTTCCCTTCATCCCATTGAATCCAGACGTCAGCGTCCCTACGGGAACTTTTGTAGGAGAAAAAGTAATCGACCTTAGAAAGATGATGCAAAACGTAGAAGGACAAGCGAATTCTATCATCCATTCCCTTCGTGATCGATACGATCAAGCCATCGACCAAGTCAATACCTACCACTCTATAGTAAGTGAGATTGAGGCTAAGCTTCAACTTGGAACAACTCCCTCAAACCCTAAATTGATTGAGCTCAGAAACTTTGGCCTTCAACAATTAGATGAAATTGCAACCACAATTAGCATGATGGATGGTCTGGCCGCAGGGTTTTCTGGGAATTCCGAACAAGTCCGGGTTCTCTCTTTTAAAATTGAAGATGCCCTTCACATACCAGGCGCCATAGACGAAGATCATGCTCATCTTATCTTAATGTCCGACGAACTTTTAACAGTCCGTGAAGCTATTTCCCAAACCCTACAGATACTTGGAGCAAACACATCAAGACAAAGCGAATGGCTGAGTGGTGAACGCGTTCGCTTGGCAAACCTTTCCTCGGCAATTGACAAAGGAAAAATCCCTACCCGCTCTCAGGGAGAATCCCCAAAACATCCCCTACCTGTGGTTCTTCCTGAACTACCCCCCCTTTTAGGAAAGAAAGCTTCCTTAGCTCATCCAGAGAAAAAAAAAGATAAACCACAAATTACAAACAAGAAACCACCAGAACAATTGAGCTCAAAAGCCCTCCCTTTTGCTCCTATCCACCAAGAAGTACTCAAAGAAATAGCTCAATCTTCTAAGAATGAAACGTCTCCTCTCGCTCTTCTTCCTGGGCATAAAGATGTAAACCACAAAGTTGCTTACAAAGCACCACCCCCCCCGCCCCTTCATCCCCCTGTCTCTGAAACCTATGAAGATATAGACGAGAAAGATGTTTATGAAACGACACCCCCTGCGCCAATTTTCTCTTCGCCAGTTTCTACTACGCAAGAAGACCCAGCTCCTGAAGATGAATACGAAACAACTCTTCCTGCATCGGTTGCTCATGTTCCTCCAGCTGTAAACAAACAGGTTGATCAGGGTCCGAATGTCAAAGTTATCCCTCCAAAAGATATAATGCCCCCTCACTCACCGCAAGCTTCCATAGAACCCCTTCTTCCTCTCGTTTCTGTGACCTCTCATCCTCTTGTTCAACCTCTTAATGAAGAAGAGACCGCCCCTATTTCTTCTGAAGAACAGAGTAAGTCTGCGGCCGCCCTTCTCTCTTATCCTATGGTCGCTAAAGGAAGGTCTCCTTTAGTTCAATTAGATTCTAATCAAGATCTACGAGCTCACAAATGGCTTATTATCTCTTCTGCAAAAAGAGGACTTAAAGCCTCTCCTAATGGTTTGGAAATTGTGAACGTGATAAAAGAAAATGAACCTTCCAATCGGGGAGAAGAAGTTAAAAGTCTCCTCATTGAAATGGGCCTTGAGCCTGAGAAGCTTCACGTTGTCAATGCGAAAAGTGAAGAGAATCAAACAGAACAGGTTTATATCTTTGGGAGCTGACAGAGTATAGCCGTATTTAGAATGTTGATATCGAGCCTTATTGTTTCAATTTTTGAATACTGCGTTACCCCTACCCTACTGCTTCTTCTCTCTTAACTTTTGCCAATAGGAAAGTCGTTTTTGGATATCCCGCTCAAATCCTCGTTCGACAGGTTTATAAAAAATTTTCCGCCCCATTTCTTCAGGAAAATAATCTTGTCCTGAAAACCCCTCAGATGTGTCATGATCATAAATGTATTCTTTCCCATATCCTTCCTTTTTCATTAAGCTTGTAGGAGCATTCAGGATGTGTTTGGGTGGCATTAATGAACCTGAATTCCTAGCCTCCTTTAAAGCTTGAGGATAAGCTCGATAAATAGCATTGGATTTGGGAGCCGTTGCTAAATAAATCAAAGCTTGCACAAGAGCAAGCTCGCCTTCTGGGGACCCCAACCGCTCATAAGCTTCGACTCCTGCAAGAGTTTGAATTAAAGCTTGAGGATCAGCAAGACCCACATCTTCTGACGCAAAACGAATCATTCTGCGACCAATATAAAGAGGGTCTTCCCCTCCTTCTACCATGCGGGCAAACCAATAAAGAGCTGCATCTGGATCGGATCCTCTTAAAGACTTATGGAGAGCACTGATAAGGTTATAATGACCTTCTTGAGCCTTGTCATAAAGAGGAGCTCTTTTTGTCACAAACTCAGAAAGCTCAAGCGTCCCAAAAGGCTCCGGAGGAGTTTCTTTAGAAATGACTTCAACAAGGTTTAAAAGAGCACGCCCATCTCCATCCGCAAGCTCAAGTAACAACATTTTCCCTTCAGCGGTCAGGGGCACAGACTTCCCCAAATAATCCTCTGCTCTCTTTAAGATCTCTTCCAAATCCTCAACGGAGAGTCGTCGGAGGCTAAACACCTGACACCGAGACAACAGAGCACCATTTAACTCAAAGGAGGGATTTTCTGTCGTCGCTCCCACAAGGGTGATAATTCCCTTTTCCACATAGGGTAAAAAGCTATCTTGTTGAGAACGATTAAACCGATGAATTTCATCTACAAAGAGAAGGGTTGAAATTCCCTCTTCAAAAATTTTTTGAGCTCCTTCAAAAACTTTCCGAAGATCTGCCACCCCTGAAAAAATTGCAGAAAGAGATACAAAAGGCATCCCACAGGATTTAGCTAATATATGGGCAATGGTTGTTTTTCCCGTCCC
>JBEPVR010000018.1:0-22043 GCA_041690915.1 Alphaproteobacteria bacterium
CGTTTAAGTGTATGTGATACTCATACTCACAAGTAGGCATGATTTTAAGAAAAATCAAGCTCAGCTTTAAAATTCTTCTTAAAAGCTAAAACTATCTCTACAAACCACTCGGGTGATTCCCCATCTTTAACGGACCAAATATCCGCAAGGACAGATTGAGAAAAAGCCCAAGAAATTTGATGAGATGTGGGTTTTGATATAATTCGGAATAGCCAAGAGGATTGCGCCATGAAGAAGAATGGGCTTCTATTGAGATTTAACCCACCTATTTGCTGGCTAATAAATTTTTAACAAACCTGATAACCTTGAAAAACCCTTTATTTAAATGGGGCGAGTGATGGGAATTGAACCCACGACCTCCAGTACCACAAACTGGCGCTCTAACCAATTGAGCTACACCCGCCATAAAAGACGCACTTTTCATCTATGCGAAATTTACTCATTTCGTCAACCCTTCGATTATTTTTAAAGCGACTATTTTCTTCTGGAAATTAAGAACGTTTCATCATAAAGTAGCACCCAGACAAAAAAATGAGAAAGATATCATGCAAACGGTTTTACTTGTTATTCACTTACTGATCACAGTTGCAATGATTGGTGTGATTCTCATCCAGCGGAGTGAAGGAGGAATGGGTCTTGGTGGAGGAACCATGGGCGGCTTGATGACGACCCGTGGATCTGCAAATCTTCTGACTCATACAACGGCGATTTTGGCAGCCTGCTTTTTAGCGACAAGCCTCGCTCTTGCTATTTTGGCGAGCCATCAGAATCGGCCTTCTGTTATTTTGGACCAACCTTCTCAAGGCCAACCCATTGTCCCTCAAGGTCAATGAGGTTACTGTTTGGAGCATGCTCTCGCTTTGGTAAGGCCCTAAAGGGCTATGGCAACCCATTTATTTTGAATTATAGAACATAGAACAGAAAAACATGGCGCGTTTCATTTTTGTAACTGGTGGCGTTGTTTCTTCTTTAGGAAAAGGGATAGCGTCTGCCTCCTTAGGGGCTCTTCTTCAAGCGAGAGGGTATAAGGTTTTGCTGCGTAAATTAGAACCCTATATTAATGTTGATCCCGGCACTATGAATCCTTTCCAACATGGGGAAGTTTTTGTTACCGAAGACGGCGCCGAAACGGACCTTGATCTTGGTCACTATGAGAGATTTACAGGGGTAAACACAACTCGCTTTGATGCCGTTTCCACGGGACGAATCTATTCAGACGTCATCGCAAATGAACGAAGGGGGGATTACTTAGGAGCCACTGTTCAAGTAATTCCTCACATTACAGATGCTATTAAGTGCGCTATTTTAAAAAATGCTGACGAAGTTGACTTTGTAATTTGTGAAATCGGAGGGACCGTAGGAGATATTGAGGGGCTTCCCTTCCTAGAGGCCATTCGTCAGTTGCGCAATGATTTAGGGTATCGTAATTCTCTTTTCATTCATTTAACTCTCGTGCCCTACATCCCGACAGCGGGAGAGCTTAAAACAAAACCCACCCAACATTCCGTCCAAGAGCTGCAAAGCAAAGGAATTCAACCAGATATTCTCCTCTGCCGTAGTGATCGACCCATCGGTTTGGAGGAAAGGCGAAAACTGGCCCTTTTCTGCAACGTTAAGCCAGAGTGTGTTATTGAAGCTTTGGATGTTTCAACGATTTATCAAGTCCCTATAAGTTATCATGAACAGGGCTTAGATGGGGAAGTATGCAAACATTTTGTTCTTGAGGCAAAAACAGCCCCTGATCTTGCTATTTGGGAGCGAATTGTTGAAACGCTTACCCGACCCGAAGGGGATGTCACGATTGGGGTTGTTGGAAAATATACAGGCCTTTTAGACGCTTATAAATCCTTACTTCAAGCCCTTATTCATGGGGGTATTGCTAATAAAGTGCACGTCAATATCGAATGGATTGATGCGGAGAAACTCGAAAACGGAAGTAAAGCCGCATTGATGGAACGACTTTCGCCTCTTCATGGTATTCTTGTACCGGGAGGGTTTGGAGAACGGGGATCCCATGGAAAAATTGCAGCTATACAATATGCGCGGGAGCATAAAATTCCTTTCTTTGGTATTTGTTTTGGTTTACAAATGGCTGTTCTTGAAGCTTTACGAAATATAGGGGAGTATCCCAACGCCAATTCCACCGAATTTGCTCCATCGTCAATGCCAGCCATCGCCTTGATGACAGAATGGCTTAAAGGAGATATCGTTCAAAAATATTTCCCTGGAGAAAATCTGGGAGGGACCATGCGGCTAGGGACCTATGAATGTCATTTAACTCCGGGTTCTAAAGCGCACGAAATTTATAAAAGTTCTCTTATTTCAGAACGTCATCGCCACCGATATGAAGTGAATACGACTTACCTCAAAGAGCTTGAAAAGTGCGGCTTTTATGTTGTAGGAACTACAATGGGGGGGATTTTGCCTGAAATCGCAGAAAGAAAGGATCATCCTTGGTTTGTGGCTGTTCAATTTCATCCTGAGTTTAAATCACGGCCTTTTAAGCCTCATCCATTGTTTTCGGCATTCATTGAAGCCGCTGTGAACCAAAATCGTCTTATTTAAAGAGGAATTCTGATGACCCATCGCGTAAAAATTGGCTCTCTTGAAATAGGGAATGATTTGCCTCTTACCTTGATTGCTGGACCTTGCGTTCTTGAAAGTCGTGAGCACGGTCTTGAAATGTCTCATGCTCTTGTTGAGCTTACTCATAAGTTAGGGATGGGGCTAATTTACAAAACGTCTTTCGATAAGGCTAACCGAACAAGCCTTCATGGTGCCCGGGGCTTAGGGCTTGAAGACGCTCTTCCAATTTTTGCGGAAATTCGTGAAAAATGGGGATGTCCTATCCTTACCGATGTACATGAGGTTGCCCAATGTGCTATGGTTGCTGAAGTTGTGGATGTCCTTCAAATCCCTGCTTTTTTATGCCGTCAAACAGATCTCCTGCTTGCTGCAGGCAAAACAGGAAAAGCAATTAACGCCAAAAAAGGCCAATTTTTGGCTCCTTGGGATATGAAAAATACTGTTAAAAAGATTGAGTCAACGGGCAATAAAAATATCATGGTTTGTGAACGGGGTGTTTCCTTTGGATATAATACCTTAGTCTCAGACATGCGATCGTTACCTATCCTTGCTGAATTGGGCTACCCCGTTGTATTTGATGCGACCCATTCAGTTCAACAGCCCGGAGGACAAGGAACCTCTACGGGAGGGCAAAGAGAATTTGTGCCTGTTTTAGCACGATCAGCTATTTCAATCGGTGTGGCTGCCGTTTTTATAGAAACCCATCAAGATCCAGATCATGCCCCTAGTGATGGTCCTAATATGGTTAAGCTTAAAGATATGTCTGCACTTCTAGAAACTCTTATGGCCTTTGATCGTTTAGCAAAGGCCAACCCCCTTTCCCTAGCATCATAAGTGAGGTCACATGAGTATTATCGTTGATATCTTAGCGCGTGAGATTTTAGACTCTCGAGGAAATCCCACGGTTGAGGTTGAGGTTGCGCTTGAAAGCGGAGCTCGAGGCCGAGCTGCAGTTCCCTCTGGAGCTTCTACAGGTAAACATGAAGCGGTTGAAAAACGAGATGGGGATAAGGAACGCTATAACGGTAAGGGTGTTCTCGAGGCTGTCCAAGCCGTTAATGATGAAATTTATGAAGCCCTTTGCGGTGAAGAAGCACAAGAGCAAATTCTTATTGATCAACAGCTCATTGACCTTGACGGCACAGAAAATAAAAGCCGTTTGGGGGCTAATGCCCTTATAGGAGTAAGCTTGGCCGTTGCCCGTGCTGCAGCTGCAGAAGAGAGAATTCCTCTTTATCGATACATCGGGGGCCTTTATGCTCACGTGCTCCCCATTCCCCTTATGAACATTATCAATGGGGGGGCCCATGCAGACAACCCTATTGATTTCCAAGAATTTATGATTGTTCCAGTAGGTGCACCCACTTTTAAGGAATCTCTTCGCTGGGGAGCAGAAGTTTTTCATGCTTTGAAGCAGACTCTTTCAGAAGCAGGATTTAACACGAACGTAGGTGATGAAGGTGGATTTGCTCCTGCTCTTCCCTCAACGCGATCCGCTTTGGACTTTATCATGAAATCCATTGAAACGGCAGGATACAAGCCTGGAGAAGATATTGTCTTAGCTCTCGATGTAGCTGCCAGCGAATTTTATCGTGTCGGGCGCTACCATCTTGGAGGGGAAAATAAAATCTTAGAAGCCGATGAACTTGTCGCCTTCTATCAAGATCTTGTTGAAACTTATCCCATTCACTCCATTGAAGATGGGATGGCTGAAGATGATTGGCATGGTTGGAAAGCGTTGACAGATGCGCTCGGAGATCGTGTTCAGCTTGTGGGAGATGATCTTTTTGTGACAAATCCTTTACGCCTTGCTGAAGGAATTGAACAAGGAGTTGCCAATAGCATCCTTATTAAAGTGAATCAAATTGGAACCCTAACGGAAACGATACGAACTGTAGATCTTGCCCATCGCTCTGGTTATACCACGATCATTTCTCATAGATCCGGTGAGACAGAAGATTCTACCATTGCAGATTTGGTTGTTGCCTTAAATTGTGGACAGATTAAAACAGGCTCTCTCTCTCGGTCCGATCGGTTGGCCAAATATAACCAGTTGTTGCGTATTGAAGAAGCTCTTGGATCCCAAGCGGTGTTTGGAATTTAAGTATTAACCTTATGATTCAGAGAAAGCTTCCTCTAAGTATACACCTTTTTTTTCTCGTTTTTTTTTATTGTCAAATGGGTGTTGCCCATGAATTGTGTCCATCAATACAGCAAGAAAAAATACAAAATATCATTCCCGTTTTCGATAGCTTTATCATTTCTTTCTTAAGAAAAGTTAAAGCTCCAGGGAGTGTGGTCGCCGTGGTAGGACCGCGCGAGGTTTATTTTCTCAAGGCTTACGGAGTAAAAAAATGTGGGCAGTCCGACCCCCTAACAACAAAAACCCTTTTTCAATTAGGTTCGGTTTCTAAACCTTTGACAGCGACTTTAGTGGGGATTCTTCAAGCCGAACACAAACTTTCTATTGAGGCTCCTGTAACAACCTATCTCACAGATTTTAAGCTTCAAGACCAAAGAAGACCTTTACTTTTCAAGCATCTCTTAAGCCATACAAGTGGTGTCCCAAGTAATGGTTTTAATGCCCTAATTGAATCCTTTCCTGAACGGAACAAACTTTATAAAGAAGCTCAAGATACTCCACTTCTCGCGCCACCAGGCGAACATTTTGATTATCATAATGTTATGTTTGGTCTAACAGAAGATGTGTTAGTGGCAATTATGAATCAGTCCTTTAAAAAACTTTTACAAGAAAACCTTTTTAAACCCTTAAAAATGCCCTTAGCCTGTGTAGGATTTGAATCCTTCAAAGAAGCTCCCCATCGAGCGTTTCCCCACATTGCGGATGCAAAGGGGAAAATATTACCTCGCAAAATCTATTCTCAAGCCTATTATGCAGTTACTCCCGCAGGGGGTATCAATGCTTCCATGGAAGACCTCATTCCTTTTCTTCAGGCTCATCTTGGAGGATTTCCAGAAGTGTTAAGCGCAGATACTTTGCGTCTTTTGCATACCTCTCAAATTATGGAAGATCATCCCCCAAAATGGCTGAAGGGAGACAAACCCATCCGAAAAACAGGATATGCCTTAGGGTGGCGTTGGATGGATTATGGGGATCAACGCATCCTTTTTCATGGCGGCTGGGTGGGTGGTTTTCGGAATATGGTTGCTTTTCTGCCAGCACATCAAATTGGCGTTATTATTTTGCAAAATGCTGAAACCAGACTTCCCTTAAAAGCAGCCTTAAAGTTTTTTGATCTTTATTTACAGACTCCTTAACCCCTTTTCCCCCATTTTGTTGGAAGAGGACGTGCAACAAAATGGGTTACCCGAGGCGGATCTTTGCCTTCGTGAAAGGCTCTTTCTTTCTCTATAATTTCACGATCGGAAACTGAAATTCTTTCATGTTGGCGTAAATGCTCTAACCAAGATTCAATCATAAAACATTCAACAAATTTTTTTCGATCCTCAATATCTTGGAATAAGGCCCAATAAAAAGCTCCATCCCGCAAACGAATACGTCGTAAGTTTTTCATAATCTGTGAAAAATCTTCGATTTTCTCTCGATTTACATAATATTCAATCGTAACCATAATCGGACCTTCTTCGTATTTAGGATTCTCTTCCATAACGGGGGGCAGGGGGCGCCCGGAAGGGGTTTGATCAAAAATTAATTTTTGTCCAGAAATAAAAGAATAGGTTAGAAAATTTGAAATAATTAACCCGATTGCCGACACAAAAAGTGATATTGATATTGTAAAGTGAGAAGCCATCCATCCCCATAAGACGCTTCCAATGGCCATTCCTCCGAAAAAGATGGCTAAAAATACGGATATGGCGCGTGCTCGAACCCAAGAAGAAACCACTTGTTGCACGAGAGTCGTTAGAGTTGCTAACACAGCTGTCCAAGATAAGCCTCCAAGTACCATAGCTCCACAAGCAAAATAAAAATATTTAGTGAAAGCAATAATAAAAGTCGTAATGGAAAAACCGAGAGCTCCCATAAGTATCAATTGATCACAATTTAGATTTTCACGAAGTTTTGGGAGGAGAAAGGCGCCCATAACAGCGCCTAGGCCCAGGCATGCAAATAAAATTCCATATCCCATTGGACCCACATGTAATTGAATACGAGCCACAAGAGGAAGAAGTGCCCAAACCCCACTCGCAAAAACAAAAAAAGCAGCTGATTTGAGCAAAACAGTTTGAAGTGCAGGAGAGCCCCTAACATAGCGGAGGCTCGCTCGCATCGCTCCCACAAACCGCTCCGCTGGCAAAGAGCTTTCATTCAATGTATTCTGCCAGCCGAAAAGAGAGACAATAATTCCAAAAAAAGAGAGAGCGTTTATAGCAAACACAGCCCCAGGCCCTGCTGCTGCAATGATGACTCCCCCCAAGACTGGGCCAATAGCACGGGAAAGATTAATATTAACGCCAATAAGTGTCACTGCAGAAGCCAAATGCTTAGAAGGAACCAGTTCTGACATGAGGGCTAACCATGTAGGTGTGCTCAAAGCATTTCCTGCTCCAAGACAGAACGTTAGAAACAGTAATAAATTTGGTGTCATCTCCCCAAAAAAAGTTACTACAGCAAGTATTCCAGCTACGCTCATCATATAAGCTTGTAAGAAAATGAGATAGAGCCGGCGGTCAATAATGTCAGCAAATGCCCCGGCGGGTAAGGCCAATAAAAAGATAGAAAAAGAACTCATCGTCTGAACGAGCGCTATTAACAAAGGATCTTTTGTCAAAGATGTCATGAGCCACGCCGCACCTACCTCATGCATCCATGTCCCAATGTTTGATACAACGGATGCGATCCAAAGCATTCTGAATATGGAATAGCGAAAGGGTGACAATGGAGAATCTGTTTTTACTTTTTCTTTCTTTTTGTTGTCTTTCATAGTCTGCAATTTCCAAGTCCCTTAAAGGGGGGAAGTAGCATCCGGGGTTTCGAGCTCATAAAAATTTATATCTCCTATAGTGATAGCCAGCTACTCTATGAATTATTGTAATGGGAGAAAGTTAATTTTTTGTACTCATCTCTTTTTCCTGCGAGGGGTGGTCTTAATTAAAAATCCTTATTTTTTGCAATAAAAACAATTCTTTACAATGAATGACATTTTTTCCCTTAAGGTGCCGAGTGATTACCCTTTTTTTAATATGAGTTTCTGGGTAAGGGAATGTTTCGCTCTAACTGTGAGGAGAGATGAATCTAATTATGAAAGCTACATAATTTCTTAATAAAAAGAGCGTATGTTTTTATTAAATGAAGGAGACTGTTGATAATAGAGAGGAAATAATGAAAATTGAAACATTTCATTACAGAGGTCAGAAAGGGTGGACGACTAGGAATTTTTCTAAAATGGATTCAGAAGAGATATTGATTCTTACTTTTTCTACTCATGAAATCATAAGTAATTCTATTTCCTTAAAAGAAGTTGCTCCACATTATTCAATATGAGTGGGGTTTTAAAAATCAATGAGCAAACTGTCTCTTACTCTCTACAAAGAATATCTTGGTGCAAACGCTTCAGTTCTAAGGAATGAGACATGAGTCAAGAAAACGATTTTCGCATCATTATCATTGACGATAACACTACCATTCATCAGAACTTTATCAAAATTCTGACAGCTAAGGAAGTACCACCTGCCTTAGATATTTTAGAAAGAGAAATACTTGGCAATAGCGAAAAGGCAGAAAATTTTATATTTCCTACTTTTCAAATTGATACAGCTTCTCAAGGGGAACAAGGTATTGAGCGTATTAAAACGGGTCTAGCTAACGGTAAACCCTATGCTCTTGCTTTTGTTGCTCTTCCTCTGTCAGCTGGGAGGAATGGCATTGAAACAATAAAACATATTTGGAAGCTTGATCCTAATATACAAGTTGTAATTTATACAGCAGCTTCGAATTCTTCTTGGGAAGCAACTATCAAGCAGCTTGGGATAAGAGATAATTTACTTATTCTCAAAAAACCTTTTGATACTGTCTCTATTCAACTGATTGTTTCTGCTCTAACTCGAAAGTGGCAGCTTATGCAAGAGACGAAAGTGTGCTCAGACTCTCTTGAAGAAAGCATTCAAGAACGCCTCCGTTCTCTTCACACTGCTCTTTCTCTAATTCGTGCCACTCTAGAGTCTTCCGCAGATGGGATATTAGTCATCAATAACGATGGTAAAATTATTGACTATAATAAACAGTTCGTAGATATGTGGAAAATCCCTCAATTAATGGTTGAATCTAAAAATTTTGAACTGCTTCTTAACTACATGATAAATCAATTAAAAAGCGGGCATGGTTTTGAGGATATGATTAAAGAAGCTAATGATAAAGATGATAAAATAATTAATGGATTATATAAATTTAAAGATAAACGCATTTTTGAATGTTATACCCAACCTCAGAAGTTGGATGATCATATTATAGGACGAGTTTGGAGTTTTCGAGATGTAACAAAACGTATTTCTCTTGAAGAAAAGCTTCAGAAGCAAGCCACACATGATGCTTTAACGGGTCTGCCTAATCGTATTCTTTTAAGAGATCGCATTCAGCAAGCTATTTTAAGAGCTGAACGTACAGGAAGTAATTTTGGAATATTATTTTTTGATTTAGATCATTTTAAACTTGTTAATGATAGCCTCAGTCATCAAGCAGGGGATAAACTTCTTAAAAAAATTTCTAAACATTTACTCTCAGCTTTTCGCGCTAAAGATACGGTTGCAAGGCTGGGAGGGGATGAATTTATCTTGCTTATCGAGGATCTAGATAAAAATAAGTCTATGGTGAGCATTGTAAGAAAGTTAAAAAATATTTTTAAAGAGCCGTATAAAATAGCAAAACGGGATATTTATGTTACAGCCAGTATGGGGGTCAGTCTTTATCCACAAGATGGTAAAACAGTAAATCAGCTTTTGAGAAATGCCGATCTCGCTATGTATCGTTCAAAAGAGTTAGGCTCTGATCAATTTCATTTCTATAAACGCGGAATGAATAAATTAGCGAGTGTGCGTTTGAAGCAAGAAATTGAATTGATGCGCGCAATTGAAAATGAAGAATTTTTTCTCACCTACCAGCCTCAGTTTGACTTAATAAGTAGAAAAATGGTATCTATTGAAGCTCTCATTCGCTGGGAGCATCCCCAAAAAGCTACCGTCCTTCCTAAAGATTTTATTCCTTTAGCAGAAGAAACAGGATTTATTGTTCCCATTGGGGATTGGGTCTTAAGAACAGCTTGTCAACAAAATAAAGATTGGCAAAATATGGGTTTACCTGCCATGAGAATTTCTGTAAATGTTGCAAGTTCTCAGCTTAAGCAGCCTGATTTTGTAGAAAAGATTAAAAGTATACTCCGAGAAACGGGTCTAAAGGCGAAATACCTTGAGATTGAAGTGACAGAAAATGTAATTACTGCTAACCCTGAGGTGGTGGAAGTGATTAAAAACGTGAGGAAAATAGGGGTAGAAATTTCCTTAGATGATTTTGGGACGGGTAATTCGAGCTTGGGTTATCTTAAAAAAGTACAGTTTGATCGATTAAAAATAGATAAGTCATTTGTTAATAGTATTGATTTTAATAGAGAGAATCAAGTCATCATGCAAGCCATTATAGATATGGCGCAGAGTTTAAATTATCAAGTTCTTGCCGAAGGAGTGGAAAACAAAAAGCAATTGGCATTTTTAATTAATAAAAATTGCCAGATTGCTCAAGGATATTATTTGGCTAAACCTATGACGGCTCCGGAACTTGAAACACTGCTAAAAGAAAAAGGAACAGAGGCTCCTGTTTTGGAAAAATAATAATCTTATTTGATGACTTCTTACGTATCCAAAAAGCTCCGTAGTTTCCGAGAGCGGCTGGGGTGCTTGAGTTTTCGTAAGGCTTTGGCTTCGATTTGGCGGATGCGCTCACGGGTCACGGCAAACTGTTGACCGACCTCTTCCAAGGTATGATCTGTATTCATGCCAATGCCAAAGCGCATGCGCAAGACACGTTCCTCACGGGGTGTAAGACTTGCGAGAACACGTGTTGTCGTTTCTCTTAAATTCGAGAGAACTGCTGCATCTACAGGCACAACAGCATTCTTATCCTCGATAAAGTCTCCCAAATGACCGTCTTCTTCATCTCCAATGGGAGTTTCAAGACTAATGGGCTCTTTAGCGATTTTCATCACTTTACGGACCTTATCAAGCGGCATTTTTAGCTTTTCTGCAAGTTCTTCGGGAGTAGGCTCGCGCCCTATTTCATGAAGCATTTGACGAGAAGTTCTAACCAATTTATTAATGGTTTCAATCATATGTACAGGAATACGAATTGTACGAGCCTGATCCGCAATGGACCGAGTGATGGCTTGCCGAATCCACCAGGTCGCATAAGTTGAGAACTTATATCCCCGTCGATATTCAAACTTATCAACAGCCTTCATCAGGCCAATGTTACCTTCTTGGATTAAGTCCAAGAATTGAAGACCGCGGTTGGTATATTTTTTTGCAATTGAGATGACAAGGCGTAGATTCGCTTCAATCATTTCTTTTTTAGCCCGTGAAGAGTCGCGCTCGCCTTTTTGAACGGTGTTTACAATACGCCTAAATTCAGAAATAGGCAGGCCTGATTCAGCCGAGACCTCGGCAATCGTTTGACGAATGTTGAGAGCCTCTTCTAGATGTTTTTCTAAAAACTTTAGCCATCCCTTTGCAGTGAGGTTCTCGAGTTTCTTAAACCACTCGGGGTCAAGCTCGCTGCCAAAGTATTGTTCAAGAAAATTCTCGCGTTTGACACCCGCAGATTCTGCCAGTCGCAAAAGGCGTCCTTCCAGGCCTACAAGCTTACGATTAAGAGTGTAAAGCTGTTCTACCAACTGTTCAATGCGGGGCGCATTAAGGTGAATGCCTTCCATAAGCTCAATAAGTTTATGGCGTTGCTCTTCATATTTTTTTTCAATAGAAGGTGAAGGTTCTTTCCCTTCTTGAAGACTTTTCAAACGTTGTTCTTGAAGTTTGCGGAGTTGAGCATAAGTTTTTGCAATTTGGTCAAAGGTATCGACGACTTGAGGGCGCAAAGAGTCCTCCATCGCCGAGAGGGAAAGCCCACTTCCTTCCTCGTCGCCAAAGCCCTCCTCTTCCTCTAAGGCATCTTCAACCAAAGGGGTAGTGACTAAAATGGCTTCCCCTTCAAAATCTTCAGAAGTTGCTTCTTCATCAGAAGGACCCTGGCTATAAGTGGATTCAATATCAATGATGTCGCGTAAAAGCATTTGATCCTGATTGAGAGCATCTCGCCAAGTTACAATGGCGCGAATTGTAAGCGGACTCTCACAAATAGCTCCGATCATCATTTCTCGCCCCGCTTCAATGCGTTTAGCGATTTCAATCTCACCTTCTCGAGAGAGAAGTTCAACACTTCCCATTTCCCTTAAGTACAAGCGGACAGGGTCGTCAGTTCGACCAGCTTCACTTGGTTCGGGTGCTTCTTCTGCCTCTGCTTCGTTTTCTTCATCAAAGGGAGTGCGTTTTGGCTTTTCTTCTTGTTCGGCTTCTTCATCTTCGACAACGTTAACGCCCATATCCGATATCATGGACATAATGTCTTCAATTTGTTCAGAACTTAGTTTGTCTTCCGGTAAAGCTTCATTCAGTTCTTCATAAGTAATGAACCCACGCTGTTTTCCCAGTGCGAGAAGTTGTTTAATTGCTTTTTCACTTAAGGCTTCTTTGATATCTTTTTCATCGAAATTAGGTGTTTCAGCTGTCGAATTTGCTACAGTAGCCATTAGATCTATCCTCTAAATTCATCGAACACTAAACCATATTTAGTGTTGAATATACAACTCAATCTTGAATAAGCGTGCTTTTTTTTAACATTTTTAATCTATGCCAGGCTTCAGTCGACATCTCATCCGCTAAAAAATCTTGAGCAGCTTTAAGGTCGTTTTTCCCCAAATTGCGCTGGATGTGATCAAAAATTTCTCTCCATCCCGCACGCGCTTCTTCTAAGGAAGCCGACGGTTTTGCAAAGGCCCCATGAATGAGAACCTGAGGAGATAAAGCGGCATTCACTTCGTTTTCAAATCCGTGACGAATAAGATAATCCTTTAAATTTATCTCATTAAGGGCGCCTTCTGCATAGAAACACAAAATTGTATCTCTCATCTCATGAAAACGGGCCTCTTTAAATTCTAAAGAGGCAAAATCGTCACTTTTCTCATTTAGTAAATTGGGATGATTGATAAGAATTGCAAGAAGGAGGCGCTCATGAATGAATAAAAAATTTATATTTCCTATTTTTAGAGAGGAAATGGGCTTATTAAATTCTTTTGTTCCAATAATATTTTTGAAAAAAAGGTCTTTAAAGGCATAGTGGTAACTTTTTCTTATATCCGCATTTTGGATAGCTTGACTCCAGAGAGAGCATTGCTTTTGAAGAGCTGCTTTCTGCTCTGGAGTTTTGAAAGTTTTTCCATGTGTTAAAAACATCCAGAGAGTCTCTAAAAGAGAATTTGCCTCTTTAAGAAGATTTTCAAAAACAGCTTCTTTTTGAACCAAACTATCAGGATCTTCTCCTTGCGGAAGAATGGCAAATCGCAAAGAATAGCCCGGTTTTAAAAGGGGTAAGACACGTTCAGCTGCTCTTGCTGCTGCTTTGAGGCCTGCTGCATCACCATCGAAACATACAATAGGTTCTGGATTTAAGCGCCAAGCCAACAGAATTTGATCTTCTGTTAAGGCTGTTCCTAAAGGGGCTACAGCGCCTTTGTATCCCGCTTGATGAAGAGAAAGGACATCCATATACCCTTCCACGATGATCAGAGGGTCAGTTGGGGCTTTCTCTTTGGCAAAAAAGTACCCATACAATAGTTTTCCTTTAGAGAAGAGGGGGGTTTCAGGTGAATTAAGATATTTCGGTTCTCCTGTATCTAAAAGACGGCCCCCAAAGGCTACAATCTGTCCTTTGGTGTTGTGAATCGGAAACATAAGACGTCCTCGAAATCGATCATAAGGGGATGAATTTTCTTCTCCTTTTGTCAACAGCCCCGCCTTAAGAAGGATTTCTTCTGAAATGCTTTTTCCCTTTAAATATGTTTCTAGAGTGCGATACCCATCAGGTGCATACCCAAGAGAAAATTTTTTAAGAGTTTCTCTGGTGAGTCCGCGCCGTTCCGCATAGCGTAAGGAATCTCCGTATTTTGTAAGGAAGAGGTTTTTGTGAAACCAAAGATTGGCTTCTTGGAGGGCTTGCTGAAGAGGAGCTAGATCTTCTTGGGGTTCTCCCATCGTCTGCGACATATCTGCAGGTAGCAAAAGGCCAGCACGACTTGCAAGCTCCCTTACGGCTTCCATAAAGGTATACTGGTGGGCTTCGGTGAGAAAACGGATAGCATCCCCGTGAGCCCCACATCCAAAACAATGGTAAAATTCTTTTTCTTCACTCACTGTAAAGGAAGGCGTTTTTTCATGGTGAAAAGGACACAACCCAACAAACTCACGGCCTTTTCGCGTAAGCTTAACCTTTTCGCCCACAATTTCAGCGATAGAAAGCCGTGAGCGAAGAGTGTCTAAAAACTTTCCTTGAATTTGCAAGTTGGTCCTTTACTAAGTGAGCTACCTGGCCTTCACAGGCACACGGAGCTCTATGTTCTTTCCATTTTCAAACTGCATAGTTATATGAACGATCTCTCCAACTTTAAGATCTCGACTGAGTTTCCTTAACATAATATGCTCTTTACCTGATCCTAGGAATAAATTCCCGTGTGCAGGGATTTGAAAAAACGCAAGTTTCCTCATTTGCATCCTACCATTGTCTGTTTGATGATCATGAAACTCAATGGTGGGTGTGACAGAAGATTTCACGCTTATAAGTTTATTTGGTTTATTAGAAGTATTCACGATTTTCATAACCAAGATTGCATTTTGTCCTTTTTGTGCTGGACGTATCCAGGGGTCTACGATTTCAAGAGGTTCAACGGCTTCTACATTGACTGGGAGGCTATTATTCTCTTTTTGTATCGGACGCTTTAAGGGCTTTGCATCTTCAATGTTTGCAAGGGTTTCTGAGTGGAAAGTAAAACCAATGATGAGCAAGAGCCAAAGTATTTTTTTCATGTTTTCTCCTTTATTTTGAATATTTTTCTTCTATAAGAAACACAACGAGACACGCTAATACCAAAGAAATGCTGATAGAACTTAGGGCAATTAAATAATCAGAGTTTGTATAGGAACGCACTCCGTTTATGTAGTCTCCCTTCCAAGTATAATCTAAAAGGTGGCCAATAAAAGGTTGAAAAATTACGCCGCTGAGCATACAGATCATATTATGGAAACCCCCTGCTGTAGCACTAGCAGATAATGGGTTCAGGGCACAAGTCATGGAAAAGCCTAAAAATTGTCCTCCTAAGAAAAATCCCGTAAGAAATAATAAGAAGATCAGAAGCCAAATAGGCAACCCGGGGACATATAAAACAGCGGATAGACAGATTAAAGCCCCAAAAGCTGCAATAAAGACAGTGGGTTTATAAGCTTTAATGTATTTACACAAAAAAGGAAATGAAGGAGCTCCGACTCCAATTCCAACAAGGAGAGCTGAATTAATCGCTCCTGCTATAGCTTTGTCAAATTTATAAACGGACATAAAGAAATGAGGGCCCCATTGGTCCGCGAATCCTGAAAGAGGAACATACATTAAAAAACCATAAAGCGCGATGAACCAACTTTGGGGCTTGCGCATGACTTCAATGATGCTTGTCAAAAGACCGGGCGGAGAAGCTTGAGTTTCTTCATTCCCATGGCTTTTCAAAATTTGTTGTTCAAGGGAGTCAGGAGCTTTATCTCGTACAATGCTCCACCCTAAGGCTGCAAGTGCAAACCCGACAAAAGCGACCAGCCACATGGAATGACGCCAACCTGAAACCTCGACGAGCCATCCCATGGGGTAGCCTGCTGAAACACCTCCCATCGTTCCAAGAAGGAGCGTCATGCCCACAACCAATGGCAGTTTTTGCGAAGGAAACCATAAAGTTCCAAGTTTTAAACAGCTGAGAAAAGCAAAGGCCGAACCTGCTCCAATTAAAGCTCGCCCAATAGCGGCTATATAAAGAGAATCGGCTGAAGAGAATAAAAGAGCGCCCAAACTACAAGAGACTGCGGCAAAAGTGATCATGCGCCGCGGCTTAAAGTGATCCATGAAGGTTCCAACAGGAATTTGAAGAATTGTATAGGCGATATAATAACAAGACGTCAGCGTTCCTAACGCACAGGCATCTACCTTAAAAGAGACCATAAGGTCTTCAGCCATCACGCCGGGAGAAACCCTGAGCATAAATTGATAACAATAGAAGAGAGCTGCACACCCCCAAATAACCCAACTTTTTAAAAAGGTAGAGTTAACTTGTTTTATAAAAGTTGAAGACGAATTTGTCATGACACTCACTGCATTATCATTAAAAAGCATTGAACTCTAGCGATCCATTCTTGAGGGGTCAATTCAGAAATCATTTTTCTCTTGGGTACGCTTCTTGAATGAAAAGAGAGGTGAGAATGGCAAAAAGTAACACTACAATCACACTTGTGAGAGCCATTTGATAGGCAGCATTTGAATAAAGTCTTATTCCATTTTCATACGCATTTTCCCAGAAAAGATCCAAAAGCCATCCAATAAAGGGTTGGAAAATAATTCCACTTAAAAGGCAAATCATGTTTTGAAAACCTGTTGCCATGCCGCTGACAGAAAGAGGATTGATGATCGTGACAATAGAGTAGGTCATGAACTGACCGCCTAAAAACAACCCGGCCACAAAAAGGAGTGAAGTGACTGTAAAAACAGGTAAGTCGGGTCCATACACAATAATCATAAAGGGAAGCAAAGCGCCCAAAGCTGAAACTAACAATGTAAACTTAAATTGTTGGAAACGATCAGAAAGAAAAGCAAAAAGAGGTGTTCCCAAAGCCACTCCAAAGTAAATAGAGGATGTGGAGAGAGACGCAGATTGTTTGTCCATATGATGCACATTGATAAGGAAGGGAACTCCCCATATATCCGCAAACCCCGCTAAAGGCACAAACATCATGATACCGTAAAAGGCAAGGAGCCAGGTTTGTCCTTTTTTTATGATAAGCTTTAAACCTTCCCAGATATTTAAAGAAAGATTTCCAAGAGTATGATGCTTCTCAATATAAAGCCGTAAGTTTTTGGGCGGTTGATCGCGCACAAAAGTGGCAATAAGGATTGCAAAGAAAACTCCCATGCCTGCAGTTGCCCATACGGCCTGTCGCCATCCTAGAGCATCGACAAGGAATGACATGGGATAGGCACCCGAGGCCCCTAAAGTACCTAAAAATAGGGTGACACCGACAACCATGGAAATTCGTTGGGGGGGAAACCAAAGGGCCCCGACTTTCATGCAACTTAAAAATCCAAAAGCGGATCCGGTTCCAATTAAAAAACGCCCGAGAGACGCTACTAGAATTGTTTCAGCTGAGCCAAAGAGAAGGCTTCCTCCCGTGCACACAAGGGCAGCAAAAGTTAAAATGCGTCGGGGCCCCAGTTTGTCAAGAAGAGTCCCTACGGGAAGTTGAAGAAGGACATAGGCATAAAAATAACAAGAAGTTAAGGCTCCAAGGGCGCATGCGTCGACATGAAAATCCTTCATCAGCTCTTGGGTCATGACGCTTGGCGAAACTCGTAAGAGAAATTGATAGCCAAAAAAGAGTGCGGCGCAGACCCAAACAAGCCAACTACGGCCTAAAGAAGGAAACATGTTATTTTCTCATCCCTTATCTACTTTATATAAGGATAAAACCTATCCGAGAGGGAAAGATGTGTAAAGAGGAGAGGAATCCTTAAGTTAGCAGAAGACCCTTAAAATGTAAGGGGGCAACAACTCAGGGCGGTATTGAAACAAGCTAGTTGAACTTGGTATTTTTAAGTTTCTTCCTCCCAAGGGAAAACAATCCAAGTATCCTGGCTCACTTCTGTCATAAAGCTATCCACATGATCTTTCCCGCATGGCTTAGCATAGATAGCCGCAATATGCGCTTGGGGGAGCATATCCCTGACAATTTTTGCGGTGGCGCCTGTGTCGACTAAATCATCGATCACCAACCATCCTTTTCCCTGCTCTTCTAGATGGCAGGATTTGAGGACGAGGGGCTCGATTTGTTTATCATCTTCATTATAACTCACAATGCTGATCGTATCTATCTTTCGAATTCCTAATTCCCTAGCCACAATTGCGGCGGGCACTAATCCTCCTCGGGTGATCGCAATCAAGCCCTCCCATTTGTGGTTTTCATTGAGATGCCACGCCAGAGCACGGGCATTGCGATAAAACTCTTGCCAATTAACAGAATATTGATGGAGCATTTATAGCTTCCTTTCATACAGATTATGCTCATTTCTTATGCCACCTAAAAATAAGATATCCAAGCCCCCCGCCGATAAGAAGAATACCAAGCAGAATTCTGGGTAAAAGATGGGCCTCATCCATAATAAGATGCGCAAAATAATAGGCTATGACACAACTCCCCACTGACCAAATGAGGGCTGCAAGGAAATTTAAAATCATAAAGCGTTTTACACCTACGCCACTGCTACCAATAATGACGGGGCTAATAATCCGAATTCCATAAATAAAACGAAAACTAAGAATAAAAAGGGTATCATAGCGTCGTAAAAGTTGAAAAGCTCTCTCTGCTCTTACTTTGAATGAAGGAAACCTGTCGAGGATATGGTTTCCATAATGTCGACCGACGTAGTAAAGAGCTTGATCTGCCAAAAGTGTCCCCAAAAAAGAAACAATAATAATCTTAGAGAGGGAGAGATACCCCTCATGGGCAAGAAATCCTGCCATAAAAATGACGGATTCTCCTTCAACAAGAGATCCTAAGAAAACAGCAATATAACCCCAATTTTCAATAAACTCTTGCAATGGAGAACTCTCATGGTGTGTTGAAGATCATCGTTAAAATAACCTATACGTTATACAATCAAAAAAATCAAAAGAATCTAATTTCAAAATTCCCTCCTCAACATTTAACTTTGATTTTTGATCGACAATAGATTCTATTTTGGGATTTAAAATAAAACGTGGGTGTTCCCAGAATAAACCACCCTCATCCCAAACGCTTAGAAAGTGGCTTTTTCAGCTCTAGGCTTACGCTCGGAGATTTACGGGGACAGATAAAGTTTTTCTTGCGCCTGACTGAGGGGGAATTTAGATTGAATCTCAAAGAGAGCCGTTTAAGTTTGCCTTCTTTAAACGGATAAAAATCGACAGGGGAAGAAATACACAATGGCCAATAAGGGAGCCAAAGTTTTTTTAGACGTGAAAACGTCGGGTGGAACTTCGTTTGAACTCAATTTCTTTCAAGGAGTTGAGCGGCTTTCAGATCTTTTTGAGTATACTCTTATTATGACAGCTCAATCTCGAGAGGTTGGGTTTGATACCCTCCTCAAGAAACCCGCAACGGTTTCTCTAACTGTAGGGTCCCTTGTGAGAACGTATAATGGGATTATCGGACGATTTGAACAAGAAGGAACACCCTTCCAGCCCACCAAGATGTGGAACGTTTATAAGGCAGTCCTCTACCCTACGCTCTGGCTTTTAACCTTTTCTGGCCAATGCCGCATTTTTCAAAATAAATCGGCAATGGATATTATTAAAGATGTATTAGATGAAAACAAAATTCCTTATTCAAACCAAGTGACCTCTGCTGGAATGCAAAAACGAGAGTTTTGTGTCCAATATAACGAAACAAATTTTAACTTTATTTCGCGGTTAATGGAGGAGGAAGGAATTTTTTATTTTTTCCAACAAAATCAATCCGGTCATACTCTGGTTCTTGCAGATTCTATGGAAGGTCATCCCTTCTGCCCGAATGCAGCCTCCGCAAGTTTCCATGATGTAGGGCCCCATGAGCCATTTATGCTGAAGGTGAGCTCATGCTTTATTAAGCAACGCCTAGTCCCCCAGAGCAATACGCTAAAGAGCTACAATTATTTGACGCCTCAAACACCCTTGAAAGCCCAAGCTATGGGCACGTCTGACGCGGGAGGAGGCGAAATCACGACTTATGATGAAATTTATGACCAAAAAGCCTATGGTGATGCTCTCGTCAAAGTCAAACTACAATCAGAAGAAGTTCCTCAAAAAATGGTTGAAGGTGTTTCACTCGTCCCTTTTTTTCTCGCAGGATATAAATTCCAGTTGGAAAAGCACCCTCGTTCGGATGCAAACAAACTCTATGTCCTTTATGAAGTCATTCATGAGGCACGGATTGTGTCCGAGGGAGAAGATACTCCCCTTTATAAAAATACCTACCGTGCTTTTCCTGCGACTGTACCTTTCAGACCTGCCCAAAAAACACCCAGACCAAGAATTTATGGGACTCAGACAGCAAAAGTGACTGGAAAACAAGGAGAAGAAATTTACACCGAAGAATATGGTCGAATTAAGGTCAAGTTTCACTGGGATCCTTCTGAGAAGGAAGATGACACAACATCTTGTTGGATTCGTGTAGCAACATTGTGGTCAGGACAAAAATGGGGAACTTTATTTACGCCTCGGGTGGGTCATGAGGTTGTTGTTTCTTTTATCGACGGGGATCCGGATAAACCACTTGTAATAGGGTCTGTTTACAACGGCGAAAATAAACCACCCTATTTGCCCAATGAGCCTACAAAATCAACGATTAAAAGTCAGACCAGTAACAAAGAAGGGGAGCCAACTCCAGGATTTAATGAATTCCGGTTTGAAGATAAAAAACAAGCGGAAGAAATTTACATTCATGCTCAAAAAGATTTCAAAATTGATATTCAAAACAACCAAGACATTACGATTGTAGGAGGTAACCGCACGATTCTTCTTAAATCAGAAAGGGAGCAACAAGAAGAGCGTCAAGGGACACAAAGCAACGATAGTTTAAAGCTGATAAATGGTGATAAATCTCTGCAAATTGTTAAGGGTAACTATTCTATTCAGTTGGATGAAGGAAACATCAGTGTTAAATGTGCGACAGGAAATGTAAGTTTTGATGTGACGGGAAATATTTCCTTTAAGTGTACTGGAAATTTTAGTGTAGAGGCGGCCCAAACAATTTCTCTACAAGCAGGTGAATCTATTTCAGCAAAAGCAGGGGTCACGGTGGGTATTGAAGCAGGTGCTGACACCTCTATAAAAGCAGGAGGAGCTGTTGACGTGACAGGCGGAGCAACTGTCTCTGTCAAAGGAGCAACTGTAGAAGTGACAGGGGGAGTGATAACATTAAATGGATAAAATGGTAACCCCTCGCTTGTCCGTCAGGTATGGGCTAGAGATCTGAAGATTTTCCTTTGAAACACAAGCATTCCTTCCCAAAAATGAGAGGGTTTCCCTCAAGATGGTGAAGGGTTACAAATTTTTTTATTTAAAAAAATAGCTGGGCGCATGTCCCAGCTCATTTTCTTTGTCACCTTTTAGAGGATTTTTTAAGTAAGTCTGCGCTCAATTAAAAGATACCAATTGGACCAAATTGCAACAGATGATCTCCTCTACTATAACCATATCCTGGGCCATCATAGTAATATGTGGGGCCATTGTCGTAGTAATATCTCCGATAATAGACAGGTGTGATTTGGTTGTGCTGATTTGCAGATACAGTTGGGTGTATTACTGTGGCATCTGCAGGTGGAGTGGATCCAAGGGTCAAGACAACCCCAAGAGCCATTGTTGTTGCTAATAGTACTTTCATTTCACTCTCCTTTTACTCAAAATTTGGCGAATTATTATGATCGCCATTTTTTATTTTACAATATTAGTATATAATAAGTCGTTAATTTGTTAATAAAGATAAATAAAAAAGGCTGAGAAATAATTTCTCAGCCTTTTTTTGACGTTTTCTCCCTTAAAAAATGTTAAGAGAAAACCCTAGCCCTGGTTGTTCATAATAGTAAGTTGGGGGATAATAACAAGGCGCTGCTGGTGCAAAATAAGGAGTATAATAATAGGGCGATGGGGGAGGAGGAGGGGCATAATAATATGGAGCGGTAGGTGGCGCATAATAGTACACAGAGCTACTATAGCTATGGTGTCTATGCCTATGATGGCGTTTTGCGAGCTGAAGTTGGGGCTGTTGATTAGTCCGAGCTGTTGGCGCGAGGTTTAAGGCTTGTATGGTTTGAATGCTTCCAAGCAGCATCATAAATCCAAGTGCCATAGTTGTTGTTAAAATAATTTTCATCATTTTCTCCATCAGTTTTTATAAATAGGAAGAAAATCTTCCTAAAATAAAAATATCATATTAGTATAAAAAATCTGTTAATTGTATTAAAATAAATAAAGCTCTGTTATCCATGAGGGGTATTTTTTTTCTTAAGAGGTGAAATGAGTAAAGATACCATGGACGTGAAGTCCATGGGAATTCCTTACTCAACCAGGGTCACCGCATTAAAATGATTGTAGGAGTAAAGACTTAAGGTAGGTCTCATT
>JBEPVR010000019.1:0-21695 GCA_041690915.1 Alphaproteobacteria bacterium
TGCCAGAGCAGGAGCTGCATTCAGTATGATCACCGTCACTGCCCTACTACAAAACTGCGTCCCTGACTTCACCACCATAAAATTGCCTTCCCCCACACCTTCTCCATCGGCACAAGGCCAAACTCTTTATAGCGAGAGTCAAAGCTGCGAGGATGGTCCCCTGCGACGAAGAGGGTGCCTTCAGGAATAACATGGACAGAAAGGGGAGTCAGAACTTGCCCTTCTTTCGTGTGCTCAAGGAGAGGAAAAATTGTAGATACAGAGGAATATTGAGCCTTTATCTCCAACCTCGTTTCAGTTCTTATGATTTGATCGCCAGGAAGGCCTACAACCCGTTTAGTAAAAAGATGATTGCCTACATATTGAGGGGTATGTCCTTGAATAGAAACAATGTCACCCCGATGAATGGAACCGCTTTTACGAACAAGAATGTAGCGGACGTCTTCTAAGCTCTCGGAAGTAACCTCCAGAAGTTGTGTATAGATCGTCAACCACAAGCCTGTAGCCATGAAAGCTCCAAGGCCTAAGCCATAGATCACGAGTTTTTTAAACTCTTTTTTTGAGCGTAATTTTACTTTTTTTGGTTCTAAATCTGTAATATTCATGGTTCTTTCCTTTCTTTTTTCTTTATTTTTTTGATCATTGACCACTGACCCTCTGAATGGCTTCTTTCAAACTGAGCCCTTGATCCACAAGTCCTTGCACCGCTGCAAATTCATTTGCTTTCGTTGAGTAGAGAATCTTGGAAAATGGATCGAGAAACAGCCTGCCTACGGCAAAGCCTTTAGGAGCTTTAATCATAATTTCAGCGTATTTGCCTTGTTCTGTATGAAGAGACCGAAGCGTGCGTTCCATGGCCGGATCCATTGAGAGCCGTTTTGAATTTTTAAGCATTTCAATGGACTCATCCTTTTGAGAAAGAAGGCACATCCAATCCGCATTATCAAAAGCTGCTTGAGCGCCCGGCGTTGCATAAAAATCGTTGATGGATTGGGTTCCAACGACAAGCCCTCCGAAGTACTTTCGAAGACGCCTTGCAGCGGTTTCAATAAAGACACCTGATTGGGCGCCGCGTAACATATCCCAAGCCTCGTCCAGAATAAGACAACTTGGTGTTTTACGATCGCCCATGTAAATGGAGTTGGTAATTTGTAAGATCACCATTTGAACAATCACTGATTGGAGATCTTTGCGTTCTTTGAGCTCTTCCATTTCGACAACAACAAGGCTATCGGAAAGATCAATGTTTGCTGGCCCATTAAAGAATCGGCCATAAGAGCCCTCTTCTGTATAAGGTCGAAGTCGTTTTCCTAATGTGGTAGCAACAGAATCGGAATTCCCCCGCCGATTCGCGGGTTCAAGTGTTAAAAGAAAGTTAGCGACATCTGTGATTGTTGCCATGTTTTGTTTCTTATTCCAAACCTCTTGGAGGGCTTGTTCAAGGTAAGTATCTTCTAAGTCTGTTGTTCCTTCTTTAGGAGCGGCCATAAGGGAAAGAATGGGCTTCAGCATGGCAAGACCATCCGAGGCAGCCTCAGAATCATTGGAGGGGATAGAGGAAAAAGGATTAATACAAATGGGCGAATGAGTACTGAACTCTACAAAAGTTCCTTTGAGAAGCTTGACCGTCTTTTCAAAGGATCGTCCTACATCGAGAACAAAGACCCGTCCGCCCATCCCTAGCATGCTGGTCATGAGCTCTTGCATAAAGACAGACTTCCCGGAACCAGAGCGTCCAACAACGCAGGTGTTATAG
This sequence comes from Alphaproteobacteria bacterium, assembly GCA_041690915.1. GTDB lineage: Bacteria > Pseudomonadota > Alphaproteobacteria > UBA9655 > UBA9655 > UBA9655. The sequence continues at coordinate 1,757 of JBEPVR010000019.1, forward strand.
TTTCCTTCGTTGTTATCAAAGGGTGACCAATAAAAGATCTGTCCACGCCTTCCCACCAACATCATTCCAGGAGACTTTGTTCCTTGCCATTCTCCTTGAAGAGGCATCAAATTTGCAGGTTCATGACTTAAGGTCGTTTTTGTTTTCTGGAATATACGGCTATCCTCAGCTGCTCCTTCTCCCCAGGTCATAGGAAGGCAGCTCAGAAATGAGGGCAGTTGAAGGTATTTATCAAGAACCAGTTCCCACCTTTGAGAACGGTAAAGATTAAATAGCGTTTGCTCTTCTCTGGCAATTTGATCTGGAGGAGAAAGCAATCCTACCTGAAAGCGGGTGCGAACAAGCCGTTGTCCTTCTTCAAATTTCTCTCTCACAAACGTCCACTCTTCTGCTTCCTTTTTGACAGACGGAACGTACTTGGCAATAGGGCTGGCTGCTTGTTTTTCCACATTGCCACATTTAGCCAACATCTTGGTTTTGAGGGCTTTCTCATTGCAAATATGGACCCCATAAGAGAGAAAAAATCCTCCCTGAAGGCGTAAAAATTCCTCAAAGGGATCTCCAATAAGATGGCCCATGGCACCAAGATGCCAAAAAGGAGGAAGAAGGCGCGTTGTATAAAGACGAAGGACTCGTTCTTCTTCTCCAAATATCAGTTGAGAGGGTGCTATTTTTATACGGGTCGCAAAGCTCATGCACTGGCGTGCAAGGCTTTCGTGAACATTCCAGAGGGAATCATAGCTTCCAAGCAATCGCTCTGTTGGGTTAAGAAGCTCATCAAGACCTAAAATCAAATCTTCTGCATGCCAAACTTTAACAGGCAGTCCCCATCCTTTCATGGTCGTAACCAATTGCTCTCGCAACGCAAGCATATTCTCAAAGGATTTAAAGATGGTATGAGGTTCACTGTAAGAAACCAACAGTCGAAAAGTCCGAATAGCAGGTCGATTTCTAAAAGCAGTGCAACGTTCTTTTGCTAATTCTCTCAAGACATCTGAGCGTTCATTAAAATGCAAATCGTATCTTGCCTGTTCCCAAACATTAAGCCAGGGATCAATATGGGGGCTTGCTATTAATAAGCATTGAAGATTTGACCCTAAGGGCAACGCATGCTGGAATATTCCCGTCAATTGTCTTGGAAACTCCTCCCAACACCCCACCAAAGGAAGGGTTTCAAGAACAAACCCTACACTGCCCCGATTTAAAAAAAGCTGTGTCTCCGGATCGAAGCTACGATACGGTAATATCTCGCTCAAGCTATGAGGAAACAGAAATTCATTCGCTAGCTTGAGCGTTGCAGAACTTGAGCCGAAAGGCCTTCTTTCTTCAGCAAATTTTTGAGAAAAGAGATTGAGCACTATGCTTCCTCCAAAGCCCAAGGGGAGAACCAAATTTGGAGTTCCTCCAGCTTTCCAGAATGCTCAGCTTCTACCTGTCCATCCTGGTTGACCTCACATCGCTCACAGTGTTCATGAGGAAAATCAGAAAGAGATTTTGGAGGAAGTTCTCCGTGGTTCACCATTTTGTTCACATCTGAGATCGATTTGCATCCAACGCCTTTTCCTGGAGGACATTCAAAGCCTCCTTCATAAACGCCCATGCAACCAGATAGACTGAGGGTAGCTCCTATAAGAACTTGTGTGTACGCCCTTCGTCTTGCATGCTTTGAGAGAAAAGCCTTTCGATATTTGCTTTCACTCAAATAGTTAATGATGCGCATCGGGCTGATCGCACGGGTGCGTGATCGGTTTTTTTGTTTTTCCAAAATAAGCTTTGAAATTTTTTGAAGATAGATAACGTTTTTCATGACTTTTTTTTCCTTTCTTTAATTCTGATTACTGGTTTCTGGCATCTGATTACGAGAGCTCGCGTCCCTCTGGGACTCTAGTTTCTCCTTCACGTCTTGACTTCCAATGAAGGTGCCTTCTGTAAAGACAATATCGACCACTTGCCCTGCAGCGACTTGAATAACTGGCTGGAGTTGTTCAGCACGGTCGATGTAGTATTGAGACAAGCGATCAAGGGCGGTTGAGGCGCCGGAAGCCATGCCAGAGGTGAATAGATCACCGACGTTAGGGGGTGAGGGTTGCTTGCCTCCTGGCATAAACGGATTGCCTTGAACTTGACGATTCTGAGGATTAGCCACATTACTGAGACCAGAAAACACGCCTCCGACAAGACTGCGCGCGAGGAATTGACCATCTTTAGATGCGACAACGCCGCGAATACCCGCCTTTCCATCAGAACCTGCAATGTAACCCGCTACTTGAGTTTCGATAATTTCGCCACTTTTGCGCTCAATACAGGTAAGTTTTTCAAGTCGTGCATAAATGCGTTCCGATGAGAGATCGCCATAAGCACTTGCTGTGCAATGGCAATCCTTTAAGTCACTTTGGAATCGCCTCGGGAGCGTTCCAAAATCAATGAGTCTCAACAACATGGGCCTCGGATCAGAGGAGGCTGTCATTGCAGACGATGCATCAAGTCCTGAGAGAAGAACGGTCTTTGCAAAGGCTCCAGCAGGAATGGTTGTGTCCACGGTTTTAGGACTCATTAAATGAGACGCTTTAAGTCGTGGATTTTCTGTAAGACCTAAGCTCACTTTCTGAATAAGGCTTTTTTCTTCTTCTCCTTGTCCCCCTTGCGAAGGAAAAGGTTGTGGAGGAAGCGTATTACTCTTTTGCATATCCAGCTGATGTTCTAAATGAAGGATTTTTGTCTCAAGTTCCTGGGTCAAAGAATCTTTGGAGGAGAATGGAGATAAAGATTGGTTTTCATCCTCATCGTCTAGGTTTTGAGAGGGAAAGTCCCCTCTCTTAGCACCTTCTTGAAAAAGGGTTTTTAGAGCGCTTATTTCATCGGAAAGCATTTTGAGCTTAGAATCGATGTTAGTGCGAAAGACTTCATCCAAATTTACTTTTTTGGTTGCAGTCTCAATGGAAGTAGCAGTTACCTTGGCTTCCTCCTCTTGTTGAAGCAGGGGCGTTTTCCCAAACAAAAAGGTACTGATTCCATAAGCAAGGCCAACAATCACCAAAGCCGCACAGCCTAGCCAAAACAATTGAAGTCTCTGAACCTTGTGAGAAGACTCAGGATTAAAGCATGTTCTCGCAAAAGCGAGGGACTTGGAGAGCTTTTCTCTAATTTGTTCGCGTAACGACATAAACATCTGTTTTTTCTCCTGTATTTAAAGTTTTTTTGGGGATTAAAAGGGCAATAATCCTATGTCCACCAAGGCCTTGGCGAAGGTGGATATCCAATTCCAATTCTGACAAAAAAACGCGGTCTGAGGTCTTATTCTGAATCCGATAGGTCAGGCCGCGTAAGGTTTCTCCTTGAAGCTCTCTCATCAAAAGATAAGGCTCATGAAGAGTCATCAAAGGGATGGGCATTTCTTTGTATCCCAAGGGAATGCGCTCTTCTCTCAAGGCTTGGATCAAAGCCTCAACTTCCTCGCGGAATATGGGGGCAGAAGCACGCTTTTCCTTTTCGATCTCTTGCTTAATCGTATTATCAGCTTTGAGAATGAGAGCCTCAGGAGCTTGATCTTTAGGGACCAAACGTAGATCTTGAGTATGACCTTCTTCGGTTGTCAGGGTGAGGCTAATGGATTTGGAAGTTTTAGATCCTATTGCATCTATGAGAGCAGGACGAATAAAGATCTGCCCTTGATTCTCATCCACTTCCAGAACATACTCTCCTGCATTGCCAAAAACATGTAGGATACGGTCGTCTTGTACCTTAATGCGTGTCAGTCCATCTTGAGAGACGGGAACGGTAATGACCTTCATCTCATCAAGGGGATGGGTAATCGCCGCCTGGGCTGTCGTTGATAGTATAAATAATGTAAATGCCTTAAAAATCATGTTGAATTCCTCCTGTAACGCGTTCTAAAAGAAGTCCCGCTCCTCGCAGGGTAAATTGGAAAAGTACCGTTTCTAAAGAGGAACTCACCTCTTTTCCGGCCACATAACTGGTGAGCGTCCCGCGTACTTCAACTTGAAGCTTGCTTGGATTGGCTTTGACTTCTGAGGGTTTAAAGTGGGTAGAGAGCTGTAGCTTCGTGTAATGCTCTCCATCGTCCATCAGCTGCTTTTTTAAAGCACCATAAGCCTCAGGAGTGGCATATCTTAAAAGCGTTTCATGATTATAAGAAAAGCTGAGAGGAGAAAGGTCTAGAAGAAGCTTAGACATATAAAGCCCCATTTCTTCCAGGTATTCCTTTGAAACAATTCCTCCTTCTACCCACAGGGTTTTGGTAATATGAGGGGGCACTAAAATGGTGCGCTCATTTTTAAAGAAGAGCGCCGTACTTAAAAGAACCGTACTCATAGCCATGAGGGTTGAGATGCCGATCCAAGCATTTCGTTGAGAAATGATTTTGAGGATATTCTGATGAAGGAAGTCCGCTTTCATTACCCGATTGTCTCCCGAATATGAGAAGGTAGGTGCAGCTTCATGCCCTTTTTAGGCGTCGGAAGATGCCAATAGAGAGCATGGATCAAAGCGGATCCTTCGTTTTGTTTCTTGATGGTGCGGAGAAGAGAGAGAGCTCCAATCCCCACCATAAAGCCGGAAATAATCCAGCCCATGAACAATCCCCCAAAGAGAGGAATCATGACCACCAAGGCCTCATCTTTATTAATTCCCAAAAATCGTAAGGGCTTATCCAATCGGTTTAGAAGGTAGTTTTCATTTCGATCCATGGTCTCCCTCCCTTACACGCAAATGGCATAAGTGGTGTTGATCCAGACTTTCGCAAACCCAAAGCTAATGGTGGTCAGAATCGCAATCACGAAGGGGGTCGGTGTTGATTTCATAAAAGACAAAGCCGCACTGGCAAGACACCCAGCTATCAACGTAATGGGAACAAGGCTATTGTTAATGATACCTACAAGGTTTGTCGTGCTCGTATTAAATCCAGCATCGGACGTAGCGGCCACGCTAAAAACTTCAGGGGTAAAGAACAAAAAGGCAAGAGCCATAAAGCAAAGAGCCTTGATTTTCTCCGCATACACAGAGCTGGCTCTAGGTACGGTTAAGTTTTTTAAAGTATTCATCTTGGATTCTCCTTTTGTTGATGAATGTTAGTGAGAGAGGGGTTGAGGGTTCTCTTGAGAAGTCTCGAAAGAATACACCTCACTCTCATCTTTCTGCTCAGAGTGATCCTCTGCCTCTAAAAAGACAGGTTGAGACGTGTTCTGAACATTCAGATTGGAAACTAGATTTGGAGGCTGGGAGACCGTGTTCTGAAAAGGTGATGGGCGCAAATACTCAACACGTCCTTCCCGATTAGTAATAACCACACGAGAGGATAATCGCTTCTGACCAAACTTATCGATCCAAGGGTGGTAGGCAAGTTTTCCTTCCACCAAGAGTAGGTCTCCACTCTTCAGAACGTCTTTAAGCCATCTGATAGTGGATTCACGAAAGACCGCAATATGATGCCAATCGGTTGCTGATTGCCATTCACCCTCTTCGTCCCTCCAATATACGCTTGTGGCTAAAAAAAAGGTGACAAGCTCTTTTCCTTGCTGGGTTAAACAAACTTTTGGCGCACGGCCAACTTTTCCTGTGAGAATAACTTTGTTAAGCATATGCAATGCCTCCTTGCTGTTGGGTAGATTTTGTTGGTAAAGAGTGGAAATTTATTGCCTCAGGCTGAAGAGAGAGTTCTTCGTCAACGATTCGTGTTCTTATTGTACGAGCATGAGGAAAAGTTCTTTGGACAATGGGAAAGATCTTCAATCTTAGATCTTCAATACGGGAAAGGACTTGTTTATCTTGACTTCCAACCCAAACAAGTCGATCGTCCTCAACTTCCAAGAAATGAGCATTGGCAATTGCTTTTAGCTCCCATAGAGACACTCTGTCTCGTGATTCGCAGAATAAGTCCAGTTGAGAACACCATTTTTTCCAAGTTGGATCTTCGATGGAAGCAAGAATGGCGTTTATTTCCTTTGTCCTGTCTGCGCTGCTTTGTTCTGCCCGTTTTGGGTCATAGCCATCAGGATCATCGAAATTGCCCTCAAGAACCTTGAGGAGGTTCTCGTGCATTAGGATCCAATCCAAGCTTACATGCCATTTCCGTGTTCCTTGACCCATCAAAAACGGTGAACAACCCACACGTTCGCAAAACTGCTGCCACTGGGTTAAATCATTCTGAAAATGGATAGCAAGAACGGATTGAAGCTTTTGCTTCCGTTCCTCCGTAGGATGGACTTCTTGAGCTGTGCAGGTTTTCCAAATCCCAAGAATTTCTGCAAAAAAATCTTTTTCAGAAAAATTCTTTTCACAAAAATTTTTATCGAAGCTTGTCCTCGAGTCCCATCGGGGATCCTCGCGCGCACGCGTTCTCTGTGTGTGTTCTCTGTTTGTATTCTCTGTTGTATTCTCTGTATAGGTATATGAAGGTAAGAATTTGGACTTCGAAGATAAGTTTTTGGACTCCGAAGGCAAGTTCTCGGTCTCCGAAGATAAGAATTTGGACTCCGAGGATAAGGTTTTGGTCTTCGAAGGCAAGATTTTGGACTTCGAGATTTCCTCGCTTTTTTCATCAGGATCTAAAGAAGTCTCAAAGGAACTTTCCTTCGAAGGTAAAAATTTGGACTCCGAAGATAAGGTTTTGGTCTCCGAGTTTTCTTCACTGTTTAAATGAGTGTTGATGCTCGAAGTGTTGTTATCGCAAGGCACGCCTTTAAGTTGCTTATAAGAGGGCTTCTCTCCTAAAGCAGCGGCAAACGCTTTTAAATAAATGCCTGGCAGCTGACGCCTGAGGGCCATCAGATCTAACTGAAGCTTTCTAATGTTGACCCGGTATTTTGTTGTCTTATTCCATTTATCAAGAGAATTGATTTTTTCCTCAATCCATCCTTGATCGATCAACAACTTCAAATATTTTCGTATCGTTGTCTTGGAAGCCCCAAGCATGGTCTCTTCGCTAAGATCCGTGGCGGTTTTATAAATCCAGCCATATTGAAAAGACCCAGGCTCACTCTGTGCTCTTTCTTCCTTCAAATAAAGGTTAAAATCTTTGACGCGTAGAGTCCAATACAAGAGTTGATTCAAAACAACCGCGCTGAAATGGTCTCCCGTGAGGGCCACAAATTCTCTTCGAATAACAGATACTTGATCGTCATCAGACGGGGTGATGATAGGCTTTTGAGGAGACGTTACCTCCTCTATATTCATATCGTAAAATGCCATTACATGTTCTCCTTTTTCAAAAAATCATCTTGTTGTTCACAAACATTCGGTTCAGAAGGATTTTGTTCTGAATGAGGGAAAAGCCCATGGGCAGCAAAGCCAGGAAGGCTATAGCCATGCTCTTGAAGATCGCGGCATAATCTTCTTAGATTGACTCGATATTGGGTTGTTCGATTGCCTCTGGTCTCTGAATAGACGCGCGTCTGAACCCATCCTCGATCAATAAAAAGGCCCAAGTAACGACGAAAGGTCACCAGGCTTATAGAGAGCTGGGTTTCTTCAATAAGGTCCTCCACTGTCTTGTGAAACCACCCGCGCTCGAAAACATGGCACTTTGAAGAAATGTTTTTTTCCTCAGCAAGAAAGAGGTCCAAGTCCAGCACGCGCTGGCTCCAATACAAGAACTGGCCGAGAATGGCCGCTATACGGGGTTCTCCAGTCAGAGTAAGAAGCTCTTCTCGAACCAGGATGAGCTGTAGCTTTTTCTTTTTTGAAGAAGGAGTATTAAGCTTTGCTTTTGTCTTATCTGGAGGAGAATCTCCTCCCTCAGAAGATTGTTGAGAAAATAGGAGAAGGCTCATTTCCCTTTCCCATTTAATGATAAAATCCCATGGAAGAGACCATCGCTCGATTCTTCAGGTAAGACCTTGTAGACGTATTCCCAAAGTTTATGGCTCTTGGTTTTTAGATATTCAAGTTTGCTTAACGTAAGAAAAAGAAAATTAATTTGTTTTTCACTCCCAAAATCATTAAAAACCTTCAGCAAATCGCAATAAAAATCTAAGTAAACTTCAAGAGCTTGCTTGCCAGAAAAAGGCCCTTCGTGCTCTTTATAATAGCCAACAATTCCCGTCCATCCTTCTTCCATATCGGGCAAGGCGGTTAAGATCATTTGCCGGATGCCGCACTCCAGATCCCATACGCTTTTCTTGAGCAGGAGGGCTCCTCCGTAAACCCCATATTCATTGTCTGAGGCGATAATGAAAGTAGCGTTTTCTAGCTCTTCCATCGGAATAGAAAAGTGTTGATAGACTTTGAGAAGATTCAAAAATGAATCAATGCGTTTTTGATAGGGTCGGTGATTTTTTGGTTCGATAATGTTAAGCATAAGTGCTCCTTGTAGATTCGTTTTTTCTTCGAACCCAAAAAAGAGCCATTTAAGAGAGGTAGACGTTTAGATCATTATTGGCTAAACTTCCTGACGTATAGGCCTTTTGTGGGTCCTGTATGATGGGCACCTGTGATGGTCTTCGAAAATTGTCACAGGTGCTTTTATTTTTGAGTATTTGATTTTTAAGTCATAAAATTCTCCATTTTTTGCTTCCCCGCTGCCTCTTAAATTTTTATATTCGGATACAGATTATTTGGAGAATTGCATGTGTTGCTTCTTAAGACATGCTTCTCAAACTGTTCAATCGCTTCTAGAGCATATCGGATACGCTTTCCCATTTTTGAAAATTCAGGGCCTTTCCCAGTCCATCTCCATTGGCTTAAAGTTGTGAGAGGTAAACTCCATCGTTCAGATAGCTCCTCAGGGGTTAGAAATGGTCTGGCCATGTAGGTGTCCTCCTTCTTTTTGTCATTTAATTGTCGTATTACAACATATGTGTATGATAATAGCAAGATAGACTTTTTGTCAACGAAATGTTTTAGTCCAATGTTGCTGAATTTTGTTTACAATAGGCGAAAGATGGTCAATAATGGTGAAATGAGTACAGCACTAGCCAAACAGATCGCCGTAAGAATGAAGGCCAAAAATTTCTCCATCTTAACATTGGAGAGAGAAGCTGGCCTCAAAACCCATGCGGTCAGAAATATATTAAGAGGTAAGTCTAAAAGCCCAAGTGTTGATATTGTGCACGCTGTGTCTGAAGCATTAGGATGCACCGTCAAAGATCTCCTTCAAAATGAAGAGCTTTTTCAAGAAGAAGAACTTACTGAATCGAAAAATGAAAAACTCAATGAACCTTACGCTTATCCGAAACTCTATCTGGAGACAGTGCAGTTCGTAAACGAGACCCTGCAGCAAGAAGGACACACTATCACAGTACAGCAGGCTTTAACCTGCTTTGAAGAGATTTACTTCCATTCTTCCCAAAAAGATCCCACAAAAGTTGATAAAGAGTTTGGAGAATGGTGGATTGACCTTGTGGCGGCTTAAGTTAATTGGGCACAGCCAGCTTTAAATGATCGAGATGGTTTAAAATTTTCTCTGTACGAGGATGGTCAAGACCAAAAGTCTCGATGTGAGCGGTTAAATACTTATGAGTTATTCCGTCGTCCTTCAGTTTCGTTCCTAGAATGGCCAGTTCTGTATAAAGCTCACTGACGTCATCTATTTTTTTCTCTTTTAAAATCTTGTTGTAAGTTTCGTCGCTTATTAAATAGTTCTCTAAGGCTTTTTTAAAGTTCTTCTTAAGTTCGAAAGCTTTTCCTATAGCAAAATAGGTATACGCTTGGCGCCGTTGTTTCTTCTCTCCTTGGTAAAAGTCATTAAAGATTAAAAGAGCTCTTTCGAGGTCTTGAAAAATCTTAAGAGAAATTTCTTTTTTCTTAATGGAAATGAGACTTTTAAGAAGCAGAATATTAGACAAAGAGGTATTATGTCTGCCTTGAAAAAATGCATTTGTTTTGGCTTCACACGTTTCCACGGTTTTCAAAGCCTCTGCTAGCTTTTCTTGCTTGATTAAGGCTATTGCGTGTTGGAGCAAAATGGCATGATAAACGGGCGGGCGTTCCTCACTTAAAGTTGGATAAGTCGCCACTTTATTGAACGTTTCTTCTGCTTCTTGAAACTTTCCTTGATCGATAAGAACAAGAGAAAGAACATAGAGAAAACCACCATTAGAGAGTACAGAGGTTGAAGCCTTAAACATTTTCTTTCCTTGCCGGATAAGGGGCTCCGCTTTCTCAATTTCTCCAAGCATGCTATAGTATTGAATAAGATTGTTGAGGGCAGATAAAATTTCATTCCTATGTTCCCCAGAGGCTTCGAAAAGCACCAACGCTTCTTTCATATACTGAATGGCATTATCATAATGAGTAGAAATAGCTTCAAGAAACGCTTTGTTATGTTTAAAGAGAGCTTCATAATAGGGAGGCAGGGTTATCCCAGCCTTAAGATCGTCTTCAATCTCTTTTTTTATCATTCTTGCAGCTTCAAAATCTCTCGTGCCACTCATGAAACACTGGAATAGACATACTTTTAATTTCAGAAGCTCCGAACTGGAGTAGGAAGTTTCCTTTGCGCTTTTACACAATTTCTGAGCTTGTAATAAGTGGATGGGTTCACTCATAATTTTTTTAGTAAAAGCTTCAGAAGATCCTGAAAAAACTTCCAGCATTACTTTTGCTGCTTTTTCGATGAGCTCTTTTTTAGCTTCAACCTCAATACTTTCACCAATAAGTTCGTGAATTAAGTCATGAATCGAGAGACTATGCATCTTTGGTATCCTTTTTTCTGATCCCTTTGATTTTGTGTTTGTATTAACATTAAATTCTGTTATTTCACTAACACCTATTAAAGACCGCTTATAAATATGGTGTATGGTTTCATCCGCGGTTAAGAAGCTCTTTGCGTTCTTTAACCACAGCTCTATATAGAACTCAGGAATATCTTTACTGTTGAGAAGGCTCATAAAAAATAATACTTTCAATGAATCTTTTGATTCTTCTTCAATAAATCTCAGGCTAATTTCTAAAGAACCGAGGGAATCTGTTGGATAAGAATCAAGAAGGATATCCGGAGAATATTTTCTCTGCTTACGAGGTCTTTTGTGATACATGGAAATGTACTTATCGATTGTTACTGTAGGATAGGATTCTATAGAGCTTACAGCAATGAAAAGCTCTAGGGGATGGTCGCTGAGAGTATCTGCTAATCTTATCATGTCTTCTTTGTTTTCTTTGGGGAGCGTAGCTTTGATCATAGAAAGCGATTCTTTTCGTTTAAAAGGACCAATTGCCATTTTATCAATCCATATGTTCGCATTCCGCGAAGTTAAAAGGACATGTTTGTGGGTAGGAGAATGAAGAACCGGAACAAACTTCTCAATCTGAGAATAGGTTTCAGGATTATCGAAGATAAGCAAATATCTTATTTGCTTATTTCTAAGAATGTTTTTGACCGTGTCAAGAAGTGCGTCCTTTGAGAGTTTGGAAGGGATAATCTGTTCTTTTTCAGGTAAGAGCGTATTTAAAGCATGGGCAAGCTTTTCAAACTGGCTATACATGTCCTGCTGGGCGTCAACCCACCAAATAAGATCGTACTCTTGATTGTAGGTATGAGCGTATTTCTTAGCGATTTGGGATTTACCGAATCCGGGTCCTCCTGTAAGAGCAAAGACGATCTTATCTTCTTTCTGAAAAAAGGTATTTATTTTTTGAAGATGCTCTTCTCGTCCAACGAAAAATACGTTTGTCTGGGAGAGATTGCAGACTTGAAATTGGTCTGAAAAGGAGCTTCTAGGAAAAAAAAGAAAAAGCATGAAAAAGAAAAGGGACCCCAGAAAAAAAATTAAAATATTTGGAGAAGAAAAATTCTTCGATCCTCTCATCAGTTTTTTCTAAAGAAAGGAATCACATTACCCTCTGAAGATCGTTCTTCTGGTTTAGGAAATAATATCTTTGCTACATTAAACCCATTCTTTCCATGGTAATGTTCATAACGTAGGTTATTGTCTTGGAAAACTTTACGGAAAACGTCTTGAGAAAGAAAAAAATCAAAAGTCTGATTGAGTTGATTGAGAATTTTTTTATCGAAGAAAAATCCATTATCTCTCACCTGAATATGAAGGCCTTCTTTTTGATTGGTGGCTTTGATGATCACCTTTCCATGAGGAGGAATGCTATGAAGAGGTCTGCCAATGACGTTGGTTAGAACAAGCTCCAAAAAACAAGAATCGCTCTCATAAAGGAGATTTTCAGAGCATATTATCTCTACATTCAGAGTTGATTTATGAATTTTTTCTGCAAATAATTCTTGGATATTGTCCAAAATATTTAAAACTTTAACGGGTTCATTTCTAACTTTTGAGACGGCTCCCTCGGCGAAACGCTCAGCAACTTTGAGGCAAGATTCGATAACCTCTATGAGGTCTTTAGTGGGTAGGGTTGTACTTTCTTTTTTATAAAAGCTCACGATCAAATTTAAGGACCTGAGAAGATAATCTGTTTCTTCTCTACGATGATGACGCATAGCAATTTGAAATTTCTTATAGGCTTGGAAAGAAACCTGTTGACTATGAATTTGTTGTTGCAGAGCAAAAAGAGCCGTTTGGTTTCTTTCTAAATTTGCTTGAGAGAGGGAGATGTTACTTTTTAGATGTTGAATTCTCTCCTTGTAGGCTTTTTTAACACGCTCCCTCATCCAATAATAATTTAAGGATACCACAATAAGCACAACAACCATAAAAAGAAAAAAGAGTGAGTAATGCCCTCTTTGTTTAATCGCGTATTCCCAAAAAAGATCTGGAGTTTGTCCATAAATGGGGAAAGGATCTTGTTGAAGAAGAACGTAATTTTTCAAAGCTGTAAAAAAAAGTAGATGCCCCATTGGAAGGGTGGTTTTGAAAGCTGATAGATCCAGAGAGATTTCTAAAAAACCCTCCAGATTTCCTTCCCCATTAAAAATCCAATTTTTACAAGTGATGGCATTCTCATAAAATACAACATTAGGGCCTTTTTGGTGAGGGGTTTCTGAAGGGGTATGCTCAGGTTTTAAAGAGAGAGTCCCGAATCGAGTAATTCGACTCTGAGGTTTAGAGAGCTTGGTATAGGTGATTTTCTCAACTCGAAAAGATTCTGCATCAGGCAATAACGAATAGGAGGAGTTCAGGATATTTTGAATACGTTTGAGATCTCCGTGCGAAGATGCGATTCTTTTGCTTGTCAAAACAGATAGTTTTTTTAGATTTTCAAGATTGGAGCGAAGTTTCTTTTGAGCGACTGTGAGTTCGGCTTGTTGTGTTTCTTTATAAGAGGAGAAGTAGCTTTGATAATCAACATAAACATACACTCCTACAAAAACTAAGGAGCTAACGACATAGAGTGCCATCCATAAGAAGGCTGGTTTTATAAGTTTCCGTAAATCACGCGTGAGTCTCATAAAACAAAATGGCCTCCTGTCTTATTTTATTTACTTTTTAAAAATATAGCCCTGTAAGAAGAAAATGCCAAGAGGCAATTAATGGGGAGGGATGGGTCAATTTCTTCTCAGTTGTTTTTCACCACGTTGGTGAAAATTTGGAGAAAATTACTTTGTGCCCTTGATTTTTGTCTCTAAAAAACCTAGGGTTTCTGTGGTGCCGGATGGGGGATTCGAACTCCCGACCTACTGATTACAAATCAGTTGCTCTACCAGCTGAGCTAATCCGGCTTTATCTAAGGTTTATAACGTATATATTTGTGAAGGCCAAGTCAAAAAGAGTGGAGTATGTGCAGTAGCAGAGAAAAAGTTAAAGCCCAGTTAAGGTATGAGTCAAGGGGGCACGCAGCCAATTTTATGGGTTCAAGGTGTGTCATCTTTCAACTATCCCAAGGGCTGTGAAAGGAAAGTCTCTTATCTATATGAAAGAAGCGACCGAACTTCTTTAAGATTTAAATGCCTCGAACAACATGCATGAGGGGTTGGATACATGTCAGCACAAGCTTCCTTTTTCCACTTATAACGGGGTTTATTTCGTGGGAGCAATCGCAAGAAGAAATTAATAATTCCCCTGGCTTTGGGCTATAAACATTTTCCTTGTGACCCGGTTTACAAATAACATGTTGCCCTCCTGTATAACTTCCCTCGAGAAAAAGAAAAAAGACATATGTAGATCTTTCAAAGTTCTTTTTAGCCCACTGAGGGGAAATAAAATCCCCTTCTTCATAAAGATGAGACTCACAACGATCCACACTAAAATGGTTTATACCAGTTAGGGCTCTCACAAAACTTGTCATTTGTATTGAAGTGACAACATCATATATAATCTCGCTCCCGATTTCATTTTTTTTTGGCAATTTTATTTTTGATGATTTGAATGAAAGAAGATCTTGATTTCCTCTTCTATAAATTTTTTTATACTCTAGTTTATTCGCCGCATAGTTTAGAGCCTTCCATTGATCAACAAAAAGAAATAAGTTGTTTTCAGGGAGTAAGCAACTGCCTTCTAATGATAAAGTTTCCTTGAGAGAATCTATGTAATGAATATCTTTCTTACTCGCAAAAAACATTCTAGTATCTCCGTAGAAGGTTCATTTTGATCGAGTATAATATATTATAGAACAAGAAAAAAAGACAAAATGAAATATCTCTTAATTTTTATGATGAATTGAAAACTTGTGAGGGTTGAAGCGGGAGGGATTACGCTGAAAATACCTCCTAAGCTGGAAACAGTATCTCCATCTTCCTCCTTTGCAATGGAAGATGAGTTTTATTTTGCATGAGGATTTTATCCTGAAAAACTTATTCTTTGAATTTGTAAAAATGCTCTACTCTTGACAGCAACCTAAAAGAAAGTTGTCTTCTTTATAGAAAATACGAGGAAATTATATGTTTAAGGATTGCTCTCATCTCGAAACCTTAATTGAAAAAGCGTGGGAGAAACGTCAGTCTCTTTCCCCTGCAAGCACAGGAGAAGTTCCTGAAGCTGTCCGAGAAATTCTTTTTGAGCTGGATCGGGGAGAATTAAGAGCTGCTGAAAAAATCAAAGACAAATGGGTCACTCACACCTGGATTAAAAAAGCGATTCTTCTTTCCCTCAAGTTGAATGATTGTTTTATCACGAACCATCATGACTCCCCCTCTTATGACAAAATTCCTTTAAAGTTTGAAGAATGGAATGCCGAACAATTTAAGGAAGCGGGCTTTCGCGTGGTTGCTGGAGCCATTGTACGCTACTCAGCTTACATCGCTCCCGGAACCATCATCATGCCTTCTTTTATTAACGTAGGGGCTTATATCGATAAGGGAACGATGATTGATTCAGCCGTACGGGTGGGATCTTGTGCACAGATTGGAAAGAACTGCCATCTTTCCGATAACGTTGGCATCGGAGGGGTTCTAGAGCCTCTCCAAGCTGATCCTGTAATTGTTGAAGATCATTGCTTTATTGGAGCCTGCTCAGAAATTTTAGAAGGGGTTTTTATCGGAGAAGGGAGCGTTCTAGGAGCCGGCGTTATCCTCACAGCCTCCACCAAAATTGTAGATCGAGAAACGGGCATCATCACTTATGGACAAATTCCACCTTACTCTGTTGTGGTTCCGGGCGTGCTTCCTGACGCCAATCCAACCAAGCCAGCCCTTCAGTGTGCAGTCATCATTAAACATGTGGATGAAAAAACGCGCTCTAAAACCTCAATTAACGAGTTATTACGCTAATGGACCCTATTCTCTTAAGCCAAGAGCTGATTCGCTGCCCGAGCATTACTCCGAAAAATGAAGGCGCTCTTGAGGTTCTCGAGACATCTCTCGTTCGTCTTGGGTTTACCTGTGAACGCTTAGATTTTGAAGGAATTGTAAATCTCTTTGCCCACAAAGGTTCCAGAAACCCCCACTTTTGTTTTGCAGGTCACACGGATGTCGTTCCCTTAGGAGAAGCGGCTCTGTGGACTCATCCCCCCTTCCAAGGAGAAATCATGGACGGTCAGTTGTGGGGACGCGGGGCGGCTGATATGAAGTGCGCCATTGCGTGTTTTGTAAGTGCTCTTTCACAATTTTTAAAGGAGGACCCATTTGAAGGAACAATCAGTCTTCTCATCACAGGGGATGAAGAAAAAGAGGCCATTCACGGCACCCAAAGAGTTCTCCCCCTCTTAGCTGAAAGGGGAGATATTCCTGATTTTTGTTTGATTGGAGAACCAACATCGCTCAACTGGGTCGGAGATTTCTTAAAAATAGGTCGCAGAGGCAGTGTTACAGGAAAGCTTATTTGCTATGGTAAGCAAGGCCATATTGCCTACCCTCAATATACAGACAATCCTATACCCCGCATGATGAATTGCTTACAAGCTCTTTATGACTATCCCTTTGATACAGGAACAGAGCTTTTTGAACCCACGCGTTTTGAAGTAACAACTGTTGATGTAGGAAATCCCGCAACAAACATTATTCCTCATAAAATTGAAGCTCAATTTGGCATTCGTCTCAATACATTGCAAAAAGGAGAAGATATATGTCAAATGCTACATTCAACTTGTGCTGAGCACGGCGATAAGCATGATCTTGAGCTTACTATTCATGGAAATGCTTTTTTAACAAAAAATCAAGATAAAATTACTCTTATCCAAAAGGCTGTTCAAACTGTGACAGGACATCTTCCAGGTCTTAGCACGACAGGAGGGACGACAGATGGACGCTTTATAAGCTCCTATTGTCCCGTGATAGAGTGCGGCATGCGAGAAGCTACCATGCACCAAGTAGATGAGCATGTGTCCCTGGAGGATATCAAATCTCTCACGAAGATTTATTATTCCATTCTTAGGGGGTTTTTTTCAGAAAAATAGACTTCCTTCATTAAAACTTCAATAGAGCAAGGGAATTTTTCAGGTCTAAAAACTTCGTTAATATCGTGAAATCATTTCTCCATCAGGGAGGGGAGACCCTTGTCATTTTTACATAAAGTCTTGCCTCGGAAAGGGGTTCTATGCTTGAAGAAAGCATGATTGTTTTAGGAATTGAAACCAGTTGTGATGAAACAGCGGCTTCTCTGGTCACAGGAGATAAGCGGATTCTCTCCAATATTGTATCATCTCAATTTCAGGAGCATAAACCTTTTGGGGGAGTTGTGCCAGAGATTGCAGCCCGGGCTCACCTTAATCATATCGAGTTTATCATTCAAAAAGCCCTGGAAGAAGCCAATGTTTCACTCGATCAAATCGCTGCAGTAGCAGCTGCGGGAGGCCCAGGGCTCATCGGAGGAGTCATTGTAGGCGTTATGATGGCCAAAGGGATTTCGATGGCCAAAGGAATTCCTTTTATCCCCATCAACCACTTGGAAGCTCATGCTCTTACAGTCCGACTAACAGAGGATGTGCCTTTCCCCTATCTTTTGCTTTTAGCGTCAGGAGGCCATTGTCAATTTTTAAGAGTGGATAATGTGGGGGTTTATACTTATTTAGGAGGAACGCTCGATGATGCTATCGGAGAATGTCTGGATAAAACTGCCCGTCTCTTAGGATATCCTTACCCGGGTGGCCCTACAATCGAAACATTAGCTCTTAATGGAAATCCTGAAACTTTTTCCCTTCCTAAACCTCTTAAGGGGCAAAAAGGCTGTTCCTTTTCCTTCTCTGGTCTTAAAACAGCAGCACGTAAAGTTATCTTAGAAAATGAGAATTCCTCTTCCCATTTTCAAGCTAATTTTTGTGCTTCTCTTCAAAAAACAATCGGGGAGATTTTAAGGGATCGATGTCGACATGCCATGACAATAGCTCTTGAAAAAAAACCAGAAATCAACAATCTTGTTTTGGCAGGAGGAGTAGCTGCAAATCACTATTTCCGAAAATGTCTTGCTATGTGCGCTCAGGAGCAAGGCCTTACATTGATCACTCCCCCTGTGAAATTGTGTACAGACAATGGAGCCATGATTGCTTGGGCAGGAGTTGAGTATCTTAGACAAGATCTCATTGGAGCATTAACTTTTGCACCGCGACCTCGATGGCCTCTTGAAAATTTGAAGACTGAAATAAAGGAGAAAAGGGTGTGAAGAAGGTTTCTATTATTGGAGCAGGAGCTTGGGGAACGGCTCTGGCATTATGCGCCTTTCGAGCTGGGTCTGAGATAACCCTGTGGTCTATCAGCCTTGAAGAAGTTGAAACTATCAACCAACGTCATGAAAATGTTTACCGCCTTCCAGGAATTGCTCTTGATCCTAGCCTTCATGCTACTATGAATCCTGAGGAAACTTCAAAAGCCGACGTGGCAATTTTAGTGCCACCAGCTCAATTTATGCGCAGTACCTGTGAAATTTTTCGCAACGTGTTACCTTCTCATACCCCCCTTATTATTGCTTCAAAAGGTATTGAGGATGACACATCCTTTTTAATGTCTGAAATTGTCGAAGAATATTTTCCTCAGAACCCTCTTCTTGTCCTTTCAGGGCCTAGTTTCGCAAGTGATGTAGCCAAGAAACTTCCAACAGCTGTAGCACTTGCAGCCACAAATCTTGCTCTGAGTCAAAAGATGGCAAGCTTTCTGAGTAGTCGTTATTTTCGTCTTTATGCTTCTGAAGATATGATTGGAACGCAAGTGGGGGGAGCTTGCAAAAACATCATTGCTATTGCCTGTGGGATTATTGAAGGTCTAGAACTTGGAGATAATGCACGAGCAGCCTTGGTGACACGTGGCCTTGCCGAAATGGCGCGACTGGGATGCGCCATGGGGGGAAAGCTTGAAACTTTCTTAGGTCTTTCAGGTGTTGGAGATATTACTTTAACATCTTTAAGTTCTCAATCACGAAATAAATCCTTTGGGCTCGCTTTGGGGCGTGGCACCTCTCTTGATGAACTTTTAAGCAATAAAAAAACGCTCGTAGAAGGTATTTATACAGTCTCAGGAGCTGTCGTGCTGGCAGAAAAATTTCATGTGGATATGCCTATCACTTTTGCCCTGAATGACTTTTTGAAGGGAAGAGGAAATACTGAAACATTGATTGAGAATCTTCTCACTCGCCCCTTACGAGCGGAGGCAGCTTAAATGACATATTGGCTTATCAAGAGTGAGCCTCATACCTGGTCTTGGGAAGATCAGGAGAGGAGTGGAGTGACCTTTTGGGATGGGGTTCGTAATTATCAAGCTAGCAATAATCTTAAAGAGATGAAGATAGGGGACTTTGCCTTTTTCTATCATTCAGGAGAAGAGCGACAAATCATGGGAGTCGTAGAAATTGTAAAGCTCTACTATCCTGATCCTACCGATCCTAAAGGACGCTTCGGAATGGTAGATGTTAAAGCTGTCAAACCCTTTACTCACCCGGTTACATTAAAAAAAATCAAAGAAAATTCCCACCTTCAACAGCTTGCCCTGGTGCGACAATCCCGCCTTTCAGTCATGCCCATAGATGAAAAATCATGGGAACTCCTGACTCATATGGGAAAATAAATATTTAGAAAAAGATAGACGAGGATAAAAAGTTAAAGTATATCTGACATAAGCCTTTTGGATTTTGTGTATAAAGGGTACTTGTGATTTTTTATGGAGGCGATCACAGGGACCTATAAGAAACAACAACAAACACTAACACCAAAACTAAAACACAGGCTCTATTACTTTAACGCCTGTGATTGTTTTCAAAAACACTCACAGGTGTTTTTTTAGGAATAGTTATTTTTATATTTCTTTATTTTATTAATTAGCACATCAAGTTTCTGCCACATTCAAATATTGTAAGAGCACATGCTTCTGCAGCAGGATATAAAAAAGATACTCAAAAAAATTTCGTTATAAAGGCATAGCTAAAAATCAGTTTTCCGCATTTATGCAGGCCATTTTCTTTAATCTAAAACGGCTACGTGGGCTTTCCCCGCCTCATTTAGAAAAGGCTATAGGATAATACCATTTACAAAAAATAATTGATTGAATATACTGACCTTCAAAAGAAACAACAAAGAAGGTCAGAAAATGGCACGTCCCCTCAATCTTCCTCACTATTTTCAGACAGAAGATTTTAAATGTCTCTATAAGACCCATGGTCAGAGGAAGCATGGGTTGAGGCTTTTAGCATTATGTTATCTCCAGCAGGGAAAAAGCCTA
>JBEPVR010000020.1:0-21469 GCA_041690915.1 Alphaproteobacteria bacterium
TACTTTAATGGGACGGCTATTTTTGCAGGGGTATTCCTTATTGCAGTGTTTACTCAAATAAAAGCAAAGCAATTCCATCCAGTACTTTACTGGATCACAATCATCGCCACGACTACGGTCGGAACAACATTAGCTGACTTTGCTGATCGATCGGTTGGTATTGGCTATGCAGGGGGGACCGCCCTCTTGTTTTGTCTATTAATGGCATCCTTGGCAATCTGGTATCGAACACTTGGATCAATTTCAATTGATACAGTTGTTTCTCCAAAGCAAGAGATCTTTTATTGGGTCACAATCATGTTTTCTCAAACACTGGGAACAGCCTTGGGCGATTGGACGGTTGATTCAGCTGGACTTGGGTATCTTGGTGGGGCGATTGTCTTCGGCACTCTTCTTGCTTTATTGGCTGCAGCTTATTATTGGACAAATATCTCACGAATTTTACTATTCTGGGCGGCTTTCATATTAACCAGGCCTCTCGGCGCGGTTGTTGGCGATTTCCTTGATAAACCTCTACAGGCGGGAGGATTGGCACTGAGTCGTTATTCCACTTCATTGTTTTTGATAATATTTATAGCTCTCTGTATTAAGATCTTTCCACAACAGGCTGCTCAAAAACCCCACTAACTTTGTGGGCCATGTATGCTAGTTATAAAAGATATATTTATGGCCAATGGGCAGCTACTTATCTAACGGTGGCTTAGGGCACCTTACTTTTTTCAAGAAATGTCACACATTGTCTACACAAATCCGGATTACTGGTTTGGTGCAGTCTTTAGTTCGTTGCGAATTTTCTCTAACTCACTATATTCTGTGCCATTTCTTTGATCTTCAAATTCTATGCCTTATCTAATGCCATTTGAGCCATTTTCACTGCTCCTTCGTGGTGCGAGATCATGGTATCAATAAATTGTAGATCATAAGGCGCATTTTTGACATGGGGCGAGCTTTTCATCATCTCCATTTGCATCTGTGCTACTGCAACGTCAGTAACAAATGGAGAAAATCCTAATGAAAGAGCTAGAAGTGTGGGGGTAAGAAGTTTCATTTTATACCTCGTTTTTCATCTTGGCCATTCGCGACAAATTTAGAATTACGACCCATGAAATCAGCGCAAGTCTGACAAGCCTGAATGCAATTCGCCATCAGCTTTACATGCTCTGTTTCGGCATGTTTGCCGCTCATCAGCAAGCCATGATTAAAAAGCGTCTCCAAGCATTCGGTATGACAGCCCCAACATAGTTTAATGTATGCTTGCATTTTTTCACAATTCTAGCCCATAATTCTTTCTTATTTTGTTAAAATTGCGGACTCCTGCGGTATTCCAGGCATTTTCATACCTTTCTTCATCCCGCCGGTCATTGCCCCCTTGTCAGATTTACTTCCCATCAATTCATTCATTTGTTGCATCATCTGTCCCATATTTTCATTCATCTTTTGCATTTTTTCTTTCATTTTAGGGTTCGACGTATTTTGCATCATTGCATCCATATGCTTTTGCATCTTCTTCATCGATTTCATCATTCCTTGCATGTGCTGAGTCATAGAAGACTGTTCTTGGTGAGCGCTTTTGCTTTCTTGTGCTTCAACAGCAAAAGTAGCGCATGGATAGGTTAATGCGCTAATGATCAATAAAGTTTTGATAGAATTTTTCATAGAAGGCTCCTCTGTTTTGTTGTTGCTAGTTTCTATACTAGTTACAATATATTATTTTAAAATTATTAAAATTAAGTTAAGTAAAATCGGGAAACTCATGGGAGTATCCCAAGTAGCTGTTCAAAAATGGATTCAAATTTTTGTGCCCCAGCTATGCCCCAAGCTTGAGCCGGAATGCTAAGTTATTATTATGGAGCTTAATTAAATGTGGCATTACATTAAAAAAAAGAAAACAAGCTCT
Source organism: Alphaproteobacteria bacterium (assembly GCA_041690915.1). GTDB lineage: Bacteria > Pseudomonadota > Alphaproteobacteria > UBA9655 > UBA9655 > UBA9655. Next base: position 1,898 of record JBEPVR010000020.1, read on the forward strand.
GGATCTGAAAAGCGTTTTTCCGTCATACAGGCCGGCTTATGAACGGGGAATGCAGTGATCGCAGCCACCATACATTAAAAGACTTCTCCAAAGATTATTCTTTTAAATAATCAAAAATAACATTTCCATACGGTAAAGTTAAATCCGTTAAAATGTGTGCAGCCGAAAGTACTCGCCTGACAGGAAGATCAGCTACGGGTGCCATGGCATGGGGGATAAGGTGTAAAGCTGCCGGCCCACTCCAAGCCCCTTTGAGGGTGACATCTTCTAAATAATATTCGACCAACTCACAAATACGAGGAGATCCATCCACATGGGGAATAATTTTGAGGAGGTAGTTGGGAGCAAGAAGGGAATTCTGTACCTCACGAATATCTAGTTCTTTGTATTTATACCCCATTGTGGCCAGAGCAATTTGGCAGTTCTCATAATGAAGTTGCCCAACAAGTGTTTCTTGTGCCACTTGCAAGCTTGGATTTGCCAACTTTTTTGGAAACCCCCAAATCTCTCTTCCTGCAACAATTGGGGCTTCATCATTAAGATACATTGCATGAGAATAAAGCCCTTTTTTACCCTTATAGATAACGGGGATGACTTGACCTGACTCTGTGTAATCTCCGAATCCTGTTGAATCTGGCATGCGGATAAATTCAAATTTAACAATAGGATCTGTAACTTCCAAAGGCTCAGGAACTACTTGTTTTAATTTATCCATGTCTGTTTCATAAGTAACGGTGAAAAATTCACGATTAATAAAGCGATAAGGGCCCCTGGGATAGGAAGGAGCAGTTAAAGGCATGGAAAAAGCGGAGTTTTTTATGTCTGTTTTTTTCATTTCAAAAGCCTCTTCCCTACTGCATATACCAGCCATGGCTTACAATAAGGGATTGGCCCGTCAATGCATTTGAATCAAAGGAGGCAAAAAACAAAGCGACCTCTGCGACATCTAATGTGGTTGTGAATTCTCCATCCACCGTATCTTTAAGCATCACTTTTTTGATAACGTCTGCTTCGCTTATTCCTAAATTTTTTGCTTGCTCAGGAATTTGTTTTTTAACAAGGGGAGTGCGTACATATCCAGGACAAATCACATTAGCACGGACTTTGTACTTGGCGCCTTCTTTGGCAACAACTTCGCATAAACCAATCAACCCATGCTTCGCAGTCACATAGGGCGCTTTTAACGTAGAAGCCTCTTTGGAATGAACCGACCCCATATAAATAATGCTACCCCCTTTCCCTCTTTTATACATATCCTTTAAACAGGCACGTGTCGTAAGGAAGGCTCCATCAAGATGAATAGCTAATAATTTTTTCCATTCATAAAAGGGTAAATCTTCAATAGGAGAGATAAATTGAGTGCCCGCGTCACTAACGAGAATATCAACACCTCCATAAGCTGAAATGACTTTTGCTATTCCCAATTCAACTTGCTCTTCATTAGTAACATCCATGCTCACAGCCATGGCTTCATGCTTGTTTTTTTGAAGGGCTTTGGCCGCGATTTCAGCTTGGCTACCATTAAGATCCGCGATAACGACTTTTGCCCCTTCCTGGGCAAATTTCTGTGCAATTTCTTTTCCGATTCCACTGGCCGCACCTGTCACAACAGCAACTTTATTTTTTAATCGCATAGGTTTCTTTCCTTTTCCGGTCTCTGAATGCGCACTCTATGAGTTTAGTGAGCTTTTATTAATTTTTAATGAATATCAAGATCTTCATAGGAATCATTAGCATTCTTTTAAGAATTAGAACGTATGATAAGGGATGGCTAAACTTATAAATATTGCTTTGCAAGGAGGAGGCTCTCACGGTGCTTTTACCTGGGGCGTCCTTGATAAGCTCCTTGAAGATGGGCGCATTAGAATTGAGGCTATCAGTGCCACAAGTGCGGGCTCCATGAATGGCGTCATTTATTCTTATGGTTTACATAAGGGAGGACGGGAGGGCGCTCGGGAATGCCTTTATCAATTTTGGAAGCGTATCAGTGAAGTCGGAAAAATTTATAGCCCTGTCCATCTCCTCCCATGGGAGCATCTAAAAAATGGTTGGAATGTGGATCAATCGATTGGATATCTCTTTTTTGATGGCATGACGAGTCTTTTTTCTCCCTATGAGTTCAATCCATTTAATATAAATCCTTTGCGAGACGTTTTAGATGAATTTATTGATTTTGAAGATTTGCGCAACTGTAGCGCCGTTAAGCTTTTCCTTAGCGCCACGAATGTTCGCACAGGTAGAATACGTGTATTCCCCATATCTGAATTAACAATTGACGCTGTTTTGGCGTCCGCATGCCTCCCATACTTATTTCAAAGCGTTCAGATTGGCAACGAGTTCTATTGGGATGGAGGCTACAGTGGAAATCCTGCCATTTTCCCGCTTTTTTATCAGACCCAAAGTCGAGATATCCTGATCGTTCATACGAATCCTATCGAAAGAAAAGAAATCCCTAAAACGGCGAGCGATATACATAATCGGGTGATTGAAATCACTTTTAATTCTGCATTATTAAAAGAAATACGCGCCGTTACATTTGTACAAAAGCTCCTCCGCGAGGAGTGGCTTAAAGAAGAATATCGCGGGCATTTTAAAGATATCCTCCTTCATTCTATCCGGGGGGATAAAACGATGTGCGCTTTAAATATTCCTAGTAAATTCAATACGGACTGGGATTTTCTTATGTATCTGTTTACGAAAGGGCGCGCGACAGCAAATGTGTGGATTCAAGAAAATTACGCCCATCTTGGGAAAAGCTCGACCGTTGATCTGTATCGAGAATTTCTTCAGGAAGACGACCGTCTTGATTAGCTTTCTGTATCCTTTGTTTTTTACATAAAAGGGAACATTGATAATGATTCCCTAAAATTATTGGCTGTGTTTCTTGATGAAGAATGTTTGCTGGATCCTAATTATATGTTACAATTCATAAAATTGAGGCGCTTCATGAAAAATTTTTTCACTCTTTTGGCCCTATGCTTAGCAGCAACTCCTTTGTTTGCTGACAATATTACAAACCAAGACCTTTTAAAGTCTTGTAAAGATAAGTCTCGAGATTCTCAGAATTTTTGCTACGGATTCATCATCAGTGCAGCCAATGCAGCTCAATTTTACCGAAATATTGTTGATGCTGAAGATAAGTATATTGACATATGCTTTCCAGAAAATATTTCAAATAAAGAAATAGTTGATATTTATATAGAATGGGCCGAAAAAAATCCTACGGTCTTAATGAGCCCAGCTTTTATAGGGGTTTCGTCCTCATTTTCAAAAAAATATAGCTGTCCTGCGAAAAAAGAAGAGAATTCTGAAAAATCTTTCCAACCTTTGTAAGACCGGCTGAAACCGATACCTTATAAAATTCAAGTCAAGCTTGTTGATTTTTAGAAAGAATAAAACTATTGGTAGATAAATTTGAAATATTTTTAAATGAACATGACATTTTTATCTCTTCCTTTCAGTTTTAAAGATTTACATACAGCCGAAGGATTAGAACGTCTTGATCAGACTTTTCTTAGCCATTTAAAAGAATGGGATGATAATATTGCCCATCGATTAAGCGAGGCGCGACGCTTTTGCCTCTCTTCTCTTGAAGAAAGTGCTCTTCTTTTAGATCTAAGCCCGTATGTGGAAGATTTTATCAGTCAGCTCTTCTCTATTAAAAAAGAAGTTTCAGCGCTTCAAACTCAAACCTATGCTTTGGCTCCTCTTTTTCGATGCAAACGTATATTTGTTCAACGTATTGCGGCACAGGCTTTTTCAAAAGAAGAAGCTCAATCATTTAAAGGAGAACTCCTCAAAGAAGATCTTTCCCAGTTAATGGGAGAACCTTACTCTGACCTTACTTTTGCCCATCATGTTCTTAAGGCCTTTGAGAAGGAAAACATATTTTTTCTTGAAGTGGCTAAGAAATATGCTGCCTGGGCTCTTTATCAGGACAGACCCTCCGTTCTTTTTAAGTTACCGCGTAAAATTAATCCGGACGCTTTGATTCCCCTCCAAAAAGAAGGGCAAGTTTTAACCTCTCCTCTTCGGGTTCCTCGAAAGGAAATTGGCATTTCCGTTGAGGATGCTCTCGCTCAAGTTCATTATTGCATCCTGTGCCACCCCCAAGGCAAGGACGCATGTTCAAAAGGCCATTCTCCAACCCACAAAGGATGCCCTCTCGATCAAAAGATATCAGAGATGAACACCCTGCGCACTCAAGGATATGTCTTAGGCGCTCTGGCTGTTATCATGGTGGATAATCCTATGGTGGCGGCAACAGGTTATCGAATTTGTAATGATTGTATGAAGGCCTGTATTTTTCAAAAGCAAGATGCCGTTGATATTCCAAGTATTGAGACACAAACTTTGGAGAGCATTTTAAGCCTTCCCTGGGGGCCTGAAATTTATAGTCTGCTCTCTCGCTGGAACCCCCTTAATCTAAAGCGACCTTATCCAAAGAAATCTTCTGGGTATAAAGTTTTAGTGGCTGGCATGGGGCCTGCTGGCTTTACGCTTGCTCATTATCTTCTCAATGAGGGTCATAGGGTTGTAGGAGTGGACGGCCTGAAAATTGAACCTCTGGAAAAAGAGCTTTTAACTCAACCCGTTCGGGATTGGACCAGTCTGAAAGAACCCTTAAATCAACGGATGCCCGGAGGGTTTGGGGGTGTCACTGAGTACGGGATTACATCTCGCTGGGATAAAAATTTCTTAAAACTCGTTCGTCTACTTTTAGAAAGAAGAGATCAGTTTGCTCTTTTTGATGGGGTGCGCCTGGGGGGGACCTTAACCCTCTCTCAAACATTTGATCTTGGGTTTGATCATATCGCGCTTTGTTTAGGAGCAGGACGACCTCATATGCTAGGAATTCCCCAGGAGCTCGCGCGGGGGGTAAGGCTCGCTTCGGATTTTTTGATGGCTCTTCACTTAACAGGGGCAGCTCAAGAAAATTCTTTTGCGAATCTTCAGATTCGTCTTCCTATTTTGGTGATAGGAGGAGGATTAACGGCTGTTGATACAGCGACAGAAGCTCTTGCCTATTATCCCCTTCAGGTTGAAAAATTTCTAAAACGAACTGAAAAACTAGGAGGGCTACCCCCTTCCCTTTCACAAGAAGAAACAGAGATTGCTGAAGAGTTCTTAAGTCATGCCCGGGCCTTTCGAAAAGGTGACTACAGCATTTTGGAGAAGGGGTCTAAAATTGTTTACCGCAAATCCCTTAACGAATCCCCCAGTTATCGGCTGAATGCGGAAGAACTTAAGCTTGCTTTGCAACAAGGCGTTGTCTTTTTTGAAAACGCTACCCCTCATGAGATAAAAGTGGATTCGTATGGACATATAGAAAGCCTTCTCCTGAAAACTGAAGATGGCATACAGTCCCTTCCCTGCCGAACCCTTTTAGTTGCAACAGGTACCCACCCTAATACGATCCTAGAACGTGAAGACTCTCACTTAAAGATTGAAGAAAAGGAAGATTTCTTTATTTCCTATAAAGGAGAAGAGAAAATTAGTTTTTTTGGAGATCTTCACCCTTCATATCAAGGGAATGTCGTTAAAGCCATGGCTAGTGCAAAGAAAGGTTATACCCGTATTTGTACAGCTCTTTTAAAACACTCCCCCTGCCCTTCTCCTGATCTTTTTCAAAAACTTGAGAAACTCTTAAGTCCACGGGTGGAGGCCATCCATCGCCTTACGCCCACCATCATAGAAATTATCATCAAGGCGCCACAAGCAGCTCAGAATTTTAAACCAGGCCAATTTTTTAGATTGCAAAACTATGGACCACAAGCGATGGAAGGACTTGCCTTGACGGGAGCTAACGTAGATCCGAAACGTGGTTTGTTATCCTTAATTATTTTAGAAGAAGGAGGCTCCTCTCGTCTCTGCCAATTCTTAAAGGCCGGGGAACGTATCGTTTTGATGGGGCCTACAGGAACACCTACTGAAATTCCAACGGGAGAAACCGTACTTTTGGTAGGCGGAGGGCTTGGTAATGCTGTCCTTTTTTCCATAGGACAAGCTTTAAAAGAAAAGCACAACCGCGTTCTTTATATCGCTGCTTACAAGAAGGCTGAAGATTGCTTCAAAAGGCAAGAGATTGAAGCTGTTTCTGATCATGTGGTTTGGTGTTGTGAATCCCTACCGGGGTTAGCCATTCGTCGCCCTCAAGACTTTACCTTTGAGGGGAATGTGATCGAAGGACTTTTAGCTTATGCCGGATCTTCCTCTCCCCTTCCCTTAAGTGAAATTGATCGTATCATCACAATTGGCTCAGATCGAATGATGGCAGCCGTTGCTTGTGCTCGCAAAACTATTTTAAAGCCTTATCTTAATCCGGGTCATAAAGCCGTGGGGAGTCTCAATTCTCCGATGCAATGTATGATGAAAGAAATTTGCGGCCAATGTGTTCAAACCCTTATTGATCCACAAACAGGAAAGACGCGTGTTGTATTCTCGTGTGCCTCACAAGACCAAGACTTGGATGAGATTGATTTCGAGGTTCTGCATAGTCGACTTCGACAAAATAGTGTATTAGAAAAACAAACACGACTCTGGGGGGAAACGCACACATATGAATGATAATAGGCCTCTTTGGGCTATAGGACTTATGTCAGGAACATCCGCAGACGGGATCGATGCGGCCCTTCTTCAAACAGACGGGAAAACAGTGAGTGCTTTTGGACCTACCCATTATGTTCCCTATCCTGAACTCTTGAGAAGTCAGATTCTTAAAGCTTATGGTCGCCCACCCGGACCGAAAGAAGTTTCTCTCGAAAAAGTTATAACAGAGCACCACGCAGAAGTTGTTTTTGCCCTTTTAGAAAAAGCTGACTTGAAACCATCTGAGGTGGATCTCATTGGTTTTCATGGGCAAACTCTCTTTCACAAACCTCCCCGACAAAAAGGAGAGATTGGAGAAACGCATATTATTGGAGACGGGCCGTTGCTTGCTTCTCTTGCAGGAATTCCTGTTATCGACCAATTTCGTCTGAATGATGTAGCCCATGGAGGGCAAGGCGCTCCTTTGGTTCCCATCTTCCATCAGGCTTTAGCTACGGCTTTCTCGAAACCAGTTGCAATTGTTAATATTGGCGGTGTTGCCAATGTGACCTGGATAGGAAATAAAGAAGACGAGATGCTGGCCTTTGATACAGGTCCTGGTAATGGATTGATTGATGATTGGATTCGTGAAAACACGGGTCTTCCATGGGATGAAGGCGGAAAAATTGCTGCCAAAGGTCGAATCAATGAAGAGCTTTTAACACGCTGGCTTGAACATCCTTATTTTACCCAAAAACCACCTAAGTCATTAGATCGTGGGACATTTAAAGCCTATCTTGAAGATGGGAAATCCCTTCCCTTTGAAGATGGCGTAGCAACATTCACCGCCTTAACAGCGGCGTCTTTTGAAAAAGCTCTTGCGCACTTACCACAAACCCCTTTGCTTTGGGTTGTGGCCGGCGGTGGCGCTCACAACCCTACCCTTCTTAAAATGATGGAAGAACGCTTTAATATCCCTGTTCAAAGAGCTTCTGAGAAGGGATGGGATGGGGATACTCTGGAGGCCCAAGCCTTTGGATTTTTAGCGGTAAGATCTTTCAGAAAGCTCCCGCTAACCTTCCCTGGAACAACTGGTGTTCTCTCTCCGTTGAGTGGTGGGAGAATTTGCCGTCTTTGAATCTTTATATTCCACAAACCTTTTTCTTGACATCTCCTCTTTCCTAATGCTTTTCTTACGAACTCCCCTTAAGGGAGTTAACTTTTTCTGAAGAGGAGATCTGCTATGCTTAATATACTTCGACTTCGACTTCGACTTACGAAAACTGTATTTGAACGAAACAATTTTTATCATTTTATTAATAAGGACTTTTCATCATGGATATCAAAGCAGCCTTCAAAATCGTAAGTATCTTTTTTTTAACCGCTTTTTTTTCTCCTACTCTCATTGCTACTGACACACCACCTCCTCCTCTTTCAACCGTTGCTATTACACAAATTGCTGACCACCCGGCGGCCAATGCTGTACGTGAAGGCGTTTTAGCAGCTCTCAAAGAGAACGGATATGAGAAGGGAAAGACCCTTAACGTTATTTATGAAAACGCTCAAGGAAGTCCAGTGACAGCGGCCCAAATCGCAAAAAAACTTGTGGCCATGAAACCCAATGTGCTTGTCCCTATCACAACGCCCTCTACTCAAGCTATGGTTAAGGCTGATGAGGCCTATGCGATTCCCATTGTTTTTGCAGCTGTTACTGATCCTGTTGTCTCAGGAGTTGTGTCTTCTCTTACCCACCCAGGTGGGTATGTTACCGGCGCAACAGATGCATCCCCCATCAAACACCAGCTTGAGACTTTCACAAAAGTCCTTCCCACGCTTAAAACACTCGGCATTATTTACAACCCTGGTGATAATAGCTCGACCACTCCGTTGAAGGAAGCGCGCGACATTTTAAAAAATATGGGCATTACACTTGTTGAAGCCACTGCCTTTAAAACATCAGACGTTCCAGCTGCTGTACAGCAGCTGGCTGGAAGAAATGTTGATGCCATTTTCGTCCCTCTGGATAATACGATTTTATCGGCAATGGATGCTGTTTTGAAAATCGGTTTTCAGAACAAAATTCCTGTATTCTCGAGTGATAGCGATTCCGTTTCCCAAGGCGCATTAGCTTCTTCAGGCTACACCCACTTTGATACAGGTTATGCGGCCGGTGAAATTGTTGTCCAAGTGCTAAAAGGAGCAAAGCCCGGAGATATTCCTGTAGCAACTTCACAAGATCTAAGCATCTATATTAATCCTCGAAGCGCTGCAAAACTCCATATCACCCTTCCTGCAGCAATCATTAAAACGGCCAAGATGATGTAATTTCTGAAGAGTTTGGCTTATAGTGCAAGAAAAGAGTTTCCTTTCAATGAACCGCCCGGTTCAAAAGAAAGGAAACAAAAATGAGTATAGAAGAATATGAACGTCTAAACCATAGTGTATGGGAGTGTAAGTATCACGTTGTTTTTATCCCAAAATATAGGAAGAAAGAATTTTTTGGGGTTTTACGTAATCAAGTAGGGAAAAGAATTCATTCTCCCCCCCTTTGTCATCCCCGCGAAGGCGGGGATCCAGAGAAAGGTTAGGAAGAAAAGGCATTTATGATGATAAAACGATAAAAATGCGACAAAGGTGCTATTGAGTATAATTCGGAAAAGTCTGTTTCCTTTTAAAGAGTTGCCTGGATCCCCGCCTTCGCGGGGATGACAAAACCGGATGGAACCTAGCCTTTCTTAAGCCACTCAAAAACCCGTGCAAATCCTGGTGGGCGATGAGGGATTTGAACCCCCGACCCTCTCGGTGTAAACGAGACGCTCTCCCGCTGAGCTAATCGCCCTCAATTGGAGTTATATACCTTAGAGTGAGTCAAATTTCCAGAGGGAAATTAAAAATTTTAATCTCCCATATGCTTTAAACCTGCTCGGAGATAGTCAAAGCCAGTAATTAAAGTCAAAAGGGCCGCCATCCAGAGCCCAAGAATTCCAATCCCGTCAATGGGTATGGGAATGCCTGGAATATGCTCAATAATGAGAAAGCTCAATGCGCCCATCTGAATGGCAGTTTTCCACTTGGAAAGCTGGGTGACGGGAACAGAAACGTGGGCTTCTGCTAAAAACTCCCGGAGCCCGGAAACAAGAATTTCTCTACAAAGAATAATGACTGCAGGAATCAAACTTATTCCTTGAATGCGCCCAAAACCAACAAGCATTAAAAGTGTTGCGGCGACAAGTAACTTATCAGCCACAGGATCAAGAAATACCCCAAATCGTGTGGTTTGTTTGAGGGCTCTTGCAAAGTATCCATCCAAATAATCCGTGATGCATGCGAGAATAAAAAAGAAAGCTGCAAGCCAATTACTCAAAGGACGGTCAAAGTAAAATAACCCTACCACGACAGGAATGAGGGAAATCCTCATAAAAGTTAAAAGATTGGGTAGGGTCGTGGGGTTCATGGGAGCTTCGTTAATCATATTCTTAAGTTCATCTTACTCTCTTTCATGAAAATAAGCATATACTTTTTTTGCTAAATTTTGACTGACTCCTTTAACCATCTCGAGGTCTTTTAATCCCGCTCCTTCTACGGCTTTGGCTGAGCCAAAATGTTGGAGTAAAGCTCGTTTACGCGCAGCTCCTACCCCAGGGATACTATCCAATTTGGAAAGAGTTATAGCTTTAATCCGTCGTTTTCGATGCGCGCCCACGGCAAAACGGTGAGCTTCATCTCGTAAACGTTGAAGGTAGTACAACACTTTGTTGTTCAAGGTGAGTTGAAGAGGCTCCCGCCCCGGTACATAAAATGTCTCGCGACCGGCATGGCGATCCGGGCCTTTCGCAATAGCGATCAACTGAATATCGGAAATGCCTAAATCGGCAAATGTTGCCTCGGCTATGGAAAGTTGACCTTTCCCTCCATCAATAAGGACCACGTCTGGCCATTGAGACGTGTCATCCTTATCATGGGCAAGAGCTTTGGAAAATCTTCGAGTAAGAACCTCTCTTAGCATTCCATAATCATCCCCTGGTGATAATTCTTTGGAGCGAATATTAAATTTACGATATGCACTTTTAAGAAATCCTTCTGGGCTAGCGACAATCATGGCCCCCACAGCGTGAGCCCCTTGGATATGGCTGTTGTCATATACTTCAATGCGATATGGAAAAGTCGGTAGACCAAACAGCTCCATGAATGCTCGTAATAGATTTTCTTGAGACGCCTTTTCTGACAAATGACGGGTTAAAGATTCCTTTGCGTTTTCAAAAGCATGCCGCACAAGCTCAGCCTTGGCTCCGGACTTAGGGAGATAAATATGAACACGTCTTTCCGCTTTTTGCGAAAAAGCTTCTTCTAGGAGATGAAGATTGGGAAGAGGTTCATTAACAAGAATTTCAGGAGGTGGAGGCGTATCTTCATAAAATTGAGCCATTGTAGCCTCTAAAACCTCCTCCGTTGGAATATCTTCCCCATGGCTGGGGAAGGAAGAATAAGCCCCATAATTCGATCCATTGCGAAATAGGAAAAGCTGAACACACGTTTTCCCCCCTAACGCCGTTATGGCAAAAATATCTGCATCTTTTAAAATACATGTGTTAATCATCTGACGCGCTTGAATAGCCGTCAAGGCACGGATGCGATCTCTGTAAGTAGCAGCTTGTTCATAATCGCGAAAAGAACTTGCCTTTTCCATGCTCTCAGCCAATTTTTTTTGAACCTCACTGGTTTTTCCCGCCAAAAAATCGCGGGTTTCTTTAACAAGATTTTGATAATCCTCATGAGAGATATAATTTACACAAGGCGCACTACACCTTTTAATTTGATACTGTAAACAGGGCCTTTTACGAGAAGCAAAAACGTGATCCGGGCAAGAACGAAGGAGGAAAGCCCGATGGAGCGCTGTAAGCGTGGTATTCACGGCTTCCCCGGAAGCAAAGGGACCATAATAATCCCCCCGTAAGTTTCTGGCCCCTCTATGTTTTGTCAGAAGAGGATAAGGATGATCTCTTGAAATCCGAATAAAGGCAAAGGACTTGCTATCCCTCATCAAAATATTATAGCGAGGCGTTAGTTTTTTGATGAGGTTTATTTCGAGAAGTAAGGCCTCCACTTCCGTATGAGTTGTGACGAATTCCATTCGGATTGTCTCTCCCACCATCCGTTGAAGCCTGATGGATAACCGATCAGGCTGAGTATAGCTGATGACTCGCTTTTTAAGGTTTTTCGCTTTCCCTACGTAAAGAACTTCATCTTTAATATTGATCATGCGATAAACACCGGGCGCAGAGGAAAGTGTTCGAACATAGTTCTTTATGGTTAGAATGCCTCTTGCAAGGGAAGATTCTTCTTTGCTCATAAAACTACAATTCCAATCATTTTTCTTTCTGTCAAGAACGATGAGATCAAAGCCTTTTCTAAAGATATGAGAAAAGCTCTATTTACCCCCCTCTCCTATTAATCCCCGTTTCCTGTGGATAACCTTGTGGGCAGGATGAAGGAGAGATAAAAATATGATGTCTTCGTCTCCACTTAGGGTGAAATGATGCATTTTTAAGCAGGTAAAATTAACACGCTGATTAAAAAGTACTTTTTAAAGTAAAGAATAAATTTTATCCATCTGATGGAATAATTTTCTTGACGAGAAATTCAAGAAAAAGGACTGAATTTTTCCTGTGTATAACGTCGCTAACTTCATTAAAAGTCTAAATCAAAATTAATACTTTTTTAACTTATAGCTATCCATATTAAGGTGAATAAAGAACTTCATGGCTTTAAGCCCGCTCCATTAAAAGAGGGATCATAATTTTTCTTTTAGATACGCTTTCAAATACATCCCCGTATAACTTTCAGGAACTTTGATCATCGCTTCAGGAGAACCTGTGGCCACAATACGCCCACCCCCATCTCCTCCTTCAGGGCCTAAGTCAATAATCCAATCCGCCGTTTTGATCACTTCAAGATTATGTTCAATAACAATCACTGTATTTCCTTGATCAACGAGGGTATGAAGAACTTCAAGCAGTTTTCGCACATCATCAAAGTGAAGGCCGGTTGTGGGCTCATCCAAAATGTAAAGGGTTTTTCCTGTTGCGCGACGTGAAAGTTCTTTCGAAAGCTTGACACGTTGGGCTTCACCCCCTGAGAGAGTCGTTGCCCGTTGCCCCACATGGATATAGCCAAGCCCTACTTGAGAAAGGGTTGAAAGCTTTTCCTTGATACTTGGCATGGCTTCAAAGAAAACAAGCGCCTCATCAACCGTCATATCCAATACTTCTGCAATGGATTTATCGCGGTATTTGATCTCCAACGTTTCTCGATTATAGCGCTTGCCATGACATTGATCGCATTCCACATACACATCAGGCAAAAAATGCATTTCAATTTTAATAACCCCATCTCCCTGACAGGCCTCGCACCTTCCCCCTTTCACATTAAAAGAGAAACGTCCTGGAGAATATCCTCGAGCTTTAGCTTCAGGAAGAGCTGAAAACCATTCCCGAATCGGGGTAAAAACACCCGTATAGGTGGCTGGATTTGATCGTGGGGTACGACCAATAGGTGATTGATCGATATCTACAATTTTATTAATTAAATCAATTCCTTCAATGCGGTCATGAGGTCCTGGAATTTCCGAATTATCATTTAAGAGGTGGGCCAATCCTTTATAAAGCGTTTCAATGATCAGAGAGGACTTGCCTCCCCCTGAAACCCCTGTGACGCATGTAAAAGTTCCGAGGGGAAAATCAACGGTGACATTTTGAAGGTTATGGGTTTTGGCTCCTACGACTCTTAAGGCTTGCCCTCGTTTGGGCTTACGCCGGTCTAGGGGAAGAGGAATTTTTTGAGCCCCTACCAAGTACTGCCCTGTCAGACTTTCTGGATTTTCCATGATCTCTTGAGGGGTTCCTTGGGCCACAATAACCCCTCCCTTCACCCCTGCGCCAGGTCCCATATCAATGACATAATCTGCCATGCGGATGGCATCTTCATCATGCTCTACGACAAGCACGGAATTCCCCAAATCCCGAAGGCGCGTTAGTGTGGCCAAAAGTCGATCATTATCCTTCTGATGAAGACCAATAGAGGGCTCATCAAGGACATAAAGAACACCTGTAAGACCTGAACCAATTTGAGAAGCTAAGCGAATGCGCTGACTTTCTCCTCCTGAAAGCGTTCCAGAGGCCCGCGAAAGGGAAAGATAACCCAACCCCACACTCACCAAAAAGCTAAGCCGTTCTTGAATTTCCTTTAAAATACGGGCCGCTATATCCTTTTCTTTTTGAGTCAACTTTTCTGCAAGTTCATAAAACCAGAGTTGAGCATGGGCAATAGACAATTCGGTCACTTGGCCAATGTGAAGACCCTGAATTTTCACAGCTAAAGCTTCCGGCTTCAAGCGATAACCCTGACAATCCTCGCAAGGCAATGTACTTTGATAACGATTCATTTCCTCTGGTTGACCATAGCGGTCTTTTTTTTCTCGCTGTCGTCGGGAAAGACTTGGGATAACCCCTTCAAAAGGTTTGTTTTGGGTAAATGTGCGGGCTTCATCCTGGTAAGTTGTGGAGACTTTTTCCCCTCCTGATCCAAATAAAATGACATCTTTGGTATTTTGAGGAAGGGCGGAAAAAGGCTCATTCATCCCTCCTCCATACTTCCCAACCACTGCTGTCAAGGCTTGGTTATAATAATGAGAGAAAGCCCCAGACCAGGGTGCAATAGCCCCCTCCCCTAACGTTAATTGAGGGTTGGGAACGATAAGATGAGGATCGAAAACAATCTTCACCCCCAACCCATCACAGCCGGGGCATGCTCCAAAGGGGCTATTAAACGAGAAAAGCCGGGGTTCAATCTCATCAATAGTGAAGCCTGACACAGGACATGCAAACTTCGCGGAAAAAGTATGCCGCTCCCCCGTATCCGCGTTTTCTGCGTAAAGCAATCCGTCGGAAAGCCTTAAACACGTTTCGATCGCATCCGCAAGACGATGCCCTAAGTCAGGGTTTATAACAAGGCGGTCAACGACGACTTCAATATCATGCTTAACTTTTTTGTTCAGGGGGGGCGTCTCATCGATATCATAAAGAGTTCCATCCACCTTAAGGCGCTGAAATCCCTGTTTGCGCAGATCGGAAATTTCCTTTTTATACTCCCCCTTTCGTCCTCTGACGATGGGAGCTAAAAGATAAAGCCGCGTTCCTTCGGAAAGCTCCGTCAAACGATCCACCATTTCAGACACTGTTTGGCTTTGAATAGGAAGACCTGTGACGGGAGAATAAGGGATTCCAATGCGAGCAAACAAAAGACGAAGGTAATCATAAATCTCCGTCACGGTCCCCACCGTTGAACGAGGATTTTTTGAGGTTGTTTTTTGTTCGATAGAAATGGCAGGAGAGAGACCATCAATGGAATCTACGTCAGGTTTTTGCATCAATTGCAAAAATTGACGGGCATAAGCAGAAAGACTTTCCACATAGCGGCGCTGCCCTTCCGCATAAATCGTATCAAAGGCAAGGGACGATTTTCCTGAACCACTCAGGCCTGTGATCACGACAAGTCGATCGCGAGGGATTTCGACATCAATATTTTTAAGATTATGTTCGCGCGCCCCGCGCACATAAATGGAGTGAGTCATAGACTAGGCCTTACTATAAAGAAAATTTTCGTTCATTAAAAATTTTATTCACTAAAAAATGTGTTGCATCAGTAAATACATCTGCTATCCTTTACGCAGCGCATAGGTGTCAACACCACCTACACGCTGCTAAACATAACAACCCTTAAGAGAGGATTATCATGCCTGAGTCGACTATATATAATTCTGACATTTTCATCAAACGCTTAGAACACAACATAAAGAAATTATCCCAAATCCTTGAGCAATTGGACCTTTTGGTCTATAGCGCACAACAAACGTGCCATGAACTTAAGGCCATGATAAATGCTGAATAGATTAATAGATTTATTTTTGATGGATCCCGGATATTAACCTCCTCTATCTCTCCCTTCTAACAGAGCTCGAGAAGAGGAGCTAAATTCCGGGATGACGAAAATGGAAAATAAATCAATATATTAATCGTACTATATTTCTATACTCTTATTCATTATAAGGTATATATTATTAAAACTCTCTAATTCAGCTATTTTTACACATTAAATCTAAAATGAAAAACATCTCCGTCTTGGACGAGATAATCTCGTCCTTCAAGGCGGAGCTTGCCAGCCGCTTTGGCGCCTTGTTCTCCCTGAAATTCTATATAATCTTGATAGGAAATAGTTTCAGCGCAAATAAAGCCTCTCTCAAAATCCGTATGGATCTCTCCCGCGGCTTGAGGCCCCTTCGCTCCTTTTTCAACAGTCCATGCGCGGGCTTCTTTAGGGCCTATGGTAAAAAAAGTGATTAAATTCAAAAGGGAAAATCCCTGCCGAATCACCCGTGTCAGACCTGTTTCATTTAATCCAAGGCTTTGAAGAAACTCTGTTTTTTCTTTCTCTGAATCTAAAGAAGCAACTTCGGCTTCAATAGCAGCTGAAATAATAGCTGTACGGCTTCCTTCTTTTTCTGCTCTTTCTTTGACAAGTTCCGTAAACGGGTTACCGGTAGCAGCGTCGTTTTCGGAAACATTACAGACATACAAAATGGGCTTCGTGGTAATCAGCTGCAAACGCTGTAGTTCATCTTTCTCGTCAGGAGCACATTGAACAAAGCGGGCGGGCTTTCCTTCCTTTAAAAGCTCGAGAGCCCTTTCCATCAATGGATATTGGAGAAGAGCAACAGGATCTTTCGTCCGAAGTTTTTTCTCAAACGCAGGCATACGCTTTTCAAGGCTTTCCATATCCGCCAGCATAAGTTCTGTATCAATTACCTCTATATCTCGAAGAGGGTCAATGTCTCCTTCCACATGGGTGATATCCGGATCTTCAAAGCATCGCACGACGTGAACAATAGCATCTACTTCACGAATATGGCCTAAGAATTGATTTCCAAGACCTTCGCCACGGCTTGCTCCCCGCACAAGCCCTGCGATATCCACAAATTCAAGCTGTGTGGGAATAATTTTTGCGGAGCTTGCGATACTTGCGAGTTCATCAAGTCTTTTGTCAGGAACGCCTACGCGACCGACATTTGGCTCAATCGTACAAAAAGGGTAGTTCGCTGCTTCTGCGGCGGCTGTTGCCGTAAGAGCATTAAAAAGAGTGGATTTTCCAACGTTCGGAAGGCCAACAATACCGCACTTAAATCCCATGAGAGGTCTCCGTTTTAGGGTGAGGTGGAGGAAGAGTTTGCATGACTTTGGCTGCGTAATTTTCTGGGGATGAGGTCAGCAAAAGGTGGATCTCATCTGCTAAACAGGAAAGGAGAGGATCGAGCCACACATGCTCTTCCTTTGAAAAATCAGAAAGAACATAAGACGTTACGGCTCCTTTATGAAGCGGGCGATCAATCCCAATACGGACCCTCCAATACTGAGTGCCAATATGAGCATCCAAATCTTTAAGACCATTATGGCCACCATGGCCTCCTCCTTGTTTCACGCGCACTTTTCCAGGGGCTAAATCAAGGTCATCATGGAAAACGATGATATGCTCAGGAGGAACCTTAAAAAACCTTGAGGTTTCTCCAACGGCACGACCTGAGCGATTCATATAAGTTAAGGGTTTAAAAAGGTAAACTTTCTGATGATCCACACGCCCTTCCGTAAGAAGTCCTGAAAACTTTGTTTTTTCAGGAGGAAACCCATAGCTTTTAAGAATTTCATCCACACACATAAACCCCACGTTGTGACGGTTTTCAGTGTATTCGCGTCCCGGGTTTCCAAGTCCCACCAAAAGATACATAATTCAGATAAAGAACAGGACTTACGCCCCTTCTCCTTCTGGAGTGGAGGCTTCTCCCACTTCTGATGCTTCTTCTTCTCCCGCTACCTTCTTCATGACGGTAGGGGCTACGATATTAGCGATATCATTATCTCGTTCAGCATGAGCTGGGATCACCCCTTCTGGGAATTTTAAATTCTTAAGGTGGATCGTATCTTGAATTTCAAGCCCGGAAAGGTCTATTTCAATGTGAGAGGGGATATGGTCGATATCAGAAATCACTTCCAAGTTGTGGATGAGAATATTTAAAACCCCCCCGCGCTTAATACCAGGAGAATTGGTTTCATTAATAAATTGTAGAGGAACAGCAACCGTAATTTTTCCCTCTTTGGACACACGCAAAAAATCCACATGCAAAGGTCGGTCCGTCACAGGGTGAAATTGCACAGCCCGCGCAAGCGCTTTTTCTTTCTTTCCCTCCACAGGAAGCTCAAAAACTTTTGACAAAAATCCTGTCGAATGAAGTTCCTTATTCAGTTGAATAGGATCCAAAGAAAAATGAACGGGCGTATCCTTCCCTCCGTATAAAACGGCAGGAACACGGCCACCACGACGCAAGGCACGAGAAGCTCCTTTGCCTGTTTCTTCTCGCAGCTGAACATTAAGTTGAGAGACTGTTGTCATAAGTAAACTCCTTTAAACTTCCAATAGCATAGTCATACACTAATCAAATAAAATTGAAACAGATTTTTCAAGATTAATACGATCAATAGCTTCCCCAAACAAGGGAGCAAGGGGTATCTGGCGAATTCTTTTGCAATTTTTGACCTCGCTTGTCGCCAAAATACTATCGGTGACAACCACTTCTTCCAGAGCGGACTTTGCAATTCGCTCTAAGGCCGGAGGGGAAAAAACACCATGGGTGACATAGGCCCTCACAGAAGCTGCTCCTTCTTCCAATAAAGCCAATGCTGCATTACAGATCGTCCCTGCAGAATCGATGATATCGTCCGTAATCAAACAGTGGAGACCCTTAACGTCTCCAATAACATTCATAACTTCCGAAATCCCTGGTTTTTCGCGACGCTTGTCAATCACAGCAAGGCCACAAGAAAGTCTTTTGGCTAATCCTCGAGCTCTTACAACCCCTCCCACATCAGGAGACACCACTAAAAGCTTCTCTGGCGGCAAATGCGCTTCAATATCCTTTTGAAACAAAGGGATCGCAAAGAGGTTATCGACCGGAATATTAAAAAACCCTTGAATTTGCCCTGCGTGGAGATCCAATGTGAGAACCCGATTAGCTCCTGCTGCGGTCAGAATGTCTGCTACCAACTTGGCAGAAATAGGAGACCTGGGCCCCACTTTGCGATCCTGACGGGCATATCCGAAATAAGGAATGCAAGCTGTGATACGACGAGCAGACCCTCTTTTTAAAGCATCAATGGTGATTAAAAGTTCCATTAAATGGTCGTTGGCAGGCTTGCTCGTTGATTGAATGATAAAAACGTCTTCTCCCCTAACGTTTTCTAAAATTTCGACAAAAATTTCATCATCAGCAAAATGCCGAATCGTGGCTTCACTTAAAGGTGTTTTTAAATACTGAGCAATTCCTTCAGCAAGGAGGGGATTGCTGTTACAAGCGATAAGTTTCATGTTTCTTGCACAAATTAATATTTGCCAAAATCTACCAGGGAGAGCGATTTATGTAAATGGACTTATGAGGAAATAAAGAAATTTTCCTTATTCCCCCATGGAAAAACAACTAAAAAATAATTACATTTATTGGTTTAATTTCAAGTAATCTGTAATTGCAGGAGTTATTCTTATTGTACCGGTAGAAATATTTTTTTGAATTAGAAAGCTTTTTTTGAGAATATTTTGCGGGTTAATCTTTCCTTTTACATTATCTTCAAGAGTAATCGTAATATGACTAAATTGCTCCGGATCTTGATTTAATGTGGTTAAATCCAAAACCGTTCGAGCACCTGGTGCAAGGATTGACTCAGAATATTGCTTGTCATTTTTATTATGAAGATTCAACCGTACTGGGCAATTTGAATCATTATCGACTGTCAGAAGTTCTGGGGTTTGCATACATTGGGCTTGTGTAACGAACGTTAAGGCCCCTAAAAACATCAATAATTTTTTCATAATCAAAATCTCCACCAATAAAACTATCACACTTAAGCTTAAATATAGGAAGGAATATATAAGAGTTCAAGCTTAATC
>JBEPVR010000021.1:0-19900 GCA_041690915.1 Alphaproteobacteria bacterium
GTATAAGAGACAGGGATAGGCCCCGTTCTTGAAGCAAGAGATGTTCTTTCTATTCTTAGAAACGAAAACAACGCCCCTCAAGATTTGAGAGATCGCTCTCTTCTCCTTGCCGGAAAAATTCTAGAGGCATGGGGGGGAGTCTCTGAAGGAAGGGGAGTTTTGGAAGCCCACAATATTTTAGAAGATGGAAGAGCTTTAAAAAAATTTCAGAGTATTTGCAAAGCTCAAGGAGGGTTTAGAGAGCCCAAACTAGCGCCTCATCAGCACATCGTTACCTCAATTCAGAAAGGCGCCATTATAAGCATTGATAACCGACTTATTTCCCGCATTGCAAAATTGGCGGGCGCCCCTGATGCCCCTGCTGCAGGCATTGACTTGCATGTTATGGTGGGTACACTCGTCGAAAAAGGACAGCCTTTATT
The DNA here is from genome assembly GCA_041690915.1 of Alphaproteobacteria bacterium. GTDB lineage: Bacteria > Pseudomonadota > Alphaproteobacteria > UBA9655 > UBA9655 > UBA9655. The sequence goes on from JBEPVR010000021.1 coordinate 423, forward strand.
TACGATTTACGCCGAATCTTTGGGAGAGTTAAACTATGCGCTTCATTACTTCCATTTCCATCAACAAGTCATCCTAATTGGAGAGGCTTCTTAATGACTCTTCTTATGTTTGATTTCCCCTCTCCCTCCCCTCTGGGCAAAAATATAAGGGAAAAAATTAGTGCAGAGGAAGGCAAAGTTTTTGTTAAAACTTTCCCCGACGGAGAGTCTTTTCTACGTGTTGAAAATTCAGTTAAGGGACGAGATAGTATCATTAATGCCACCCTCTTCCATCCTAATAACTGGGCCTTGGACCTTCTTTTTCTTGCTGACACCTTAAAGGCTCAGGGTGCCAAACGGGTGGGCCTTCTTGCCCCGTATCTTTCCTATATGCGTCAAGACAAAGTCTTTCACCCCGGGGAGGCTCTTACCTCAAAAACATTTGCAAATTTGCTTTCATCTTATTTTGATTATCTCATTACGGTGGATCCTCACCTTCACCGCTACTCTTGCCTGGAAGAAATTTATTCTATTCCGACAAGAGTTGCGCATGCAGCCCCTCTTTTGGCTCAGTGGATTCATGAAAATGTACAAAATCCCTTTTTAATTGGACCCGATAGCGAAAGTCTTCAATGGGTCCAAGACATTGCAGGAAATTCTCCTTTCCTTGTGCTCACAAAGGTTCGTCATGATGATGGTTATGTTGAGATAACGTGGCCATCCCTTGAAACGCTAGGCACCAAAACGCCTGTCCTTATAGATGATATTATCTCTTCGGGAGGGACCCTCTTACAAGCGGTTGAGCATTTAAAAGGTCTTAATTCCTTATCTCCTGTTTGTGTCATTATTCACCCTCTTTTTGAAGAAAATTCTTATCAAAAACTACAAGCCGCAGGCGTTCAAAAGATTGCGACTTGCAACTCCATTCCTCACCCTTCCAATCAAATCGATCTCACGCCCCTTTTAGCTCAAGCTATTCGATCACTTTCTCTACCTTAAGGTAAACTTTTTATACTCCCCCCTCAGCCTTTTTTGGAGGGGGCATTACAACCCGTAAATGAAGCTCTTGCAGTTGTTCGGGCCTGATGGAAGTTGGGGCTCCTACCAGAAGATCTTCCGCTTTCTGTGTCATAGGAAAAGCAACCACTTCACGAAGATTGGGTTCATCCGCAAGCAGCATCACAATCCGATCAATGCCAGGAGCCGCCCCCCCATGGGGAGGAGCACCATACCGGAAAGCACTTAACATCCCCGCAAATTGAGTTTCAACTTCTTCTCGCGTATAGCCAGCGATCGTGAACGCTTTAATCATCACCTCTGGTAAGTGGTTGCGAATTCCCCCACTACAGAGCTCTAAGCCATTGCATACAATATCATATTGGTAGGCGAGGATACTCAAAGGATCTTGGGTCTCAAGGACTTTAAGCCCCCCTTGAGGCATGGAAAAAGGGTTGTGAGAAAATTCAATTTGTTTCTTCTCTTCATCATATTCATACATAGGAAAATCAACGATGAAGCAAAACCGAAAAGCATTTTTTTCAAGCAAATCCAACTCTTCTGCAAGACGGGTGCGGGCAAGACCTGCGAGCTTCTCCGCTATTTTTACCTTATCGCAAGCGAAGAAAACAGAATCTCCTTCTTTGAGTCCTGTCAAAACATAAAGTTTTTCAAGCCGGTCTTTGTCTAAAAACTTAGCAATGGGGCCTTTAGCGCCTTCCTGGCTCAAAACAATATACCCCAAGCCACCAGCCCCTTGCTCACGCGCCCAGTCATTCATTTTATCAAAAAAACTGCGTGGTTGGGTTGCGGTATCAGGAGCAAGAATGGCTCTAACGATAGCCCCTTGTTCAATCGCTTTTGCAAAAAGACCAAAACCTGAATTTTGGAAAATCTCCGTTACATCGCTGATAATAAGAGGATTTCGTAAATCGGGTTTATCCGTTCCATATTTAAGCATAGATTCTGCATAAGGAATGCGAGGGAAAGTAAGAGGGTTGACGGTCTTTCCCTTCCCAAACTCAACGAAAACCTCATAAAGGACAGGCTCGATCGCCGCAAAGACATCCTCTTGCGTCACAAAAGACATTTCAAAATCGAGCTGATAAAATTCGCCAGGCGAGCGATCGGCCCGTGCGTCCTCATCTCGGAAGCAAGGAGCAATTTGGAAATACTTATCAAAGCCTGCCACCATGAGCAGTTGCTTAAATTGTTGAGGGGCCTGAGGAAGCGCATAAAACTTGCCCGGATAAAGGCGACTGGGAACGAGATAATCCCGCGCTCCTTCAGGAGAGCTCGCCGTTAAAATAGGGGTTTGAAATTCTAAAAATCCTTGATTAATCATTTTTTGGCGCAGGGAAGCAATAATTTGACTTCGCAACACAATGTTCGCATGCATTTTTTCGCGCCTTAAATCTAAAAAACGATATTTAAGGCGAGTTTCTTCAGGGAATTCGGCATTACTGTTGACCTGAAGTGGGAGAATGTCCGCTCTTGATTGAACGATAATCTCTTCAATAACGACTTCAATTTCCCCTGTAGCCATATGAGAATTAGCGGTCTCTGCCTTTCTTTTGACAATCCGACCTATTACTGTAATGACACTTTCAAGCCTAACATTTTCAGCCTCTCGAAAATGGGGGCTTTCCATATCAATTACACATTGGGTTATTCCGTAATGATCCCTAAGGTCGATAAATAAGAGCTGCCCATGATCACGCTTTCGATGAACCCATCCTGAAAGGCGTACTGTTTCTTTAGCATTTTCGAGGCGCAGGGCCCCACAATTGTGTGTGCGATAGGGATTTAACATAGCTCTACTCTTGTTGACTATTTTCAAGTTAATAGTCGTAAAGATTCTGAGTGTCTTGTCAAGACTCGCTTTCAATGATAACGAGAAGAGATGAGTTTAATAACGAAAACATCCGATCTAAAAGCCTTTTGCGAACGAGCGGCAAAATCGACCTATATTATGGTAGACACCGAGTTTGTGAGGGAAACAACCTATTGGCCTCAATTATGTCTCATTCAAGTGGGGCTAGCCGAGGAAGCTGTGGCGATTGACCCCTTGGCGCAAGGAATTGATCTTCTCCCTTTTTTTGACCTTTTACAAAACCCTGATGTCATCAAAGTCTTTCATTCAGGCCGCCAAGATGTGGAAATTTTTTATCATTTAACGGGATATATTCCAACGCCCCTCTTCGATACACAAATCGCAGGAATGGTCTGCGGATTTGGAGAATCTGTAGGGTATGATGTTCTTGTGCAAAAATATACTAAAGTATCCATAGATAAATCGTCTCGCTATACCCATTGGGCTCAACGCCCCCTCACGGAAAAACAGCTCACCTACGCCTTGGGAGATGTCATTTATTTACGCCTCGTTTATGAAAAGTTGTACGCCAGAATCCTGGAAGAAGACCGACTTCATTGGCTTCACGAAGAAGTGGGCATTCTCACCGATCCCGCAACGTATGCGATTGACCCCTATGACGTCTGGAAAAAAATTAGAGTTCGTTCTCCAAAGCCGCGTATGCTTGCGATCTTGAGAGAAATTTCAGCATGGCGGGAAATTACCGCTCAACAACGAAATATTCCCCGAGGGCGTGTGTTAAAGGATGAGGTTTTGCTTGAACTTGCAGCGGCTTCTCCCCGCACTCTTTCTGAGTTGGGTCGGATGCGGGGGCTCAACACTTCTTTTATTGAAGGAAAAGAAGGAAAAATTGTTTTGGAGCTCATTGAAAAAGCTCATGCCCTTCCCCTCGAAGACTGTCCTCAGGTTAAAAAAGAAGACCCCTCTCTTCCTGGAACCTCAGCTCTTGTGGAAATGTTGCGACTCCTGTTAAAAATTAAATCTGAAAAATACCACGTCGCTCCAAAATTGATTGCAACTAGCGCGGATTTAGAAACGATTGCGCGTTCTTCTGACCCTCACGTTCCCGCGCTGGAAAGCTGGCGACGAGAGGTCTTTGGAAACGCAGCCCTGGCTTTAAAGACAGGAAAAGTCGCCATTGGAATCAAAAATCATAAAATTACGTTGATACCGCTGGACTCTCTTTAAATTGACTCTTTCTTTTAGCTTCCCTTTTTTCCATTTTCTTAAATTTAATAAAGAACACCCCGGGGTCCCTTTTCAGAAGAAGGCAAGATAACTCTAGCAAAACCTTTTCTTCTTCTTGAGTGCACAGTTTGTCTTACCTTAAGAAAAAAATCTAAGAATCTAGCATGCTTCAGATCTTTTCCACAGATTTTAGGCTTCCTTAAAGCGCGATCTGTACTCCCGATAACTTTGGAAACTCTCGCCCCGCCCTTCAGGGCCCATAGGTTTTGTTTCCCAAGTTGTCTACTGAGATAATCTCATAAAGGTATTTAGAAAAGCAAGAAATCATGATGAAATGGCCAATTATTTAACATAACTTGAATTCATGAATTGAACCGCCCTGCCTGGGTCCCAGATATTAAGAAGATCTTGCGCTCACTGTGTGAGCGAAGATCTTCGTAATTCCAAGATGACGGGATCTGGTTATTTAAGAACTATACCCCTACTCTGCGGCAGGTGTTTCTTCTTCAGTTTCTTTTTCCGCTGTAGGACCTGAGTCTTTCCCTTTGGCTGATAGATCTCGATCCACAAGCTCGATAATAGCCACAGGAGCATTATCTCCTGGACGTGTGCCAGCTTTGATAATACGCACATATCCTCCCGCACGATCTTTATAACGCTCGGCTAAAGGACCCATAACTTTTTCTGCGAGCTCTTTATCCCCTAGCTTAGAAACGGCTTGACGACGACATGCAAGCCCTCCCCTTTTTCCTAAAGTAATTATTTTCTCTACGATAGGACGAAGATCCTTGGCCTTCGGTAATGTTGTCTTAATTTGCTCATGTTTCACGAGAGAAGCAGCAAGCCCCATAAAAAGAGCTTTTCTTTCTCCCGATGTACGATTGAGTTTACGGCCGCTAACACCATGACGCATGATTTAAGTACTCCTCATTCCTTTTAAAATGGCTCATCGAGCTTTTTAATAAGTTCTTCAATATTTTCAGGCGGCCAGCTGGGAACTTCTATCCCTAAGCTCAAGCCCATTTGTGTAAGAACTTCTTTAATCTCATTCAAAGATTTCCGGCCAAAGTTTGGCGTCCGCAGCATCTCTGCCTCGGTTTTTTGGACAAGATCTCCAATATAGATAATGTTATCGTTTTTCAAACAATTTGCAGAACGTACGGAAAGCTCAAGCTCATCAACCTTGCGCAGAAGCGCTCTGTTGAAAGGAAGGAGAGCATCCTCTTTTTCTGCAAAGGTTTCTTTTGGCTCTTCAAAATTAATAAATTTCTGAAGTTGATCTTGCAGGATACGCGCTGCCAAAGCAACAGCATCATCGGGACGTGCAGATCCGTTCGTCTCAACGCGCAGAATCAACTTGTCATAGTTGGTTTGCTGACCCACACGGGTATTTTCAACTTTATAAGAAACTTTCTTTACAGGGCTGTAAAGAGCATCCACAGGAATGAGCCCAATAGGAGCATCCGTTTTTTTATTGCTTTCGGCAGGGACATATCCCTTACCCGTATTAACCGTTAATTCCATGGAAAGTTTCGCACCTTGACCAAGAGTACAAATATAATGATCTTTATTTAAAATTTCGAGGTCAGCTATTGTTTCAATATTTCCAGCCGTAACGACGCAGGGTCCTTCCACTTGAAGCTTCACACGAACAGGTCCAGCCTTGTGAAGTTTTGTAATGATACCCTTAAGGTTAAGGACGATATCGGTCATATCCTCATTCACCCCTGGAAGGGTTGAAAATTCATGCAGCACCCCTTCGATTTGAACAGAGGTAACCGCTGATCCTTGAAGAGAGGAAAGTAAAACACGCCGTAAAGCACTTCCTAAAGTCATGCCAAAACCCGGCTCAAGCGGATCTGCCGTTATTGTTGCTACATAATTTGGATCTTCGCTATGATCCAGATTTAACTTGTAAGGCTTAATCAGGGCCTGCCAATTTTTTTGTATCACGAGTCTACCCTCTCGGTATAAAGTTTCAGTTATTTATTCAGGTTCTATACACGGCGACGTTTTTTAGGCTTACACCCATTATGGGGAATGGGGGTTACATCTCGGATGGATGTTATCACAAACCCGGTAGCTTGCAGAGCACGAAGCGCCGACTCACGACCCGACCCAGGCCCTTTCACTTCAATTTCAAGGGACTTCATTCCATGCTCTTGAGCCTTCTTCGCTGCATCTTCAGCTGCAATTTGCGCAGCATACGGCGTTGATTTACGAGATCCCTTAAACCCCTTGGTTCCTGAGGACGACCAAGCAATCGTATTGCCTTGGATATCCGTAATATTTACAACCGTGTTGTTAAAAGATGCATTCACGTGTGCCACGCCAGAGACAATATTCTTTCTCTCTCGCCGACGAATCCTTTGTGCTGGTTTTTGCGCCATCTATAATCCTAACCTTTACTTTTTCTTACCTGCAATTGCCACAGCTTTTCCTTTGCGTGTCCTTGCATTCGTATGAGTTCTTTGCCCCCGGACCGGAAGTCCTTTACGATGACGAAGGCCGCGATAACTTCCAAGATCCATTAACCGCTTAATATTTATAGAGACTTCTCTGCGAAGATCCCCTTCAACTTTATATTCATGATCAATCGCTTCACGAATTTTTAAAACTTCAGCATCCGTTAATTGATGAACTCGTCGTGCAGCAGGAATCCCTAGCTTCTCACAAAGTTCTTTTGCCTTGGTAGGGCCGATGCCATAAATAGACCTCAACCCAATTTCAACTCTTTTTTGCGTTGGTATATTAACGCCAGCTATACGAGCCACTCGCTTCTCCTTAATACTCTTTTGTAAAAATTCCTAAACATCCTGTGCGGAGTATAGGCATCCTAACTTATCTGTCAACACCTGCAATCCCCCTAAAAGAGACATAATTTGGGTATTCACTTCTTTAACAGATTTCATCCCATCAATCACCTTTAACCTTTGAGTCTTAAAATAGTAATCGATAAGGGGTTTTGTTTTTTCATTATAAATCTGAAGTCGTGTTTTCACGGCCTCAGGTTCATCATCTGGACGGCGAGTAAACTCGCGTCCTGAACACTTATCACAAACGTCTTGTATCTTAGGAGGAAGTTCTGGCGTATATGATGCGTCACAGGTTTGACAAATTATACGCTTAGAAAGCCGTTTAACCAGCTCTTCCTCATCAACAGCCAATTGAATAACAATATCCAACTCAAGACCAAGTTTCTCAAAAGTTTCATCTATTTTTTGAGCTTGATTCAACGTCCGAGGTAAGCCATCCAAAATAACCCCTTGATGTTTGACTTTTTCTAAATGTTCTTTAAAAATCTTGAGAATAATCTCATCGGCAGGAAATTGTCCTGCCGCCATCGTCTCTTCAATTTGATTTCCTAATAGCGTGTTCTTTTTAATTTCATCCCTTAAAATATTTCCAGAAGAAATCAAAGCCAGATGAAAATGATCTTTTATGAGCCGTGCTTGAGTCCCCTTCCCTGCTCCAGGAGGACCGAAGAGAATAATATTCATTTTCGTGTCCCCTTCAAGCGGGTTTTCTTTAAAAGACCTTCATACTGATGCGCTAGAAGATGGGAGTGAACTTGAGCAACCGTATCCATAGGAACACTCACAGCAATCAAAAAAGTCGTCCCCCCCAAATAGAAAGGTAAAGCATAAGCTGCGTAAAAGAATTCAGGCACTGCACAAACAAAAGCAAGATAAGCGGCTCCAGCAACCGTCAATCGGGTAATTACATAATCTAAGTAGTTTGCCGTATTTGCTCCCGGACGATAACCGGGGACAAATCCCCCTGCCTTCTTCAAATTCTCAGCCGTTTCCTGAGGATTAAAGACAATGGATGTATAAAAGAAAGCAAAGAAAACAATGAGGAAAAGATAAAGGCTAAGATATACAAAACTGCCATGATGGAGCAATCCAACAGCCCACTGTACCCACTCTGGACCGTGACCCGCCGAAAATTGGGCAAGAGAGACGGGCAGTAAGATAAGAGAGCTTGCAAAAATAGGAGGAATGACACCGGTACTATTTAACTTTATAGGAAGGTGAGAGCTATCCCCTCCATACATTTTATTCCCCACTTGGCGCTTTGGATATTGAATAAGGATTCGACGTTGGGCGCGCTCCATAAAGACGATAAAGGCTATCATAGCAATAGAAAATAGGAGGATGAATAAAATAAAGATATAAGATAAGGCGCCTGTGCGGCCTAATTCTAAAGCGTTTACGATGGAGGACGGAAGATTGGCGACAATACCTGCGAAAATGATGAGAGATATTCCATTTCCAATCCCTCGACCTGTGATTTGCTCACCCAGCCACATTAAAAAGAGAGTCGCCCCCACAATGGTAATAACTGTCGTCAACCGAAAGAAGACACCTGGATCAACCACAGCTGACCCTGCGGCCCCTTGTAAAGACTCAAGCCCTACGGCAGCCCCATAAGATTGCAAAACAGCAATCAAGACTGTCAAATATCGTGTATATTGATTTAATTTTCGCCGACCCGATTCACCCTCTTTTTTGAGAGCCTCAAATTGAGGGGAAATGGCTGTCATCAATTGAACGATAATACTCGCCGAGATATAAGGCATAATGTTAAGAGCCATAATGGACATACGACTCAAAGCGCCCCCTGAAAACATATCCACCATGCCAAAAATTCCACCTCCGTGAGAGCTAGCAAACTCAGCCATCACTGCGGTGTTGATTCCTGGCAACGGAATATAGGTCCCCAATCGATAGACAATAAGGACACCCAACGTAAACCATAACCGTTTTTTAAGGTCATCTGCCTTAGAAAAAGCCTTAAAGTTTATATTAGCTGCGAGTTGTTCTGCGGCCGATGCCATGATCATCCTCTAGATTGTTATTTTAATTCCTCAGAAGGCCTCGAAGATAAAATTTCTACAGCCCCCCCAGCTTTTTCTACAGCTGCAATGGCCGATTTTGTGGCACCAGCAACTTTTAATGAAACCTTTTCTTTGAGCTCACCTTTACCCAAAAGACGAATCCCATCCCATACGCGACGAACAAGGCCGGCTTTGACAAGGACTTCTCCATTAATCTCTTTTTTAGGATCCAGTTTTCCACCCTCAATAGCTTCTTGAAGACGACCTAAATTAACTTCTGCAAATTTGCGAGCAAAAATATTCGTGAATCCACGCTTTGGCAAGCGCCGATAGAGAGGCATTTGACCGCCTTCAAACCCATTAATAGAAACGCCTGTACGAGCTGTCTGACCTTTACCGCCACGACCGCCCGTTTTTCCTTTACCCGACCCAATACCGCGGCTAATGCGCATTTTAGGACGACGGGCCCCAGGATTATCACGAATTTCATTCAGTTTCATCGTTCACTTCCCATAAAATGAAGAGATTTAATTCCCTTCTTCTACCTTTACCATATGTTTGACTTTTCTAATCATTCCGCGAACTTCGGGAGTATCCTCAAGTTCACGGGTACGCCCCATCTTGTTGAGCCCCAGCCCACAAAGTGTCGCTCTTTGTTTTGCTTCTCGACGAAGAGGACTTCCCATTTGGGTTAAAACCAGTGTTTTTGTTGTCTTCTTTACCATTGTCTATGCCTCACCCTGCGCACGCCGCCCTACGAGCTCACCTATCTTTTTGCCACGACGAGCTGCCACCTGACGGGGCGCACTAATCATTTGCAGAGCCTTAAAGGTTGCTCTTACCATGTTATGAGGATTGGAAGAACCAATGGATTTACTAACCACGTCCTGAATACCAAGAGCTTCGCAAACCGCACGCATCGGTCCCCCCGCAATAATTCCTGTTCCAGGAACCGCTGCGCGCATATGAACCAAACCTGCTCCATACGATGCTGTTACATCGTGATGAAGTGTCCGCCCTTCACGGAGAGGGATACGCACCATATATCTTTTTGCTTGTTCTGTTGCTTTCTGAATCGCTTCAGGAACTTCACGAGCCTTACCCGTTCCGTGACCGACTCGACCTTTTCCATCGCCTACAACTACAATAGCCGAAAAGCCAAAGCGTTTACCGCCTTTAACAACTTTAGCGACGCGATTGATCGCGACAAGCTTTTCAACTAATTCAACCTCTTCACGATCTGAACGTGCGGGTCGACTATTTTTTCCTTCTCGTGCCATCTGTTCTACTTCCTAAAATGAAAGACCGCCCTCGCGAACTGCATCCGCTAAGGCTTTTACACGACCATGATAGAGATATCCACCACGATCAAATACAACTTCTTTAATGCCTGCTTTCACAGCGCGTTGTGCGACAAGCTTCCCCACTTCTTCTGCAGCTGTTATGTTGGAAGTCGCTTTAAGCTTCCCCTTCAAATCCTTATCCAAAGTTGATGCAGCCACCAATGTACACCGCGCTTTATCATCAATAATTTGCACATACATATGCTGTTTTGAACGAAAAACGGAAAGTCTTGGCCTTCCTATTGTAACACGCGCTAGCTTAAAACGTGTACGGCGCTTACGTCGATTAAAAAGTTCTTTTGCCTGACTCATGACTACTTCTTCTTACCTTCTTTGCGAACGATATGCTCGTTCTCATATTTAACTCCCTTACCCTTATAAGGTTCAGGTTTACGATAAGCACGAATTTCGGCCGCCACTTGTCCAATATGTTGGCGATCTGACCCAGAAATTGCAATTGCCGTAGGTTTCTCGCACTTAATGTCTATCCCTTGAGGAATCGGGTATAAAATATCATGACTGTAGCCAAGCTGCAATTTTAAGGTATTCCCTTCCACCGCGGCACGATATCCAACCCCATTAATTTCAAGACGTACCGTAAAGCCTTCACTCACTCCTTGAACCATATTTTTAATACGATTCTTCCAAGTCCCCCACAACATACGGGCTTGCTTTGACTCATCAATGGGTCTTACAAGAATCCCGTTTTCATCTTGGGTGACTTGAACTTCTTTGCTCGTAAGAGCTGAAAGTTCACCATTTTTCCCCTTAATTGTAATTTCTCGCCCAGTGATTTGGCAAGTTACACCTTGGGGAATCGGGACTGGATGTTTTCCAACACGTGACATTATCTCATCCTTAGAATACGCTGCATAGGATTTCGCCGCCTACATTCAACTCCCGGGCCTTCCCATCAGAAAGGACTCCTTTAGGTGTTGAAAGAACGACAATTCCTAGGCCGTTGTTAATCGGTTTCAGGTCTTTAATCTTTGCATAAACTCGGCGTCCTGGTTTTGAAACACGATCAAGATTCCGAATTACAGGCTGATTTTCGTAATATTTTAACTCAATTTTAAATTGATCAATACCCTTTGCAACGTTTTCGCAAGAGTATCCTCTGATGTACCCTTCTTGCATTAAAACTTCAAGTACATTCGCACGAAGTTTTGATGCTGGTGATATAATGGACGACTTTTTTGCTTTTTGTCCATTCCGAATTCGGGTTAGCATATCTCCTAATGGATCTGAGAACGACATCTCTGTTCCTCCTACCAGCTAGACTTCGTCATGCCAGGTATAAGCCCAGCAGACGCAAGCTCGCGTAACGCGATTCTTGAAAGTTTAAATTTACGATAAACTGCGCGGGGCCGCCCTGTCAGCTGACAGCGAGACCGAACGCGGTTTGGCGAACTATTCCGAGGCAACTCTGCCAACTTAAGGCGAGCTCTGAAGCGATCTTCAGCGGGCAACCCTTCATCATTTGCAATCTCTTTTAAGCGGGTTCTCCGACCCGCATATTGCTTAGCCATCCTTTGACGTCGGAGATTTTTTTCAATTGAACTTGTCTTAGCCATTTAGCTCTCCTGCCTTACCTTTGTCCTGCAAAGGGTAAATCAAACCCCTTTAAAAGGACAAGCGCTTCGGCATCTGTTTGCGCAGTTGTTACCAAAGTAATATCCATCCCCCTCATTTGATCAACCTTATCATAATTGATCTCTGGAAAGATGATGTGTTCACGAATTCCAAGAGAATAATTCCCTCGTCCATCGAAGCTCTTGGGCGAAATGCCGCGAAAATCTCGGATACGAGGCATGGCTATATTCACCAAACGATCCAAGAACTCGTACATCCTTACATTCCTAAGTGTAACTTTTGCTCCAATATTCATGCCTTCCCGAAGCTTAAACCCTGCGATTGAGTTCTTAGCTTTTGTAAGAACTGGTTTTTGACCAGCAATGAGAGCTAATTCCTCAAGGGCACCCTGAGCCTTTCGACTGTCTTGTACCGCTTCGCCCAATCCCATATTGATAACAATTTTTTCAAGATAAGGGACTTGGAAAGGATTAAGATACCCCATTTCTTTTATCAATGAAGGCTTAATCACCTTCTCATAATGCTCTTTCAACCGTGACATACTTTCCCCTAACTCTCAATCGTCTCGCCAGAACGTTTAGCAATACGCGTCTTTTGCCCGTCTTTAAGAAACTTTATCCCGACTCGCGTTGGCTTGCTTGATACAGGATCAATATGAGCAACATTTGAAATGTGGATAGAGGCTTCTTTTTGAACAACCCCCCCCTCTTGTGCAAGAGTTTGCTTTTGATGCTTTTTCACAAGATTCACACCTTGAACCAGAAGACGTCTATCTTGACGATTAACTTTTAAAACTTGACCCAATTTACCCTTATCCTTACCGGATATGACGATAACCTTGTCACCTTTCTTGATACGAAACTGCTGTGCCATTAGAGAACCTCCGGCGCAAGTGAAATGATCTTCATAAACTCTTTTCCCCGTAATTCACGTGTGACAGGGCCGAAGATACGGGTACCAATGGGCTCACCTTGTTGGTTAATAAGAACAGCAGCATTATCATCAAAGCGAATCGCCGTTCCATCAGGCCGCCGAATTTCTTTAGCCGTTCGAACAATGACAGCACGACGCACATCACCTTTTTTAACACGACCCCGAGGAATCGCATCTTTTACAGAAACGACGATAACATCACCGACAGATGCAGTTTTGCGTTTTGAACCACCCAAAACCTTGATGCACTGCACCCGACGGGCACCGGAGTTATCGGCTACCTTCAGGTTGGTTTGCATCTGAATCATATTTAACTTCCTTTCCTTCTAATACCTAAACGTATTAGCGATCACTTTCAATAACGACTTCCCATGTTTTAGATTTCGAATATGGCTTACATTCTTGAATGTTAACCTCATCTCCTTCTTTAAAACGATTAAGTTCGTCATGGGCTGCGTATTTTTTTGAACGCTTGATAAACTTATGATAGAGTGGGTGCTTAATGCGACGCTCAACTTTGACTGTCACCGTCTTATCGCATTTCGCGCTCACAATTGTTCCTCTTAAAACACGTTTTGGCATATCCTACTCCTTAGACTGTCTTTACGCGCTGATTCAATAAAGTTTTGATGCGCGCAATGGCTCTACGTGCAATACGAAACTGATGGGTCTTATCGGCTTGCGCCGTTACTCGCTGGAAGCGAAGACCCATTAATTCTTTCCTTAATTCAACACACTTTGCCTTCAAGCTTACGTCATCCAGCTGTTTAATATCTTGCCATTTCATTATTCAATTCCCCTTGTCTCGCGAGAGATAAACTTAGTTGCTAAAGGCAACTTGGCTGCAGCCAACTCAAAAGCTTCTCGTGCAAGCTCTTCTGATACACCATCAAGTTCAAACATAACGCATCCTGGATGAACCCGGCACGCCCAAAATTCCGGCGTCCCTTTTCCACTGCCCATGCGGACTTCTGCTGGCTTTGTCGAAACAGGAACGTCTGGAAAAATTCGAATCCAAACACGGCCTGCACGCTTGATGTGACGTGTAATAGCCCTTCGTGCGGCCTCAATTTGTCGAGCTGTGACGCGTTCAGGAGCTATGGCTTTTAAGCCATAAGAGCCAAAATTCAATTTAGTTCCGCCCTTAGCGTTCCCATGAATGCGCCCTTTAAAGGCTTTTCTATATTTTGTTTTTTTAGGAGCTAACATGTGCCAACAATCCTCTAACTATCCGTACGATTAACAGTATGCAGGGCGCCACGCTTATCCATAGCCATCGGATCATGCTCCATAATATCACCCTTATAAATCCATACTTTTATTCCTATGGTTCCATAAGTTGTTTTAGCAACTCCTTCCCCATAATCTATATCTGCCCGGAATGTATGAAGCGGAACTTGCCCATCTCGATACCATTCCATACGCGCAATTTCTGACCCTCCAAGCCGGCCACTCACATTAACTCTAATCCCTTTTGCGCCAAGCTTCATGGCTGCTTGTATTGCGCGCTTCATCGCGCGCCGAAAGGTTACCCGACGCTCAAGTTGCTGTGCAATTGAATCCGCCGCAAGTTTTGCATCAAGCTCAGGCTTGCGAATTTCTAAAATATTTAAGCTAACGTCCGTACCCGCAATCTTGGAAAGTTCCGCTTTTAACTTTTCAATATCAGCACCCTTCTTGCCAATAACAATTCCTGGCCGCGCCGTATGAATCGTCACACGAGCCTTTTTTGCAGGGCGTTCAATCACAATCTTTGAAACCCCAGCTTGTGATAAGCGATCTTTTATAAATTTCCTCAACTTCAAATCTTGATGAAGTAGAACATCATAATCATGGCGAGCAAACCATCGAGAATCCCATGTACGATTGATCCCTAAGCGCAAACCTATTGGATTAACTTTTTGACCCATTACGCATATTCTCCAATTTCAGTAACGACAATACGAAGGTTGCTAAAAGGCTTTTTAATCCGCCCCGCCTTACTTCGTCCTCTGATATCCAATCGTTTCATCACCAATGCTTTTCCAACAGTCGCTTCAGAGATAAATAATTTATCAATGTCTAAGCCATGATTGTTTTCGGCATTCGCGATAGCAGACAATAACGTTTTTTTAACATCAATTGCAATTCTTTTCGGAGAAAAAGTAAGAGCATCAATGGCTCTATCAACTCTTTGCCCTCTGATCATTTGAGCCACGAGGTTTAATTTTTGTGGGCTTACACGAACCATCCGTAAATTGGCCATTGCAGAATATTCTGATAAGCTTCTAGGAGTTTTTGGCTTTGACATTACTATCCTCTTTTCGCCTTCTTATCTGACGTGTGACCATAATAAGTCCGAGTTGGCGAAAACTCACCCAACTTATGCCCGATCATGTTTTCTGTTACAAGCACAGGGATAAACTTCTGCCCATTATGAACCCCAAAGGTGAGCCCCACAAATTGTGGCAAAATGGTTGATCGACGTGACCATGTTTTAATAACTTCTTTTCGACCTGATTCACGGCTAACTTCTGCTTTTTTAAGAAGATACCCATCGATAAAAGGTCCTTTCCAAACTGAACGTGCCACTTACTTTGCTCCTCTTTACTTACGACGACGAATAATTTGACTCGACGACGCTTTCTTTTTATTCCGTGTTTTCTTACCCTTGGTGGGCTTACCCCAGGGCGTACAAGGGTGCCGTCCACCTGAAGTACGTCCCTCACCTCCTCCATGAGGGTGATCGATAGGGTTCATAGCCACACCTCGAACAGAGGGGCGTACACCCATCCAACGTTTCCGGCCTGCTTTTCCAAGATTAATGTTCTTTTGATCAGGATTTGAAAGGGCCCCCACTGTTGCCATACAATCACCACTGACCTTACGCACTTCGCCTGAGGTTAGCTTCAAAATAGCAGAAGGTCCATCCCGTCCAACGAGTTGAATGTAGGTTCCCGCGGAACGCGCTAATTGTCCCCCTTTGCCCGGCTTCATCTCCACATTGTGAACAATTGTACCAACAGGCATACTCTTGAGAGGCATCGCATTGCCTGGCTTAATATCAGCTTTTTCACCGGCGACGACCTGATCTCCCACAGCAAGACGTTGAGGAGCTAAAATATAGGATTGTTCACCATCTTCATACTTAACAAGAGCAATAAATGCCGTCCTATTAGGATCATATTCAAAACGCTCGACAATTGCCGGCACATTCCGTTTTGTCCTTTTAAAATCAATAAAACGATAACGCCTCTTATGCCCCCCACCAATGTGACGGGTTGTAATGCGTCCATCATGATTTCGACCCCCAGTTTTTCTTAACCCTTCAGTCAAGGATTTAATAGGCGCCCCTTTCCAAAGCTCGCTGCGATCTACAAGAATAAGACCACGCTGGGAAGAGTTGACTGGTTTATAATGTTTTAAACTCATCTCTATAATCCTGATGCAATATCAATTGAACTGCCTTCAGCCAAGGTTACAATCGCTTTTTTTCGATCGCTCCTTTGCCCCAGCTTGCCACGGAAACGTTTTATTTTCCCTTGGACTCGCAAAGTATTTACAGCCGTCACTTGTACTTTAAAAATATCTTCAACTGCTTTTTTTATTTCCGGCTTTGTCGCATCAAGCGACACAGAAAAAGTAACTTTATTAAGCTCATTCCCTCGTGTTGACTTTTCCGTTACCACGGGCGCCGTTATAACTTTATAAAGTCGCTCTTTCCCAAGGCGAAGATCTCTTTTGGCAAACTTACTCATTTTAATCTGCTTTCTAGATTTTCAAGGGCCGCTTTTGTCAACACTAAATGTTCATGACGAAGAATATCGTAAACATTAATGCCTTGTTGAGGGAGAACATCCACTCCAGGAAGATTGGCCGCTGTACGTGCAAAGTCTTTATTAACCTCTGCGCCATCAATAATCAAGGCTGAACGTAAGCCAAGTCCCTGAAATTTTTTCACAAGCTCCTTGGTTTTCGTCGTACCTGCGTTCAAGTCTTCCACAATAAGCAGTTCCCCGCTTGCAACCTTCGACGAAAGGGCCGTTTTTAAAGCCAACTGCCTTATTTTTTTAGGCAATTTATACCCATGATCCCGAGGATGAGGGCCAAAAATCACAGCACCTCCTCGGAATTGAGGGGAGCGCAAACTTCCTTGTCGTGCCCGCCCCGTCCCCTTTTGACGCCACGGTTTTTTTGTCGTTCCACTGATCTGGCTAATTCCCTTCGTGGAATGAGTCCCCGCACGACGCTTTGCAAGTTGCCAATGCACCATACGAGCCAAAATGTCTTGACGAAGGGGAGCCGAGAAAATCTCTTTATTTAATTGGATCTCACCAATCATTTTATTATCAAAATTACGGATTTCGTACTTCATGTTATTCTGCCTCAACAGTTGGGACTTGTTCCACAGGAGCTTGCTCTTCTGAAACTTGTTCTACCATTTGTTCTTCTGGAATTTTTTCCTCATGAACCTTTTCATTTTGAGCCTTCTCATTTTCGTCCGTTGACACTGTTTTAAGAAGAGCCGCAGGATAAGGCAAATTTTTAGGGGCTTTCTTTTTTACAGCATCTCTAATCAAGACAAAACCGCCTGGATTCCCAGGAACTGCACCAAGTATGCCGATTAAGCCACGCTCTGGATCCGTTAAGACCACTTTCAAGTTTTGAACGGTAACCCTCTCATCTCCCATGTGGCCAGCCATTTTTTTGCCTTTAAAAACTTTGCCTGGATCTTGTCGTTGTCCCGTTGATCCATGGCTACGATGGGAAACGGAAACACCATGGCTTGCCCTAAGACCTCCAAAGTTATGTCTCTTCATAACTCCGGCAAATCCCTTACCAATAGATGTTCCTGTCACATCTACGTATTGACCATTCAGAAAATGTTCAACAGACAAAGCATCTCCCACATTTAAAAGAGCGTCTGGTGAAACACGAAACTCTACAACCTTCTTCTTCGGCTCCACTTTAGCTTTTGCAAAATGACCTCGCAGAGCTTTAGAAAGACGCTTTACTTTTGCCGTACCAACCCCCACCTGAACAGCCACATAACCATCTTTTTCAGCAGTCTTCGTTGAGACCACCTGGCAGTTATCGACTTTCAAGAGGGTAATAGGAATATGTTCGCCTTTTTCAGTTAAAAGCCGGCTCATTCCCAATTTCTCAGCGATCAGTCCTGTTCGCATTATCCAAAACCCCTAGAGTTTAATTTCAACATCAACACCAGCAGGAAGATCGAGCTTCATCAAAGCATCAACCGTCTGCGGTGACCATTCAACAATATCCAAAAGCCGCTTGTGCGTCCGCATTTCGAACTGCTCACGTGACTTTTTGTCAATATGAGGTGAGCGCAAAACCGTAAACTTCTCAATATCCGTCGGAAGCGGAATGGGGCCACAAACTTTAGCTCCCGTCCTCTTTGCTGTATTCACAATCTCACTCGTTGACTGATCGAGAACACGATAGTCATAGGCCCTGAGACGTATACGTATATTTTGGCTTTTACTCATTTCAACTTCCTTTTCACACACTCATCTTGAGCGTGGATAACATCTCTTACTTCACGATTGAAGCAACAACCCCAGCACCAACAGTACGGCCCCCTTCGCGAATCGCAAAACGAAGTCCATCATCCATCGCAACCGGAGCAATTAACTCCACTTCCATCGTCACATTGTCTCCAGGCATCACCATCTCTACTCCCTCCGGTAACTTCACCGTTCCCGTTACATCCGTTGTCCGAAAGTAAAACTGGGGCCTATAGTTCCCAAAAAACGGCGTGTGACGACCGCCCTCTTCCTTCTTCAATATATAGGCTTCACAATTAAAATTTGTATGGGGCGTAATCGAGCCCGGCTTCGCCAAAACTTGACCTCGCTCAACATCTTCCCTCTTCGTACCACGGAGCAACGCACCTACGTTGTCTCCTGCTTGACCTTGATCCAATAGCTTCCGGAACATCTCAACTCCCGTCACAATCGTCTTTTGCGTCGGTTTCAATCCCACAATCTCTACTTCTTCACCAACTTTCACAATCCCGCTCTCAACGCGTCCCGTCACAACCGTTCCACGTCCGGATATAGAGAAAACATCCTCTATCGGCATCAAAAATGGCTTCTCAATCTCTCGCTTCGGCTGCGGGATATACGTATCTACCGCCGTCATCAACTCCAGTATCGCATCATGCCCAATCGCAGCCTCCCTTCCTTCCAGCGCACACAACGCCGATCCCTTGATAATCGGAATCTCATCCCCAGGAAATTTGTACGAAGACAATAGCTCGCGAATCTCTAGCTCAACCAACTCTAATAGCTCCGGATCATCCACTTGATCAACCTTGTTCATAAACACAACCAAAGCGGGAACTCCAACCTGTCGAGCTAGCAAAATATGCTCTCGCGTCTGCGGCATCGGTCCATCAGCTGCGCTCACAACCAATATCGCTCCATCCATCTGAGCCGCGCCCGTGATCATGTTCTTCACATAGTCCGCGTGGCCAGGACAGTCAACGTGAGCATAATGACGATCCGCTGTCTCATACTCAACGTGCGCCGTCGATATCGTGATCCCTCGCGCTTTCTCTTCCGGCGCTTTATCTATCTGGTCATACGCCGTAAACGTCGCTCCTCCACTTTCAGCCAATACCTTCGTAATCGCTGCCGTTAGCGTCGTCTTACCGTGGTCTACGTGTCCAATCGTTCCTATGTTACAGTGCGGCTTACTCCGCTGAAACTTCTCTTTTGCCATCGCTTTT
>JBEPVR010000022.1:0-19757 GCA_041690915.1 Alphaproteobacteria bacterium
TCAAAAACACAACAAATCTCTAGGAGTTCAAAAAATCATGGGGTAGTGAGGTAAATTATTTATTTTGAGCTCTAATTTACTTTTTTCAAAATTCATTATTATTCACAATAATTTCTGCAGTCGTTCTCGTTAGATACAATCAGTAACTAACCCTCAAGCATAAAAAGGAATAACGCTATCATTTTGAGCGCGTTAGAATGCCAATGAGAAAACCAATTCCTAATGCATAAGCTGCACAGGTCAGTGGATTCTTCTTTATGCAGTCTTCTATTTGAAAAATTTTGTCATGTCCATAGTCTACAATATCCTCTTTAACATGATTGAGTTGATCCATTGTGAGGAGAGTAGAAAATTCACCAAAAGCATCGTTCACCGCGTCAAAAACCTCTGAAGAAGATTCCTTAATTTCTTCATAGTTTTGTTGAGAGGAATTCTTTAATTTTTCAAAAAGGCCTTCAGCCGATTTAAGCTTTTCTTTTATATTCTTACTTTCAGATAATAAATGTTTCCTATCTGAAGATTTATAATCTGTCATTATAGAATCTATTTTAGAAATTTTGTCCTTATACTTTTTCAGATTTGATTCTATTTTTTTGATATATTTGTCTTTCTTATCCATTTTAATGTCCTCTTTCTGGTGTATTTAGCATGTGTTAACTGTAAATTATTTTACTGCATCATTTTTAATAAATAGTTAACAGGAAAACGTTTTGACTTAAATTAGGACGAAAAGAGAGTTAATCATTTTATTTTTTGACAATTATTTTATATTCGGTATCGATCTATATACCTCAATGATCAACAATAAAAAGGGGCTTTTAAAAAACCCCTTTTTAATGTTTAGAGACTTAGTTCCTTTTATTATTTTTCTTGAGGCGTAGAAGATTCATGAGCAGAATTTACGGCCTTATACTTTTCTTCTAAAGAATTGTATTTTTCTAATAATGAATAATATTGTTTAACTAAGTCATAATCCTTTTGAGTTTCTGCAGTTTTCTGACACTCAGTGAGATAAGCGGCACTGCAAGCGCTTTTACACGCCATATATACTCTGAGATCACTGCATGATCCGGATGACATTGAACCGCCCCCGGTACACTTTTCTTGGCAAACGTTTGCATTTGCAGACCCAGGTTTTACCCCCTGAAAACCTTTTATGATGTCCTCAGAATTTTCAGCTTGTGCTACTCTACACAAGCCTAAAAAAGTTATTGCAGATATAACGATTGTAGTTTTTACATATTTCATTTTTTATCTCCCTCATAAAGTTGTTTTTTAAAATAAACGGCTTACCACCCAAATTAAAATTAAAAGGCCAATTGGTACTCCTAATAGCCAAGCAATCAAATATTTCATAGGAATCTCCCTTTAATGCTTACAATTACTTATCTTTCCAATTGTTTTTATCCAGAAATGTCTGAATTTCTTTTTGAGATTGATCTTTTTGATAGCCGTACTTTTTTTGTAAAATACCCTCAAATTTCTCATAAGATCCATTTATTTGCGTAATCTCATCATCGGTCAGCTTACCCCATTGTTCCTTGAGCTTTCCTTTAATTTCGTGCCAATGACCTTTAAAGATATCGTTATTCATAATTTTTCTCCTTCTATTATATGAATTGCGTCTTCGTGCAGAAAACTAAAATAAACCAGCTATGATATAAAATATTTTAAAAAATAGCTGCTTATTTAATTAATTTACTTGCAGCTTTTGCATTCAAGTTTAATTTTTACTGACTTCCCGTTAGCGCTTAGGTCATATTCACATTCCCCATTGGCAGAGGAATCTCCAACAGCTTTTACGGAAAGAGCAGGATCCTTAATAATCTCTTGAAGCTTTGGATCTGTAGCGGAAGGATTTTTTAGAACGAATTCCTTACCATCAATGTTTGCTTTTCCTTGTTGTTGAATAAGTGTTTTAATATCACTTGTTTGAATAGTCTTCTTATGTTCTTGTCCATCCTTTTGAGCATTTGGATTGTATGGATTATTTGAATCTGTCATGTTTTTATCCTCTTGTTTGTAAAATGCAAACATTTGCATGCTAAAAAATGATAAAACAAGAATACTTAATTTTTAGTAAATTTTTTTAAAATGTATATTCTTCCGGTAAAGCCAGTTAGAAGACTTTAAACTCTAAGTTTAATTCTTGGGATAATGGACTTTAATAGGGCTTTTTTGTTATATTAGTGAGTGCAAATGGGATAATTTTTGAAGGCCAATTGACACCCCTAAAAGTTTCTTAACCATAAATGTTTGAATGGTGAGGGATACGATCAAATCTATTTTTCTCCTTTATGTCAGGTTTATAAAGGCGGGAATTTCGAAGAACCGAAGTTTTTAAGAGGATTTTAAGCAATAAAGGGAAACAAGAGATTTTTGTGGAGTTTAAAACTGCACCCAAGGACGACTCTCACCGCCGCCCAAAAAGCTTTTCCATATCTGCTTTCTTGAGCTCAACATAGGTCGGGCGACCGTGATTGCATTGACCCGAATGGGCCGTTTGTTCCATTTGTCGCAGAAGCGCATTCATTTCTTCAAGGGAAAGCTTTCGGCCTGCACGTACGCTAGTGTGGCAAGCGCGGGTGGATAGAATTTCTGCAAGTCGTTCTTTAAGAGTCAAAGGGCTCCCTAAGTCTTGCACCTCATCAGCGATGTCTTGTAAAAGATCCTGAAGGTTGATTTCTCCCAAAAGAGCAGGGGTTTCTTGGACGAGGAGGGCTTTTTCTCCAAAGGATTCAATCACAAGGCCCAAAGCTAAGAGCTCTGACGCTATCTCTTTAAGGCGATGTAAAGAAGGTTCATCAAGCTCTACCACTTCTGGAATAAGAAGAGGTTGGCGTTTTACATGCCCCATGTCCGCTTTCAACTGCTCATAAACAAGACGTTCGTGAGCTGCATGTTGGTCCACAATCACCAGACCTTCTTCTGTTTGAGAGATAATATAAGTTCCGTGTACTTGAGCTTTTGCCAAGCCTAACGGAGGAGTATCGAGAGTTGTTTCTATGGGATCAGGGGGCAATAAGGACGTTGATGGTGATTCTTCCAAAAAAGTACTGGATTGCTTCCCCTCGCTTTTTGTGGGGGTCGCAATGATGTTCTCTTCTGTCGTCATTGCGAGGCCGCGAAGCGGCTGTGGCAACCCAGAAAATCTCGTTTTATGCACATATCCTGTCAACGAAGGTTGACGTACAGGTTCTGGACGAAGCGCTTGAAAAGCTTGAGAACTCACTGTTGTCGATGTTTTATGGCTGGCTCCTACCAGGGTTTGTTTCAAAGCACTCACAATCGTTCCCCGAATCAGACCGCTATCTCGAAAGCGGACTTCTGTTTTGGCAGGGTGAACATTCACATCGACTTCTTCCCGGGGAACCTCTAAAAAAAGAGCGAGAAGAGGATAACGATTTGAGGCCAAAAAATCTTGGTAAGCTGCTCGCACAGCCCCGTGAAGAATTTTATCTTTAACGGGTCTTCCATTCACAAAAAGATATTGGTGAGACGCATTGGCTCGATTTAAAGTGGGAAGAGAGATAAAACCCTTCAGAGTTATATCTCCGCGGCTCATTTCAAGGGGTAAAGCATTTTGAGCAAAGTCCGATCCCATGACTTGGGAAAGGCGTTCCTGAAGGGATTTACAAACTTTATAATCAAAGACTGTTCGTTGATCAGAGAGAAGCTTAACATTTACGTGAGGATGGCTCATAGCGAGGCGATTCAATAACTCAATGGCATGGCTGAGCTCTGTTGAAGGGCTTTTAAGAAACTTTAATCGAGCAGGGGTTGCAAAAAAAAGATCCTTAACTTCGATATGTGTTCCTTGAGGATGGGACGCCGGGGTAAGGGGTTTTTTTTCACCCCCCTCTACTTTTAAACACCAAGCTTCTTCAGCATGTTGGACCCGACTTGTCATGTGGAGACGACTCACAGAACCAATGGAAGGAAGGGCTTCTCCTCGAAAGCCGAGGGTATGAATATTAAAAAGATCTCCAACCGGAAGTTTTGAAGTTGCATGCCGCTCGACAGCTAGTTCAAGGTCTTCTCGGTTCATTCCCGTGCCATTATCCGTAACCGCAATCAAGCTACGTCCACCCTCTCTGAGCTGCACAGTAATGATTGTCGCTCCAGCATCAAGAGCGTTTTCAACAAGCTCTTTAATAGCAGAAGCCGGACGCTCGATGACCTCCCCGGCGGCAATTTGATTGATAAGATGGGGCTCTAGTTTACGAATTTTCATGCTGCAAGATATTCTCTTGCTAACCGTTTTCCTTCTTCAACTGCAGGTTGATCGAAAGCGTCTACACCAATAAGATAAGACGTTAAGATTGTTTCAATCATAAAATGCATCATCAAAGCTCCTAAATTATATTCATCAATGCGATCAAGAGTTATCAGACGGGTAGGGCACTTGTGACGTATTAAAGTTTCGTAGGTAGCACGTTGCTCCGCTGCAAAAAGATCTCCCATCGATTTTCCAATAAATTCAGGAATGGGTGATAAATGAATACGGTCCCCCTGTCCCTTCCAGGAAGGGGCAATCAGGGTAAAGAACTTATCTTTTGGACCATCAAGGTAAAGCTGGAGTTGGCTGTGCTGATCGACGGTTCCGAGGGCAGAGATAGGTGTTGTGCCTTTGCCACTTTTCCCTAAACTTTCAGCCCATAATTGACAATACCAAAGAGAAAAAAGATCTAACTGATCCGCGTACGGCAACATCACCGAAAGCGTTTTTTGATGGTATTTTTCTAAATATACGCTCATGGCTGCGCCCATAAGAGCCGGAGGCGAGTCCTCGTTGAGATGGTGATGTAAAACTTCGCGCGCTCCTTCTCGGAAGGAATAGGGATTAAGTCCAGCGAGGATGGCTGGCAAAAGACCCACAACAGAAAAACAAGAATATCGCCCCCCTACAGTTGTGGGATGATCCAAGCACGGCCACTTTTGAGCTTCAGCAAGCTCTCGCAAGGGATTATCCGTGGGCTCTGTAATGACAATACAGTGAGCTTTAAGACCTTTCCCTTGTATGTGTTGTAGGCACGTTAAAAGTTGTAAAAGGGTTTCAACGGTTGAGCCAGACTTAGAAATTGCTAAAATCCCTGTTTTTTTAAGATCAACTTTTTGAAACAGAGACGTAAAGCTATGAGGATCAATGTTATCAAGAAAATGAAGACGAGGTTTTTTTTGGGTTGAAAGAGCATACAGAGCTTGCCCCCCAAGGCTTGACCCCCCCGTACCTAAAATAATGACATCTTCAAAATCTGCGAATCGACTGGCTGCAACTTTAAAAAGTTCAATATCTTTTGTTTGCTCCACCAATGAGAGAGGAGTAAGTTTTCCCTTGTGATAGGCCCCTCGAAAAGTTTCAAGAACATTTGATTTTAGAAAAGTATGAAGAATGGCTTTATTGCCGTTTCCGTTATAGCAGCCTTCAAGATTTTGTGTGTACATCATTTTTTCCTTTAGGGCTAGAGCCTTAAGCTACTGGTATTCTTCATCGACTTGAGGAACCGGAACTGAAGATGAATTTGGCGCAATTCCTTGTTTCTGTAGCTCAATCGCTTCCTCGTAAGGATTAAGGGCATCCCCGGCAGGTTTTTCCTTTTTTATACCCAATTTTTCAAGCCAAGGTCTGCCTTTTGCTTGTACAATATGAGATTCTTCATCAACCTTCCGTCGGATACCATCTTGCTCTTCCTCTGAACCTGTCATCTCAAGCAAGGCTGTTTGACCGGCACTCGCCATTCCTTCTCTGGCACCCGAGCCCAAGAGTTTTTCTTTCTTGGCATTCATCGCTCTCTCGTCTTGAGGGCGAGGCGCACCGGGTATGGGTTTTGGCAAATCAAAAAAGTCAGGAGGCGTTTCCAACTGGGGAACAACACTCGGAGTAACGGAAAATTCATCGGGAGGATCACGTTCTATGCCTAATGTTTTTTTGACAGACCCGCATCCCTCCAGAAAAAAACATCCGGATAGAAGAACAATGGTAAGAAACCGAAAATTTTGGATCACTTTTTTTCCCTCACATAACTTTCTATAAGTAAAAAACATACCCCTACCGTAATGGCGCTATCTGCCACATTAAAGGCAGGAAAATGATACCCCAGAATGTAGACATGAACATAAATAAAATCAACTACTGCGCCAAAACGAAGGCGGTCAATGATGTTTCCAAGGGCTCCTCCGATAATCATACTCAGGCTGATAAGCAAAAGCTTATCTGTTGTTCGCCAAAGCCAAATCCCTAGAACAATGGAAACACTTAAGGCCATCCCAATCAGCCCCAAGATCCCCCAGAGGGAGTGGGCTTGTAAAAAACCAAATCCGACGCCCTTATTCCATGTAAGAACGATATCCAGAAAAGGAAAAACGGGAATGATGGAAGGGGGGTTCATGAGGTCGTAAAGGATCCAGGCTTTGGAGGCTTGATCAACCCCAATAATAAAAAAAGCGATGAGGAAGGCGTAGAGGAGTCGAGTCATGTTCCTTTTCGTACATCTATAATCATGTAGGGACGCTGAGTTATGAAGCATCATCCATCCTCTTTACCACATTGGTACAACGCTGACAAAGGTCAGGGGAGGTTGTAACCTTTCCCACTTCTGGCAAGACCTTCCAACACCGAGCACATTTTTCACCTGCTGCAAGTTCGACACGAACTCCCAGCTCGGGCACTTCATCCAAGGTAAGAATTTCTTCCGGTAAAACGTGCGTTTCCAAGACCTCAACTTTAGAAGTAATAGAAAGCTCAGCTAAATCAATTCCTTCGATGAAAGGCTTAAAGGAAGGGGTGAGAAAAACTTTTAATTGAGCCTGAAGACTTGAGCCGATTTTTTTGTGAGCCCGTGCGACTTCTAAGGCCCCTGTCATGACTTTTCGAATATTTCGAAGGCCTTCATATTTTTCTGCGAGAGCAGGTGCATTCCATGCAAAGGGGAGGGACGGAAAGAGTTCAAAGTGAACACTTCCCTCTTGGCTGGGATAACGAGAAAGCCACGTTTCTTCTGCTGTAAAGCATAAAACAGGGGCAAGCCAATTCGTAAGGCATTCAAAAATAAGATCCATGACGGTTCGCGTCGCTCTACGCTTTGGATCTTCAGGATGATCGCAGTAAAGAGAATCCTTTCGAATATCGAAATAAAATGCGGAAAGATCTGCCGCACAAAAATTATGAATCTCCGTATAAAGAGCCTGGAAAGCATAAGAATTGGACGCTTCACGAACTTTTTGGTCAATTTCATAAAGGCGATGCAGAACCCATTTTTCAAGCTCGGGCATTTGATTATAAGCGATTTTCTCATCATTAGAAAATCCTTCTAAAGCACCCAGTAAATAGCGCAAGGTATTTCGATACCGGCGGTAAATGTCTTGTTGGCGCTTAAGAATTTCAGGGCCTACACGTAAGTCTTCATAATAATCGCTGCTTACCACCCAAAGCCGCAAAATGTCAGCCCCCATGGTATGGGTAATGGTTTGAGGCGAAACGGCGTCTCCACGCGATTTGGACATCTTTCGCCCATCCTCATCGACAATAAAGCCATGTGTTAGGACTTGTTTGTAAGGGGTAGCATGGACCGTTCCACAAGCAACCAGGAGGGAGGTTTGAAACCATCCCCGGTGTTGATCCGACCCTTCCAAATAAAGATTTGCAGGCCAATTTAATTCTGGTCGATGGCGCAAAACAAAGCTTTGGGTGGACCCAGAATCAAACCAAACGTCAAGGATATCTTGAATTTGTTCATAATCGTCAGGGTTATATTTAGGACCTAAGAAACGGGCAGGGTCAGCCGTGTACCAAACGTCAGACCCTTCTTGCGCAACGGCTTTTACAATGCGATCAACAACCTCATGATTGCGCAAAACCTCACCCGTCGTTTTATTGACAAAAAGAGTTAAAGGCGTCCCCCAAGCTCGCTGACGCGAAATATTCCAATCCGGACGCGTTTCAATCATCGCGTGGATACGGTTTTTGGACGCTTCTGGAATCCATTGAACCGTTTCAATAGCGGCTAGGGCGCTTTCTCGTAACTTCTTCGTCTCAAGACTGATAAACCATTGAGGAGTTGTCCTATAAATTAAGGGTTTTTTCGATCGCCAAGAATGAGGGTAACTGTGAATCAATTTTCCTTGGTTGAGGAGGGCTCCTTTATCTTCAAGCTTTGCAATAATTTCGGGAGCTACTTTATAGACATGTTTGCCTGCGAAAAGATGAACATGATCATAGTATAGTCCATCGCTGGCAACGGTTTCGGGAACTTCAAGATCAAACTGTTTGCCAAGGGCAAAGTCTTCAACGCCATGACCAGGAGCGGTATGTACAAGGCCTGTTCCGGCCTCAAGAGTCACATGCTCACCCGGAAGCAGAGGCACCTCAAACTCATAGCCTTCACCGTAAAAAGGATGATGAGAGAGAGTCCCTTGAAGATCAGACCCTTTAAACTCTCCTAGAACCGTGCTTTTTATAATCCCCACTTCAGCTTGAACGGCTTCTTGGAGGTCTTTTGCGATAAGAACCACTTCGCTCGGACGAGCCAGTGATTCTTCTGTAATTTCGTCCACCTGAAGGGCGATGTAATCAAACTCTTTCCCATAAGCAATGGCTCGGTTTCCGGGAAGAGTCCAAGCTGTTGTCGTCCAAATGATCGCACTCGCTCCTTTTAAAGCAGGAAGGGAGGTTTCATAAATTGGAAAGCGAACAAAAATAGAGGGAGATTCAATATCAAAATATTCAACTTCCATTTCAGCGAGAGCTGTTTTCTCAACCACAGACCACATGACGGGTTTAATTCCTCGATAGAGGCTTCCGTTCATGAGGAACATTCCCAATAGACGTATGATTTCTGCTTCGGCTTGATAATCCATTGTTGTGTAAGGAAAAGCCCACTCTCCCGTTACCCCTAAGCGTTTAAACTCTTCCCGTTGAACACCAATCCATTCTTCGGCAAAAGCTCGACACTCTTGGCGAAACTGAATGCGAGGAATATCATCTTTTTGAATCCCTTGTTTTCGATATTTTTCTTCAACTTTTGTTTCAATAGGAAGGCCGTGACAATCCCAACCAGGAATAAAAGGCGTTGATTTTCCTAACTTATATTGAGACTTATTCACCACATCTTTCAAAATTTTATTGAGGGCGTGCCCAAGGTGAATATTTCCATTGGCATAGGGGGGTCCATCATGGAGAACAAAAAGCTCCCGTCCTTCCGCTTTTGTTTGCATTAGGTGATAAAGGCCGATATCTTCCCATCGCTTTAAAAGTTCAGGTTCCCGCTGGGGCAAGTCCCCCTTCATCGGAAAGCTTGTTGTAGGTAAGAAAATGGTCGGGCGATAATCTCGGGTCATGGCATTACAAATCGTTTTCAAATTTGAAGTTGATTATTTGTGCCACCGATCCCCCCTGTTCGTCAAATGGGATCTTGAGTGAATGTTGTTTCAGATTCCTTTTAATAAGGTAAAATAAGAGCTGCTTGAAGCCCTCCATAACGTTCTGAAGAGAGGAGTTTAATATCACCTCCATGGCTTTGAGCGATATCCCGAGCAATGGTGAGACCTAAACCCACGCCGCCTGTTGCCATATTACGGGAAGGATCCAAGCGAAAAAAAGGCTTAAACACCTCTTCTGTTTTTTCTGCGGGAATACCGGGCCCATTATCTTCAATTGCAATCATAAGGTAACCCTTGTCAGTAAATGCATTTACCCAGACTTCATGGCCATAGCGAGTCGCATTATTAATAAGGTTCGTGAGACAACGCTTTAAAGCCTGAGGCTTAATAAATAAAAGAGGAAGAGACTGTGGCGCGTAATGAACAACCGCATCCAGTTGAGCTCGCCCATTAATGGCGTCCAAAAGAAGCTCATTTATATCCATTTCTTGAGTTTCTTCAAGACCGTCGCCTCGTGCAAATGTTAAATACCCTTCTAACATGTTGCTCATTTCTTCCACATCTCGTTGAAGACCCGCAACTTCAGAGGAAGAGGGCATCATGACAAGTTGTAGGCGCATGCGTGTTAAGGGAGTTCTTAAATCATGAGAAACACCGGCGAGCATCTCTGTTTTTTGGGTTAATTGACGATGGAGGCGTTCTCTCATACCTAAAAATGCCTGAGTTACTTTTCGAATTTCGGTTGATCC
The DNA here is from genome assembly GCA_041690915.1 of Alphaproteobacteria bacterium. Taxonomy (GTDB): domain Bacteria; phylum Pseudomonadota; class Alphaproteobacteria; order UBA9655; family UBA9655; genus UBA9655. Next base: position 10,128 of record JBEPVR010000022.1, read on the forward strand.
CTCCATTTTAAGGTTCGGGAAAGAACGCCCTTTCCCAAACCTGTCAGTAGCAATGGCGAGTCGTCGCAAAGGCTTAACCTGATTGTGCATAAAAATAGAGGCAACAAGAAGGAACAAAGCCGAAGTGCCTGCAACCCACATGAGAAAGAGAGAAAAACTTTTACTATAAAGACGCTTTCGAGGAGTTGTAAATTCTACAACTCCCCCCTTAACGCCTGTTTTAATAACAATGTCTTTTGAATTAATTTCAAATGTATAGGGAGTAAAAATTTTCTTTTTAAGAGCTGTATCTAGAAAGCTATCCCTCCATTCTTCAGGAAGAGAGGTATGAATGGTATCTTGGGGGATGAAATCTGTTCTGAGCTTAAGATGGGTTCCTGCTAAGACCTTATAAAAATCTTTTTCTTCTGGCTTTTTTTCGTATAGATCTATGATTGTTGCAACTTCTCCAGCAATAGTATTGGCGAGAGATTGGGTAACAGTATCCCAGTGCTTATCAAAAAAAATATAAACCGAGAGCGTTTCAACAATTACCAAGGGCGCGAGCAAGATAAGAAGCGTTCTTCCAAACATACTTTTGGGGAGATAAGTTTTTAAGGCTTTAAAGGGATGTTTAAAAAAATACTTCATGGGTCTGGAATGAGGATATAACCTTTCCCTCGTATCGTTTGAAGATAGCGAGGAATTTTAGAATCCTCTCCAATTTTTTTTCTCAAGCGTGTGATTTGCACATCAATTGTTCGAGGATTAAAATCTCCTTCATATTCAGCAGCCAAATCATCTCGCGTAAGAGTTTTCCCACGGTGACGGGCAAAGATCTTTAAAAGATTGCTTTCAACGGTTGTTAAAGGAATGGCGGTCCCTTGACGTTCTAGACGGTTGAGTTGAAGATCATAAGTAACTTGTCCGAGAGAGAGAGTTGTTGTCCCACTGGATGCTTGGGTGCGGCGTAAGATAGCCTGAAGGCGAAGCAACAGTTCACGGGGATCAAACGGCTTGGAGAGATAGTCATCTGCACCGCAACTAAAGCCAGTGATCCGATTTTCAGTCTCTCCCATAGCACTCAGGACAAGGATAGGTATATTTTTAAAACGCATGGGGCCATTTCGAATAAATTCTGTTAAGGAAAAACCATCTTCTTCTGGCATCATAACGTCCACAATCATTAGATCAAAAATAAAAATGTTCATAAGCTCACGGGCATGAGAGGCGTCTCTGGCGGTAGAAACGAAAAAGTCATTTTCAACGAGAAATTTACGTAAAAGATCGCGCAAACGCTCGTCATCATCCACTAATAAAATGTGAGGCTTTGTCATCGTCATGCCCATATTATAATGTATATTTGAGAAATGAAAAGAACATTACTTTAATTTTTTGCTAAGCTCCTACAGGAAAGATGAAGATAAAACCAAATAATTTCTGTATTTTTGACTTGCCATCCCTAGCTATGGATTGTATTAAAAACGTTAAGGGTTAAAGAGCAATCAAGAGGCTTTGTGTCAGAAACGACTTTCTCAAGGCGAAAATTTCTTTTCCTGGCTTCTTCTTTAGTTGCCGTGGCAGCATCCCCAAGTCCAACCATCTTTGCCCTTTCAACAACCCGTCCTCGGTTTTCTTCTCGTAAGCTTTCTCTTTACAATATTCATTCAGGCGAAGGATTTGAGGGTATTTATTGGAGGGAAGGGGCTTATGAAGAGAAAGCCCTGGCACGACTTGCCTATCTTTTAAGAGATAGGCGAAATCATAAACAGCATTCTATTGATCCTCGTCTTCTGGATGTTCTTCATCGTCTTCATTCAACCCTGGGTATGCACGATCCTTATCACATCATTTGTGGGTTTCGTTCAAAAGAAACAAACGCCATGTTGCATAAAAAGAACGGGGGGGTTGCCCAAAATAGTCTTCACGTAAAAGGGAGAGCTATTGATTTGCGCCTTGAACATAAGCCCTTAAAAGAGTTATGCGATGCTGCACGTTCCCTCAAAGCAGGGGGGGTAGGTTATTACCCCAAATCTAATTTTATTCATGTGGACATCCGCTCCAAGCCTGCCTTTTGGTCTTAAAAAGCAGGCGAAACCATAAACAGTAAAATAAAAATGCATTTTTCTCATCAAAACAATTGAATCAAAAATTAATGGTGTTAAAATTATATGCGAGCGGGGATTGCATATTTCCTTCACTGGAAATTTAATATTCCCATATATAATAACTTAAACCACAGAGGAGTTGATTTATGACTGCCGTTTTATCCCAGTTTTCTATGCAAGAAGTTGTAACTGAAAAATACATAAAGACGCAGCTAGCTGCTGCATACCGTATTTTAGCTATGCTAAAAATGGATGATCTAACCTATACGCATCTTTCTGCCCGTCTTCCCGGGGCAGACTTCTATTTTATTTATCCTTTTGGGTTGTTGTTTGAAGAAGTTTCGGCATCTGGTCTTCTAAAAGTATCGTTCGACGGCGAGGTGTTAGAAGGTGAAGAAAGAGAGTATAACCAGACAGGCTATGTGATTCATGGAAATATTTATAAAAGCCGTCCATCTGTAAACGCTGTTTTTCATATGCATACGACAGCAGGCGTTGCTGTTTCTGCTATGGATTGTGGGCTTCTTCCTTTGAGCCAGTTTTCATTTCACTTTTATAATCGGGTTGCTTATCACACTTACGACTCCCTTGCTCTTGATAATGATCGACAAGGGGTAAGTTTGGTTCAAGATCTTGGGCAACAAAAGTCAATGATTTTACGAAATCATGGGACCTTAACATGTGGTGCAACTGTTCATGAAGCCTTTCTCTACGCTTATTTTCTCGAGCAAGCTTGTAAAGTCCAGTGCGCAGCTCTTGGAAGTGGCCAGAAAGTTGTTATCCCTCCCAAAAAAGTTTGTGAGCAAGCTGCTCAAGATGTACGTAATTTTGAGCCTGATTTTGGATTACGGGATTGGGCAGCCCTTCTTAGAAAATTAGACCGGACTGATCCGACATACAAGGATTAAGAAAGGCAAAAGCAGCCGTATCCATCGTGAGTGCAAGAGAAATATCTTTTGCGCTCACTCCATCACAGGAGTGAGTCAGCAAAGTGACATGCACTTTATTGTAAATGTTTGTCCATTCAGGGTGATGATTTGTTTTTTCTGCAAAAAAGGCGACGTGAGTCATAAACGTAAAAGCTTCCGCAAAGGTGGAAAATGTATAGGTTTTCGTTATAACTTTGCCTTTTGCACCTTCTTCCCATCCCGAAAGATTTTTTAGGGCTTTTTGACGCTCCATAGATGAAAGTTTTTTAGTCATCTTTTCCTCTTAAAGCGTGAATATTTTTCTCATAAGCGACAGGATCACCATTGTTAAAAATGGCATTCCCAGCAACGAGAACATCCGCACCCGCATTAATGACAAGGGGCGCTGTCATAGGAGAAATGCCCCCATCTACTTCTAACAAAATTTTTCGTCCCGTTGCATCGATAAGCGCTCTAACTTCGCTAATTTTTGTAAGCTGGCTTTCAAGAAAGGCCTGACCTCCAAAACCTGGATTAACGGTCATGACAAGAATTAAATCAACGATAGGTAAAAGAGGTTTTACCATTTCAAGGGGTGTTCCTGGATTAAGAGCAACGCCGGCTTTACACCCCATTTCCTTTATGATTTGTAAGGTGCGGTAAACATGGGGCCCTGCTTCAGGGTGAATGGTTAAAATATCCGCTCCCGCATGGACAAAGTCTTCTATGAAACTATCAACAGGAGAGATCATAAGATGGACATCAAAGGGAAGAGTTGTCCATGATCGTAACTTGTTAATAACAGATGCCCCAAAGGTTAAATTAGGAACAAAATGCCCATCCATCACATCCAGGTGAATCATATTCGCAAAAGGCTCAATTGCTTTAATTTCCTCACCCAAGCGAGCAAAATCAGCAGAGAGCAGGGAAGGAGAAATTTGAATAGAGCGCATGAAAACCTTTTTTCTTATGATTTTTATTGTAGGGATTCTTCTGTAAGAGTCAAATTTTTTATTGGTTTTGTTTAGAGTAAAAGACCACAGGCTAACCCAGGGCGAATCTCTTTTTTCGATTCCTTAAGAGGTGTGTCTAATTTTATGTGCAAGCGTATTTAAAACACCATTCACAAAGGAGACTTCTTTATCATCAAAAAAATCATGGGTAATATTAAGGTATTCATCAATAATAACAGACGTCGGTGTCTGGGTTTCTAAAAGCTCATAAATGGCTGCGCGGAGAATCGCTCTTGTCACCGATTCTATCCGGTCAAGGAGCCAACCCTCTTTTAAAGCTCCGCAAATTATTTCATCACTTCGATTATGGGCACCCCAAGCTCCTTCTGTAAGTTTTGCAAAAAAAGTGGTGTCGACTTTCCTCAGCCCGCTTTCTGTATCCTTTAATCGATGACTGAGAAATTCTAAGACAACGAAAGATGCGGAAGCGCCAGTTTGTTCAATTTGAAAAAGAGCTTGGACGGCTACCAGGCGCCCCACCGTTCGCCCCTTAAAGGGCGTTTTAGGCGAGGGTTTACTCATGAGAATCTTTTTCTCGAGAAAATAGTATTTCAAACAAAACCATAAAAGAGCTCCTTTGACTCATATTTAAATACCATCCCCCCTTATAATTTTATATTCCATTCTAAGCCATAAGTTTTATGAGTTTTTACCTAAAATAAATTTTTTTATAGAAAAACTATAAGCCACCTCAAGGGGTTTCAACCTTTTTAGATATAACGTTGATAAATAATTTCTCCATATTAAATAAAATTTAACACATTTTTTGCTATAAATATAAATAGAAGGTTAAATAACGAGAGAGATATCATGAAAGCTCTTTATTTTGAATCTATCACACTTATAGAGCGACTTCACCATCTTTTCTTGGATGTGTTAAAAACAGAACTCGATCGTCTCCGTATTTTTGATATTAACAATGTACAAAGTTTTATTTTGTATAACGTTGGCAAAAATGAAATGACAGTGGGGGAAATTTCTAACCGTGGCTATTATTTAGGATCGAACGTCTCTTATAATTTGAAAAAGCTTGTAGAAAATGGCTATTTTGTTCAAGAAAAAGCTAAACATGACAAGAGAGCTAGCAAAATTCGGCTTTCAGAAAAAGGGCTCAAGCTTTACGATAAAATTGATAAAATCTTTACTCAACAAGCTTCCAATTTGAAATATAATGGGATTGTCGATCAAAACTTAACTGACACTCTTAAGCTCCTTCGTAAGCTTGAATCTTACTGGAGCTTCATCATTGCTCATGGTTTAGTTGAGTGAGTCAGTACCGTCGTGTATTAAAAGTAAAGAAAACAACTCTTCATATCCCGCTGAATACTGCACCATTGTTACTTCGTGTATTGCCACACCGTAGCAGGAGGAAGGTTGCGGAAAATAGTGCCCACGCGCTGTTTCTTTAGGTGATAAGCTTTAGCGTCAATAGAAGATCGAGGAGAATAAGTATACTGCAAATAAGCTCCCTCAGATGCCATAACTTTAAAACAACTTTCTAAAATATTTCGTCGAACAAACTCGGGCATATTGATCATAGGAAGGCCAGAGACGATGCGTTGGACTTTTCCAATAATCTCAGGTGGAAGAATCTGATCCAGTTCGGCAGCATTTCCGTGAATAACATTGACTTGGGGGAGGGCTGATTTTAAATAGGCCGCCAGTTCCGGATCTAATTCAATGACAAAAAGTCGACTTGGGTCAATGCCTGTATTAATAAGAGCACGTGTCAGAGCGCCTGTCCCTCCTCCTAACTCTATAATGGGCGAAAAATCATCTACAATTGTATGTTTGGCTAAAAAAGCTCCTAAATGACGTGAGCTGGGAGCAACAGCTCCTAACTGACGAGGATTTTTAAGAACCCTTAAAAGAAAAAGTTTAGTCCCCAAAGAGGTAGCAGTTTGAAGTTGCATTCATTAAATCCTTATAAGAGAATCAAATAACTTATGCCCTCAATCGACTTATAAATCAAGAGCGGAGAAAAATTTTAAAAAGCTTTCAATAATCAAAGGTAATCCAAACTTTTCTTGAAAACTTTCATGAGGGCTCCGGGTTAGAAGTAAGTTTTCTAGATCGCGGGTGCGCCCCTCGATAAGCTTCATAAATTTTGTCGTGTGTCAGGGCCGTGTAAATCTGAGTTGAACTTAAAGAAGCATGTCCTAAAAGTTCTTGAATGTGCCTTAAATCTCCCCCTCCCTCTAAAAGATGAGTTGCGAAACTGTGGCGCAAGGCATGAGGAGTCGCTGTTTCAGGAAGGCCAAGCTCAAGGCGTAAGTTTCGCAAAGTTCTCTCAACAATGGTAGGATTTAATCGATCTCCGCGCGCGCCTCGGAAAAGAGGTCCTTCTTGAATCAAAGGATAGGGAGACGCTTTCAAATACTGCTCTACCTTTTCGATAACAGGAGTTAGAAGAGGGACATGTCGCTCTTTCCCTCCTTTTCCTTTGATAAGAAGAAAAGATGGAGTCCAATCAACGCCATTCAAATTTAAGGCTTCCGAGATGCGCAGGCCACACCCATAAAGCAGCATAAAAAGAGCTTGATCACGAAGCTCTATCCAGTTTTTTGGATTTCGGTTGATAAGGTCGAGCGCTTGCGTTTCTGATAAAGGACGCGGGAGCGTTTTATTTAATCGAGGGGATGAGATGACTTCAAAAGCGGAAGAAACCTTAAACTCTTGACGTCTTAAATATCGAACGAAAGATTTAAGAGTGGAGAGAAGACGTGCATTTGTGCGTTTGCTTGATTGTGCGCGCATACGGCTTGCTAAAAATGCGCGGAGATCCATTGGACTTAAAATTTCAAGCTCTCGTAAGTTAAGAATCTCACCCTTATGGTGGTTCATAAAAGTCGCGAAATGCTTAAAATCTGAAAAGGTAGCGTGAACAGTGTGCCAAGAGGCCCGTCGCTCGTACACAAGTTTTTGATAAAAACTTTCTAACCAAGGCTTGAGATCTTGTGACACTAATTCTAGGGTTTCGTGAAGGCGACGAGCAGCCCGCTCTTCCATCTTAGACTGCATTTATCTTCTGGCCTGTTTTTTTCCAGTCGGCTAAGAAGTCAGATAATCCCTTATCCGTGAGGGGGTGCTTATAAAGTTGACGCAATACCTTGGGCGGAAGAGTGACGATATCAGCTCCTGTCTGTGCAGCTTCGACGACATGAAGAGGGCTTCGAATTGAAGCCGCTAAAACTTCTGTCCTAAAATCTGGATAATTACTATAAATTTGAACAATTTGATGAATCAAATCCATTCCTATTTCTCCCACGTCATCCAGCCGGCCGATAAAGGGAGAAATGAAGCTAGCCCCTGCTTTGGCGGCTAAGATAGCTTGGGCTGCTGAAAAACATAAAGTTACATTCACAAGTGTCCCCTCTCCGGTTAAAATGCGGCAGGCCATAAGCCCTTCAGGGGTAAGAGGGACTTTAACAGCAACATTAGAGGCAATTTTAGCAAGGGATCGTCCTTCTGCGAGCATCCCCTCTCGATCCGTTGCGGTCACTTCAGCACTTACAGGGCCCGGAACCAAGGCGCAGATTTCAGCAATAACTTCTTCAAAGCGTCGACCGGACTGGGCAATAAGAGTTGGATTCGTCGTGACGCCATCCACAAGGCCTGTTTCCACAAGGGAGCGAATTTCTTCAACATCGGCTGTATCAACAAAAAATTTCATGGGTTATGATCCTTTCATCTTAAGAATGAGCATATTATGAGTTCGAATTCGTCATCTGTAAAGGAAGCTACAAAAGTCTCTGTTCTTCTGCCGCTTCCTTTAAATCATCCTTTTGATTACGGGACAAATCAACCGTTGACGCCGGGAACGGTGGTTAAGGTTTCATTTGGTCCTCGCAAACTTTATGGAATTACCTGGGAAGGAAAAAATCCTTCTTCTCCCAAAACTTTGAAACCTCTTTTGAGCGTTTTTGAAGACGTGTGCCTTCCTGAAGTTTCCTTAAAGTTTATTGAGTGGGTGAGTGATTATACAATGTCCTCGCGAGGGCAAATTTTAAAGATGGTTCTTCCGTCTCCTGAAGTTTTTGAAGCCAAAGGGGAAAGTCTCTATGGTCTTGCAAAACGTCCTCAGCGTATAACGCCTCAACGTCAAAAAATTCTTAATTTTTTTGACGCTTACCCGTCACCCCTTTCTTTAAGTGAGATTTCAGAAAAGACGGATGTAAGTGAAGGGGTATTAAAAAATCTTCTGAAGGAAGGAGTCTTAAGCCTCCAAGGAGAGCGGCCTTGGACTCTACCCGTTTCTTTATCTCCACAAGAGGCGCAAAAACCTCATCTTTCATTAAATCAATGTATTGCCGCAGAAGATATTAAAAGGAGCCTTGAGTCTCGTGCTTTTCATACCTTCCTTTTAGAAGGGGTCACAGGCTCAGGAAAAACGGAAGTTTATTTCGAAGCCATTGATGATGTTCTCAAAAGGGGAGGGCAGGTTCTCATCATGTTGCCAGAGATTTCCCTGACAGCTCAATGGTTGCAACGCTTTGAAATATGCTTTGGCTTTAAACCCGCTATTTGGCATTCAAATATTAAGCAAAGCCAAAGAAAAGAAACCTTTCGTGCGGTTCTTGAAGGAAAAGTACCTGTCCTTGTAGGGGCGCGTTCCGCGCTGTTCCTCCCCTTTCTCGATCTCAAGCTTATCGTCGTGGATGAAGAGCATGATGGTTCTTATAAGCAAGAAGAAGGCGTTATTTATAATGCGCGTGATATGGCTATTGTTCGGGCGCGCTTCAGTCAAGCCACCTGTGTGCTGGCTTCAGCGACGCCTTCTCTTGAAACGGAATTGAATGTTCGTTCTGGAAAATATCGCCATATTCAATTGGCCGATCGGTATGGAGGGGCAGAAATGCCAGACGTGAAGCTTATTGACATGCGAAAAGTCAAAAAAACTTCCCAAAGCTGGATTTCGTCTCCCCTTCGCGAAGCTCTTCACCAGACCCTTGGGCGCGGCGAGCAATCCATGCTCTTTTTGAATCGTCGAGGATATGCGCCATTGCTTCTCTGTCAAAGCTGTGGGGATCGACTCATGTGCCCTCAGTGCAGTGTTTCTCTCGTTCACCATAAATTTCAAGACAAGCTTCTCTGTCATCATTGTGGCTATATGACGCTTCTTCCTTCTGCCTGCTCTGCCTGCCATGAGGAAGGCACCTATAGTTCCATTGGGCCGGGTGTGGAGCGGATTTATGAAGAAGTCAAAAGTATTCTCCCTGAGGCTCGTTGTGCGTTGATGACAAGCGATCACTTAACGACAACTCAAAAGATTTTCGACCAGGTTCAACAAATCCAAGATCATCAAGTGGATATCTTGATTGGGACTCAAATTATGGCCAAAGGTCACCATTTTCCTCTATTAACTTTGGTGGGTATTGTCGATGGAGACAGTGCTCTTTCTGGAAGTGATTTAAGGGCATCGGAAAAATCTTTCCAGCTTCTTCATCAGGTGTCAGGCAGGTCAGGTCGTGAAACCCGAAGAGGGCAGGTTCTTCTTCAAACCCATCTACCGGAGCACCCTGTCATGCAGGCCCTTGTTCACCAAGACAGAGGGGAATTCTTTGCCCTTGAGTCGGATCAAAGGCTTATCCACGGTTTCCCCCCCTATGGGCTGTCTCTTAT